>JBPBPI010000101.1:0-55216 GCA_050954885.1 Janthinobacterium lividum | reverse complement strand
ATCCATTGAGGGAACTCCTGATGTTTAAGTCTCAAGAGTTTACCTCAATACTAATGATCTTTTTTAATTATCCTTAAACGCAACTCGGGTTTTTTAATTAAATGAAGAAAAAAAATGTAATAATAACATTAAAATATTTTAAACGTATTTAATAAATTTAAATCACGCGATAGGTAATAAAATCGGCAAGTTCTGATAAAGCAGATCTTAAAGGACTTTCGGTAAAATAAATCAATTGTTGTTTGGCTTGATGGGCGTAATCTTTAGCGATTTTCAACGTTTTTTCAATGGTTTGATACTTTGACATATAAGCAATAGCTTGATTCAAATCTTCCTCATCTTGATCCAATTGCGTGAGCGTGCGATGCCAAAACTCTTTTTCCACGTCTGTTGCTTTTTCAAGAGCCAACACCACCGGTAGCGTTAACTTACCTTCTTTAAAATCATCTCCAACATTTTTACCAAATTTTAAATGATGACCATTATAATCCAAAGCATCATCAACCAATTGAAAGGCAATACCAATGTCACGACCAAACTTTGTAAGTGCTTGTCGGTGATGCAAAGGAGCCCCCGCTAAAACAGCGCCGACTTCACAGGCCGCTTGAAATAAAGTGGCTGTTTTGGAAAGAACAATTTGTTGGTATTGATCTTGAGTCATTGTAATGTCTTGAAGGCTTGTGAGTTGCAGCACTTCTCCTTCAGCAATTGAAGCTGAAGCCTGGGCTAAAATGGATAAAATTTCAATGGAGCCAATTTCGACCATCAGTTGAAAAGAACGACTGAAAAGAAAATCACCGACCAGAACACTGGCTTGATTTCCCCAAATCTCATTGGCTGTTTTTTGACCGCGCCTTAAGGAACTTTCATCAACCACATCGTCATGTAATAAAGTTGCTGAATGGATAAATTCAACACATGCCGCCAATTTAACATGAGCATTGCCAGAATAACCACACAGCTGAGCACTTGCAAGCGTCAACAAAGGTCGAATACGTTTGCCACCTGCATGAATCAAATAATGTGCCAGTTGCGGAATCAGGGCAATTGGGCTTTCTAAATAACCAAGAATAACATCGTTGACAGCCTTTAAATCTTGTCCCACTAGGTGTAAAAGAGAATCAAGCGTAGGTTTTTGAACGGACATGGGTGTTACGCTTTGGATAGACGTAAGAGTCATTCAGGTTTTTCTCCGACACAAGAAATTATTTTAATTCTATTCATTCAACATCAGCTGCGCTAAGCTGGGATTTTATCCGCAGCATTTGAATGAGCAAATTTAGCAGGTTTAGAATGATAACAACAACTGATACTTTATTAAATGGACGGATAATCTTAGAACAGCCCGAAGAAGGGTATCGTGCAGCCATTGATCCGGTCTTTTTGGCAGCTACTATCCCAGCAAGTGGTCAAGAAACTGTCCTTGATGTGGGAACAGGTGTAGGTGCCGCTATGTTATGTTTGGCCGCACGCGCACAAGAAGTCCAAATCTTAGGCCTTGAGATGCAACGTGAATTGGCAAGCCTGGCTTCTAGAAATATTCGTGCCAATCAATTTCATGAACGTTTGGATGTGGTTAATGGTAATTTGTTGCGTTTCCCCCCCCGCATTGCGGCCGGTTCTTATCATCATGTGATGGCCAACCCCCCTTATCATCAACCCGCCAATACCACACCCTCTAAAATACCATCAAAAGCCTTGGCCAATTCAGAGTCAGAAGCATCTTTGGCTGATTGGGTTAATTTTTGTTATTTGATGGTACGTCCCAAAGGATCAGTCACATTTGTTCATCGCGCGGATCGTCTGGATGCACTACTCGCTTTAATGCATGGTAAATTGGGCAATATTATTATTTTCCCACTTTGGCCCGCTTTGGGCAAAGATGCCAAACGAATTATTATTCAAGGCCGAAAAAATATGTTTGGGCCAACACGCCTTTCCCAAGGGATGCTGATGCATTCACAAAACAAAGAAATCACACCTGAAGCCGAAGATATCTTGCGTCGCGGTTTTGCCATTCGCCTTTAAAAAGAATGAAAAATATTTTAAGATCATTATAATATTGAGAAATAACTTATGGAATACATCAACCCCCGTATTGACTTGGTTTTTAAAAAAATCTTCGGCGTAGAAGAGAACAAAGATCTGCTGATCTCCTTTATCAATGCCATCGTCAGTCCCGAAGATCAGATCTCTAAGGTCATCCTGCTCAATCCTTACAATCTTCAAAGCTTTCGCCAAGACAAGCTCTCCATCCTCGATATCAAGGCCAAAAGTCAAGACGGGCAAACGCTTCAATATTGAAATTCAACTCAGCGATGAGGCGGACTATGACAAGCGCGCCTTGTATTATTGGGCCAAGCTGTACACCGATCAGCTGAAGTCATCGGAAGATGATGATCAATTGTCCAAAGCCATCAGCATTCACATTCTCAACTTCATCTCTATTTTCAATGTCAAAAAGTACCACAATGTGTTTCACATCACTGAAAAGGACGATGGCTTTGCTTATTTCAAAGATCTTGAGTTACACACCTTAGAGCTGAAGAAGTTTGCTAAAGACAGCTTCAGCGAGAGAGAAAATCAAGAGATTCTAGAGAAGATCAAAAGTTCACTGGATCTATGGATGGCTTTTCTGACGCGTCACGATTTACTAAGTGGTCATCTGCCGCCATCATCAGAAGGTATGGCTGTACAAAGGGCCTTAGGGGTGTTGGAGGCCATGAATTTTAAAGAGGAAGAGCGCGAAAATTATGAAGCGCGGTTGAAATGGTTGCGCGTTGAGACCAATACCTTGAAGAAGTATGAGGCTAATGGCTTTGAAAAAGGCATAAAACAAGGAATAGAGCAAGGAAAAGCAGAGGAAAAAATAGAAACTTCTTATGCTATTGCATTGAATCTTTTGAATCTTGGCTTGTCCCTTGAAAAAATAACTGAAGCAACCGGACTTTCAATATCAACTCTTGAAGATATAAGAAAAACTTAACCTTCAAGTCAAAATATAAACTTTGAGATAATTGAGTGAAAAATTTTCAAATTTAATTAAGACGACGCATCAAGGGGTAATGTAATTGTAAATTCGGTATATTGATCGCGTTCAGATTCAACGGTCAAAGAGCCATGATGTTGCTGAGTGATAATTTCATAAGATAAAGACAGCCCAAGTCCTGTACCATTTCCGGTAGGTTTTGTTGTGAAAAAAGGCATAAAAATACTTTGCCGAATTTCTTCTGGAATGCCTGAGCCATTGTCTTTTATTTTAATGACAATATTATCATCTTGCCGGTAGGTTGTTATTTGAATTTCAGCTTCAAAAATTTGAGTTTCTTCAGTTTTCTTTTGATACAGTGCATAACAGCCGTTATTAACAATATTTAAAATCACACGTCCCAACTCTTGAGGGTAAACTTGTAATAAAGGTAAATTTGCTTCAAATTTTTTAGTAAGTTTTGGTAAAAATCTTTGTTGTCTTAGGCCTGAGATGGCGAGGGTTGCATTTTCCTCGACTAATTTATTAATATCAACTTCTTCCGGTTCATTGACACCCGTCCGCGCATGCATCAACATGCTGCGAATGATTGCATCAGCGCGCTTGCCGTGGTCTTCAATACGTTGAAGGTTATGGGTAAGACTATAGAGAATATCCATCACTTCTTCTTGTTGATCTACTTTATAGTCTTGAATAAAAGCTATTAATTCTTGGACATACTCGCATGAAAGTTCTGAGAAATTAATGACATAATTTAGAGGATTTTTGATTTCATGAGCAATGCCTGCGGTCAAAGCACCAAGTCCCGCCAGTTTTTCTTGAACAACCATTTGTTTTTGAACTTTTGTAAGATCTTGTAGGGCTTTGGTAAGGGCTTGGTTTTTATTAGAAATCTCTCGTGTGCGTTGATTTACCATAGAATCCAACTCATGAATGTGCAATTCAAGTCGATCAACCAACTCTTTATTTTCCTGAAACACACGATTGACATCTTCAAACCATGAAACCCAAGCTTTGGGGACCTTTTGATAAACATCTTTGCCTTCTCGAGCGTGACTTGCAATAAAATGGACCAATTGATGTGCTGGACGGATGAATTCTTGCGCAATCAAGGTATTTGAAACACCTAAGATAAGAACCGCAGCCAAAATTAAAAACAAAACACTTGGGCCAATTTCTTCTAAAGTGGTCAACACTAATTTTGAGGAAGAAACATAATAAATCAATGTCCAAGGGGCATAGCGAGACTTGACTTGAAAAACCCAAAAATCACCCAAACGAGATAATTCTTTACGGGGTAATTTATTAATTTCTTCTAAAGTCAGGCCCTCGGGTAACGCTTGTTGTGATTTAACGATAATTGGATTATCGGTATTTTTAAAATTGGTGTCTGCAATTACTGATTCATAATTGTTAACAAGCAAAAGACGACCATAGGGATTGACGATTGAGGCAATAAAATCAGTAATATTTTCAAGGGTAAAATCAACTGCGACAACGCCTAAGAATTTTTCTTCTTGATAAATTGAGGCGGCACACGTGACAATAATTTGGGCCTCTCCTTTAGGCGAATAAATGTCGGACCAATTTAAAATTCCATAGGGCAAATGATACACACTTAAATCCGCTAAAAACCTGCTTTTAAGACTATTTTGTTCCCATTTAAATTGTTGAGACGGCTTCCAAGGAAAGTGATTTTCAAAACCGGAATCTGAAACATAATAAAGAGATAAAAGTGTCTTGGGATTTTCCTTCAAGGCTCTAAAATGAGGATTAAGACTGTAGGCCATATCAATCTCACGCCTTTGATCCAACGTTAGCTCTGCCAAAGACCCTTTGCCAACCAAGTTTCCCACCAATCTTTTTTCAGGTGTATTATCCAAATGATAATAGGTACCTGTGGCATTTTCCTGTAGTCCATAAGGTAATTCAGGTTGCATGAACTGTTTCATAGCCAAGTACCCTTGGGCTTGAATTTGAAGACCATGCACCGCATCTGCGCGTACGCGAATTAAGTAATTTAACGATTGAGATTGTTCACGAAGCCTCAATTGCAAATAACTGAGACGCGAATCATAGTTTTCTTTAAAGATTAAACCGGAGAGCAAACAAGCACAAAAGATCACCGTCCCATACGTTAAGGTAATAATTTTATTAAAACGAGAGAAAAAATTCAGTCGTTCTGACTTTTTTATTTGAATACCTTTAATCTTAATTAGGCTGCTCCTTTTCTTAAAGCATAGGACCCAGGTGCCATTTCCAGAGCATCAAGTTTAGAATCTTCAATTGAATCCGCCGCACGCTGGGTTCCCAAAAATGGGTTAATCCACTGACACCAATCTTGCCACCAAGATCCTTGATGATTTTGTGCTTGTAAAAGCCATTGCTCTGACTCTTGCGGGTATTGATCTGAGGTCCAATATTGATATTTGCGCGCTTGCGGTGGATTAAACACACCTGCAATATGACCTGAATCACCCAAAACAAATTTGGTCTTTGACGCTAAAATATGAACCCCTGCATATCCCGCTTGCCAAGGCGCAATATGATCGTCTCGGGTGCTAAAGATATAACTTGGTATATCAATTTTTGACAAATCAAGGGGTTGATCTTTTAAAGAAATACTTTGTGCCTTCATCAAACGATTTTTAAAAAAGATCTCTCGCAAATAATAAATGTACATCTTGGCCGGCAGATCGGTAAAATCTGAATTCCAATATAATAAGTCAAAAGCAGCGGGTTCTTCGCCCAAGAGATAATTATTGACCACAAACCACCAAATCAAATCGTTGGCACGCAATAAATTAAAGGTACGGGCCAGGATGCGACCTTCCATTAACCCTTTTTCTTGAATTCGTTGCTCAATGTCATTTAATTGTTCTTCGTCGATGAAAACTTTCAAATCACCGGCTTGTCCGAAATCAAACAAGGTCGCCAAATAGGTCAAAGAAGAAAATACTTTCTGTCCTTTAGCGGACGTGTAAGCTGCGTAAGCACTCAAGAAAGTACCACCAATACAAAATCCTAAAGCGTTGATTAAAGGCGACTGTGTAATTTCTTGAACCATACGTGCGGCCTCTCCCACCCCTTCAAAGACATAATCTTCAAAAGACTTGGTTGCCAGCTTTTCATCAGGATTTACCCAAGAGATGATAAAAACTTGCATACCTTGTTCAAGACACCACCGCGTAAAAGAATTATCAGGCCGCATATCAAAAATATAATATTTATTTATACAAGGGGGGATTAAAAGCAGCGGTTGTTGATACACTTGATTTGTCAGCGGCTGATATTGAATGAGTTGAATAAGATCATTTTGAAAAACAATTTTACCTGGGGTTGTGGCCAAATTTTTTCCCAATTCAAAAGCTTTGGTATCCACCATTTTAAGGCTGAAGTTGCCATCCCCTTCTTCTAAATCTTGGACAAAATTTTCCATTCCTTTTAAAAAACTCATGCCTTTTGAATCTATTATTTTTTGAAGGGCTTGAGGATTGGTCCACAAAAAGTTACTGGGTGAGAAAAAATCTGCTATTTGACGAGTATAAAAATTAAATTTAAGACCCTCGGTTTTATCGAGTCCTTCAACGGCATCAGCGGTTTTACAGATCCATTGATTCCACAAAAGATAGGATTGTTTTAACGTGTCAAAGAAAGGATTTTTCTGCCACAGATCGCTTTTAAACCGACGATCATTGCGCGCAGGTGTGATGATTGGATCAAGACGCACCGATTCTTGGGCTGCAAAATTCATCATTTGTTGACCCAACTCACCAATATTTTTTAGATATTCTTGGGTAGCTGCTGCAACTTTTTCTGGGTTATACATCAGTTTTGAAGCGGCTTCACTGTAAAATTGTGTAACATGATGAACGTGTGCCAAAAAATCATTTTGTTGAAAATTTTTTTGATTCTGCAAAAGGTTTTGAACACGCCTGCCCATCTTGAGGAAAGCTTCAGACATTTTTAAAGGATCAAGATTTTCGTTTGAGGATTGATTCTCGGATGGTGCTGCCATTTTGATTCCCTGTTAGAGATCAAAGGCGATAATAATTATCGCCTTTTTTATTATTTTACATAAATTTTAAAAGAGCTTAAGCGTTTTCTTGAATCCACTCTTCCAATTTATTTTTCGGCATTGGTCCCACTTTGGTGGATACTGCTTGACCTTTTTTAAACAAAATTAAGGTTGGGATACTGCGAATGCCAAATTTGGTGGGGACCGTTGGACTTTCATCCACATTCATTTTAACCACTTTGACTTTGTCTTTAAGACTGCTGGCAACCTCATCAATGACAGGAGACAGCATCCGGCAAGGCCCGCACCATTCTGCCCAAAAATCAACCAAGACCAATTGATCGGATTGAAGAACTTCTTTGTCAAAAGAATCATCGTTAACGGCAGCGACTGAAGACATTTTTTATTCCTTTATTGTAAATTGATTCTTCACTTTATCTTACTCAACCTTTGGGAACAAGAAGCTTGCTTCATGATTTTTGATATATAAAGATATCATCCTTAATTTTTTTTCAATCTATACTCCTTAAGAAAAGATGGGATCGATTAAAATTAAACATCCATATCAAAGGCGGCTTTCATGAGACGTTGGGTATAGAGATGTTGGGGACGCAAGAAAATGTCTGCTTTGGGTCCAAATTCAACCACTTTGCCTTCTTTCATCACCATGACTTTGTGGCTGATGGCTTGAACTGTTTTTAAATCGTGGCTGATGAACAAATACGCCATACCGTGTTCCGTTTGAAGACGTTTCAATAATTTTAAAATATCCACTTGGATGGCGCGATCCAGGGCCGAGGTCGGCTCGTCTAAAATTAAAAATTGCGGCTTTAAAATCAGGGCGCGGGCGATGGCCAAACGCTGACGTTGTCCCCCTGAAAACTCGTGGGGATACCGGCCTTTCATAACATGATCCAAACCAACTTCTTGTAACACTTCGTCCAGACGACGCATGCGTTCTTGAGAGGTCAACGTTGGCTCGTGAACCTCGAGTCCTTCAGCAATGATCTCTTCAACGGTCATACGGGGGCTGAGCGCACCATAAGGATCTTGAAAAACAATCTGCATGTTGCGACGCAAAGATCGCATTTGGCTTGAGGATAAATTTTCCAAGGCTTGGTTTTGAAAACGACATTGACCTTGAAAGGGAACCAACCGTAAAAGTGCCAAAGCCAGGGTTGATTTGCCGGATCCGCTTTCACCGACCACACCCAGAGTCTCGCCTGCTCTTAAGGAAAAACTAATGCCGTCCACCGCGGTGAAAAAAGATTTTTTCTGCCAAAGATTTGATTTCAGCGGGAACGACACCGTAATTTTTTCTGTTTGTAGTAAAACTTTAGCGGTATCTGACACCGGCCTCACCTCATCCGTCTCTTCGGCGGCCAATAGACATTGGGTATAAGGGTGTTGAGGACGTGTAAAAATATCTTGAACGCGACCCTGCTCAACCACTTGTCCTTTTTCCATCACCACAACCCTTTGGGCCATCCGACGCACCAAAGACAGATCGTGGGTGATCAACAACAGTGACATATTAAATTGTTGCTGAAGGCCTTGTAATAGTTTTAAAATTTCCGCCTGAGTGGTGACATCCAACGCGGTCGTGGGTTCATCGGCAATCAACAAAGAGGGACGTCCGGCGAGCGCCATCGCGATCATGACCCGTTGTCGCTCGCCCCCGGAAAGTTGATGGGGATACGCTTTCATTTTTTGCGTCACATTCTTCAATTGAACCTGTTGCAATAGCTCTTGAATATGATCCGACGTTGACGGACTGCCGTGAATTTTAAGGGCTTCTTTGATCTGTTTTTCAACCGTGTGAAGGGGATTAAGGGACGTCATCGGTTCTTGAAAAATCATGGCGATTTGACGGCCGCGGACACGGCGCACATGCTGATCGGAACTTTGTAAAAGATCTTGCCCCTGCCATAAAATTCGACCTTCAGGATGAGACGCCAAAGGATAAGGCAATAACTTTAAAATCGACAACGCGGTTATGGATTTGCCTGAGCCACTTTCACCCACCAACGCCAAGGTTTCTTGAGGGAAAATATGAAAAGAAACATCGTGGACGACCCTTTTGCGGTCAAAGGCAATGCTTAAATTTTCAACAGATAATAAAGAATTTTCAGACGTCAACGTTGTAACTTTCGCGGATCAAAAGCATCGCGGACACCCTCGCCCACAAAAATCAAGAGGCTTAAGGTGAGTCCAACACTTAAAAAAGATACCAGACCCAACCAAGGCGCATGCAAATTGTTTTTACCTTGGGCCAACATCTCCCCCAATGACGGTGAATCTGGCGGCAAACCAAAGCCCAAAAAATCCAGCGATGTTAGGGTGGTAATCGCGCCATTTAAAATAAACGGCAAATAGGTGATGGTGGCGACCATGGCGTTGGGTAAAATGTGACGCACCATGATTTTAGGAGTGGACACTCCTAAGGCAAAGGCCGCACGTACATAATCAAAATTTCGTGCCCGCAGAAATTCTGCCCGCACGAGTCCCACCAGTGTCACCCAACCAAAGAGTAACATCAGTCCCAAAAGCCACCAAAAATTTGGCTCAACCAGACTTGCCATGATAATCAAAAGATACAAAGTTGGCAGGCCTGACCAAATTTCAATAAAGCGTTGAAACAATAGATCAACTTTACCACCAAAAAATCCTTGGATACCGCCCGCGATCACACCCACAGTTGAACTGCCGATTGTCAAAACCAAGCCAAACAATACTGAAATTCGAAAACCATAGATCAAGCGTGCCAAAACGTCTCGACCTTGATCGTCGGTCCCCAAAAGATTTTCTCTCGTGGGCGGCGATGGTGCGGGTGCTGTCAAATTGTAATTGACCGTGTTATAGCTGTAGCGGATCGGCGGCCACAACGCCCAACCATTTCCAGACAATCGCTCTGTCATAAAATCATCGCGGTAATCGGCTTCGGTTTCAAAATCACCGCCAAATTGCGTCTCAGGATACATTTTAAACATCGGATAATACCAATGACCTTGATACGACACCATCAGCGGCTTGTTGTTGGCAATAAATTCTGCGCCTAAGGTGATCAAGAAAAGGATGCTGAAAATCCATAGGGAGAGATAACCGCGACGATTGGCTTTGAAGTACTGCCACCGTCGATAGGTCAAAGGGCGAAATTTTATTTGAGGTGTTGACATCGTTTTATGTCCCAAATCGCTTTTCAAAATTAATGCGGGGATCAACCAACATATACAAAAGATCACCTAGCCAATGAATGATCAAACTGACCAAGGTGAAGATAAAAAGAGTACCGAATACCACAGGATAATCACGGGCAATCGCTGATTCAAACCCCAAGAGGCCTAGGCCGTCCAAGGAAAATATCACCTCAATCAACAAAGAACTGGTGAAAAATATTTGAATAAACGCCCCCGGAAATCCTGATATCACAATTAACATGGCATTGCGAAACACATGACCATACAAAACGCGACCTTCAGTCAGCCCTTTGGCCCGGGCGGTTAAGACATATTGTTTGTTAATTTCTTCCAAAAAAGAATTTTTGGTCAACAAGGTCAGGCTGGCAAATCCGCTGATGACATTGGCCAGCACCGGCAAGGCCATGTGCCAAAAATAATCGGTCATTTTGCCAAACCAAGACAGGCTGGCCCAATTGTCGGATACAAGACCTCTTAAGGGAAAGATTTGTAAAAAGCTACCGCCTGCCAAGAAAACGATCAAGAAAATAGCAAACAAAAAACTAGGAATGGCATAGCCAATAATGATGACCCAGCTGGTGGTGATATCAAAGGTGCCGCCGTCGTACACGGCTTTTCGGATGCCCAACGGAATTGAAATCAAATAAATCAATAGGGTCGACCAAAGCCCTAAAGAGATTGAAACCGGCAACTTTTCGCCGATCAGTTTAACCACGGAGATATCACGGAAATAACTATCACCAAAATTAAGGGTCAAATAATTCTTAATCATCAAGCCAAAACGTTCGTAAGCAGGCTTGTCAAAGCCATACATTTTCTCAAGCTTGGCGATAAATTCAGGATCTAATCCCCGCGCGCCTCGATATTTGGCATCCATCTGAGCGCCACTTTGATCAGCCAAAACAGTCCCTGCGATATTATCGGTTCCCCCCCCAGACAGGCGAGCGGTCGCTTGAACAGAGGTGCCGCGCAATTTGGCAATCATCTGATCGACGGGTCCACCGGGGGCTGCTTGAATGATAATAAAGTTAATCAGTAAAATGCCAAAAAGGGTTGGGATCATCAAGAAAAGACGACGCAGCGCATAATTCAGCATCTAGGATTTAGGCTCCAATACTTGAGATGTATTTTCTGACCACCAACTCATCATATCCAAACCATAGGCTGCACTCACACTCGGTTTCTTCAAATTATGCCAATAGGCCACTGGCGTGCCAACACTGCCCCACCCTTGAATAATATAGTCGTGCCAGAGCAAGACGCGATCCAGCGCATGCGTTCGCGCCAACAAACTTTTTCGATCGGGGGCCGCAATGAGTAGCTCAATCAACTGATCGACTATAGGATTTTTGATGCCTGAAAAATTGTATCCCCCTGGCATATCGGCGGCAGCTGACGACCAAAATTCCCGCTGCTCATTACCAAGTGAAGGAGATTGAGGAATTCTCATCATAATTATATCGTAATCGTAACGTTCAAGACGTTGCACATATTGAGAAGAATCCACCGAACGCAAACGAGCTTCAATGCCTATACGCTTTAAATTGGTCACAAAGCCTTGAAAAACCCGTTCCAAATCTGATTGAGGCAATAAAATTTCAAAGACGAAAGGTTGGCCGTCTTTGGTCAATTTATTACCGATCATGGCCCATCCTGCCTCTTGCAATAACTTTTTAGCTTTTTCTAAATTATGACGCAAACTTGAGGGGACTGCGGTTAAGGGCGGCGTATAAACTTCTGTAAACAGCTGAGGCGGCAGCTGATCTTTAAAACGAGATAATATCTCAAGCTCCTCGCCTTCAGGCAGACCGCGGCAGGCCAAATCAGAAAAGGCAAAAAAACTGTTTGTTCTTTGATAAAAATTATAAAAAAGATGGGCATTGGTCCATTCAAAATCAAAGGCATGGCTGAGTGCTTTACGGACCAAAGGATCTTGAAACAAAGGACGACGCAGGTTATAAAACCACCCACGACTTGGTTCAGGATTTTGATCAGAAATAATTTCTTTGATCACCTTACCTTCTTTAAAAGCAGGAAAATCATAGCCCACCGCCCAATTCTTGGCAGAACTTTCGAGTTGAAAATCAAAATTATGGGATTTAAAAGCTTCAAATGCCACATGAATATCGCGATAATAATCGTGACGAATTTCATCAAAATTAAAACGACCTTTATGAATCGGAATATTTTCACCCCACCAATTTTTGACCCGCTCATAGGTAACAGTTTGCCCCACTTTGAAAGATTTTACTTTATAGGGACCGCAACTCAATGGCAGATCCAAAGTGGTTTTGTTAAAATCTTTCTTTTCCATGTATGCTTTAGAGAAAATAGGGAAATCACCTAAAATTGTTGGCAATTCGCGACTGGTGTTGGTTTTAAAGCTGAATTTAATCCGAAAGTCGCTTAATTTTTCGGCTTTATCCACTTGTTTATAATAATTTTGGAACATTGGAATGCCCTCTTTTCTCAAAATATTAAAACTGTAAATCACATCATCGGCGGTCACTGGTGTGCCATCGAAAAAGGTAGCCTCGGGCCGCAAATTGAAAATAATCCAACTGCGATCTTCAGGCATTTCCATCGATTTAGCAACATAGCCATAATAAGAACTTGGCTCGTCCATAGAACGTGCCAGCAGTGATCCGTAACTATAAAATATCACACCGGAATCAGCTTGACCTTTGATCACAAAAGGATTGAAAGAGTCATAAGTGCCAATCACCGCGCGGCGTAAAGTGCCACCTTTCGGCGCATCGGGATTGACGTAATCAAAATTTTTAATATCAGGCCCGTATTTTAGATCCCCCATGATCGCGAGTCCGTGAACAGGTGACGGTGGCGTGGGGTCTTCAGCCAGAGATAAAGACGAAAATAGTGGAATTACAAAAATCCACAAACTTAAAATACGCAACATCAAAGTTAAAATATCAAAAATCCTTTTTAAATCATATTTTTATTTCGGCAAGGCAATCGGTGCATCGCTTAGGGTCCTGAGGTAAGCAATCAAATCCGCTCGATCTTGGGTTTTCTTAACACCGGCAAAGGCCATTTTGGTCCCTGGCATATGTTTTGACGGATGATACAGATAATCGTTCAATTCTTCATAAGTCCAATTGCCGCCATGGGCTTTAAAAACGCTGGAGTAAGAATAACTATCCATGTGTGCCACTTTGTTACCGACAATGCCCCATAAATTTGGCCCCACACGATTGGGACCACCCTTGTCAAAGGTATGACATTGAAGACACTTTTTGGCAACCTCTTGACCGTGTTCAACACTGGCTTTGACCAATAAAGGTTCAATGGGTTCCGCTTTGGCTTCTTGTTGTGCGCCCGGATCAGGCGCCGCCCCAGCATCAGCGACCACTTCAATAGGAAACGCCGCTTTGGTCAACATCTTGGGCGACACCAGGGTATCTGAAAGTTTCGTCAGCAACATACCAAACAATAGCGCCATTAAAATCGCTGTCAAAATGCGATTGAACTCAAAACCATCCATATTGTTAAACGCCCTTCATTATTACTTTTTATTGTCGGCATCAAAAATATAGATTATCAAGAATCCAGTTCTTTGACCACACCTGAACAAAACATATTCGTGGAACATTTTATCAACTTGGTGTAACACAGAAATAGAGACATCGGAAACGAGATTTAAAGATGACGGATTATAAAGAAACAATTTTTTTGCCCAAGACTTCTTTTGCCATGAAAGCCAATTTGCGCGAGCGCGAGCCAGAGATTTTAAAATATTGGCAACAGCAAAATATTTACAAGCGTCTGCAAGAACAAAATCAAGGTCGAGAGAAATTTGTGCTTCACGTCGGCCCGCCCTATGCCAACGGTCATATCCACGTGGGACACGCCTTTAATTATATTTTGAAAGATGTTCTGGTCAGATTGAATTTACTACAAGGTAAAAATGTCCCTATCGTCCCGGGCTGGGATTGCCATGGTCTGCCGATTGAATGGAAAATTGAAGAATCTTACCGCGCCAAAGGTAAATCCAAAGACGAGGTCTCGCTCACCGAATTCCGACATCAATGTCGTACTTTTGCTCAAGGATGGATTGATGTTCAACGCGAAGAATTTAAACGCTTAGGCTTATTATGGGATTGGGAAAATCCCTACAGCACCATGGATTATAGTTCTGAAGCCGCGACCATTGAAAAATTGTTCATGTTTTTAGACAATGGCAGTTTATATAAAGGCGTCAAGCCGGTTTTATGGTCGGTGGTTGAAAAAACGGCACTCGCTGAAGCTGAAGTGGAATACGAAGATAAAACCTCTCACTTTGTCTATGTACGCTTTCCCCTTAATACACCAGAATCTTCTGATCTTTACGGTGCCTCGGTCATCATTTGGACCACAACCCCTTGGACCTTGCCGGGCAACCGCGCGTTATCTTATGGCCCTGACATTGCTTATGGTCTTTATCAAGTGACCGAAATTACACCTGAATCTTTGGCCAAAATTGGAGAAAAAATTTTAATCGCCACTGAGCTGATGGAAGGTTGTGCCAAAACTTTGGGCATCACGTCCTATCAACAACTTTCAACGTTAGATGGAAAAGCTTTAGAAGGATTGAAAGCGCATCATCCTTTCCAAGGTCAAGGGTATGATTTTGAAGTGCCTCTAATTGCTGGCGATCATGTCACAGTGGACGTGGGAACTGGTTTTGTTCACACAGCTCCCGGTCATGGCATAGAAGATTTTGAGGTCTGTAAAATTTATGGCATTGGTGTGCCTGAAACGGTTGCAGAAGACGGTATCTATTACCCCCATGTGGCAATGTTTGCGGGACAACACATCTTCAAAATTGATCAAGTGATGAAAGATGCTTTGCAAACAGCAGGTGCGCTCATTCATCAAGGTAAGATTTTCCACAGCTATCCTCATTCTTGGCGTTCTAAAGCACCTTTGATCTATCGCACCACGCCGCAATGGTTCATCAGTATGGAAAAGACAAACTTACGCGCGGATTGTTTAGAAGCCATTGAAAAGGTCCGCTGGGTGCCGACTCAAGGCAAAAATCGCATTCGTGGCATGTTGGAATCTTGTCCTGATTGGTGTATTTCAAGACAACGTGCCTGGGGGGTGCCGATTGCTTTGTTTGTGGATAAACGTACCGGTCAGCCCTTAAATGATCTTAAGGTTAATCAACGCATTGTGAACGCAGTCAGCCAAGAAGGGGCCGATGCTTGGTTTACGAGTTCCCCAGAGCGTTTTCTCGGCAGCGATCATGACGTTAAAAATTTTGAACAAGTGAAAGACATTTTGGATGTTTGGTTTGATTCCGGCACCACGCAATATTTTGTTCTCGAAAAGCGACCTGAACTTGACTTTCCAGCCTCTTTATATCTCGAAGGTTCAGACCAACATCGAGGTTGGTTTCAGTCTTCTTTGAAGGTGGGCTGTGGCACCAAAGGTCAAGCGCCGTATAAAACAGTGCTGACCCATGGTTTTGTCTTGGACGAACAAGGTCGTAAGATGTCCAAATCTTTGGGCAATGTCATTGCACCTGAAAAAATTATCGATAATCAAGGGGCAGAAATTCTGCGTCTTTGGGTGGTCAGTTGTGACTATACTAACGACCTGCGGGTAGGTCCCACCATTTTAAAACATCAAGAGGATATTTATCGCCGTTATCGCAATACGCTCCGGTATCTTTTAGGAGCCCTAGAAGGATTTACGGAAGACGAAAAAGTTTCCTATGACCACATGCCAGAGTTAGAAAAATGGGTGCTGTATCGCTTGACTTTGGTGCAAGATCATTTCTTAAAAGCGGTCAACGATTTTGAGTTGCAAACCTTCTACGAAATACTCCATTTTTTCTGCACCGATGTTCTATCGGCCTTTTATTTTGATATTCGCAAAGATACTTTGTATTGCGATTCGCCTAAAGATGACAAACGACGTGCGGCACGCACCGTGATGGATTTGGTATTTCAAGCTTTGGTGCATTACCTGTCGCCGGTTTTGTGTTTCACGGCCGAAGAAGCCTGGCAAAGTCGCCATCAGAACGAAAAGGACAGTTTGCAATTTTCTACCTTGCCTGACTTTTTGTGTCACATTCCTGATTCATGGCGCAATGAGGGGTTGAGTAAAAAATATCAAAATATTCGTACCCTAAGATCCGTTCTAACCCATTGTTTAGAGGAAGCCCGCAAATCAAAATTGATTGGCTCAAGCCTGCAGGCTGAAGTGTTGATTTATGATCCCAACAATTTAATACCTGAAACTCATGAATTTTGGGAAGAAATGTTGATCGTCTCAAAGGTTGACATTAGTTCAAATCCTGAGATTAAAACAAGATTTACGGACATAAATGGTTCTTATAATGAAAATTTTGATTACAGTATTAAGTTAGCGCCCGGCGATAAATGCCAACGATGCTGGAAGGTCAAACAAGAGGTGGGACAACAACAACATAAAGAAGTGTGCGCACGTTGTGATGCGGTTGTTGAGACATTAGCAGTAGAAGGAAAACCAGAATGAGCAAGGTCAATCCTCGATTTTTTCCTCTAACAGGATTTTTTGCCCTCATTGTCGGTGTAATTCTATTCGATCAAGTGACAAAAATCGCCACCTTAGATCATTTTTTGAAAGATCCGCAGCCATTGTCCCTATTTCCTTTCTTTGATTTGGTCTTGGTCTGGAATCGCGGCGTCAGTTGGGGTATGTTTAATAACTTGGGTGCCTACAACGCGCTGATTTTCAGCAGTCTTTCAGGATTGATCTGTGTGTTTTTGGGATTTTGGCTTTGGCAAGCACCGAACAAATGGATGGCGGCCATCCTCAGCCTTATCATCGGTGGGGCCATTGGCAATATGATTGACCGCCTTAGATTTGGCGGTGTGGTTGATTTTCTGCATTTTCATTGGCACGGATATAGCTTTCCCGCTTTTAACATTGCCGATGCCGCCATCACCATTGGTGTGGCCTTGATGATTTTGCAAGAAATTAAAAATATTAAGAAAGAAAAGGTAAACAAATGATCAAAGATTTTTTGAATTATCGCCCTATTTTAAGTTTTATGGCTATCTCCTTGGCCTTAACAGGATGTGATCAAATTAAGCGGGGACTGGGGCTTGAGCGTCATCAACCTGATGAATTTAATGTGGTCGATCGGCCGCCTTTAAGCATGCCTCCCAGTATGGCCTTGAAGCCACCGGCGCCTGCTGAGCGTGGTGCTGGCGCAAAAGAATCACGCCAAAAGGTACAAGATTTGGTGTTAAAACCACCAGCATCGACATATATGCCACCCTCAAAGGCGGAAGAAGATTTACTCAATAAATCAGGAGCTGACAAAAGCCCAGCCAATATTCGTGCGGTGATCGATCAAGAATCAAATGTCAGCGACAAACGCGAACGTGGTCTTGCCGAAGATATGGTTTTTTGGAAAAAAGAGTCAAAGCCCAAAGGCGATGTGATCGATCCCATCGACGAAAAAAAACGACTTGACTCAACCTTGTCCAAAACGTCTGAAAATGCGCGCTAAAGGAAAAAACTCATGAAAATAATGGCTTGGATCGTTTCTCTGTTTTGCCTTTGCGCATCAGCAGAAGCCGCACTTTTTAATCCCAAAGTTCATACACTCAGCAACGGTCTAACTCTAATTGTGATTGAAAATCACCGCGCGCCGCTTGTGACCCACATGATGTGTCTTAAAGTTGGCACCAACAAAAGTCCTTGGGGGAAATCAGGCATGGCCCATTATCTTGAACATTTGATGTTTAAGGGCAAACCCGGTTCAGTTCCTGAACGATTCATGAATGACGTCAGTCGCTTGGGCGGCGATTCAAATGCGATGACCTCATCCCAATATACTTTTTATCATGAAACCATTCCGGTATCGGCTCTTGAGACTGTTATGAAACTCGATGCTGAACGCCTGACGCAACTTGATATTCAAGACGAATGGGCCGTGCCTGAGGTCAAAGTGATTTTGGAAGAACGTTACATGTCCGTCGATAACACAGTTATGGGAAGTTTTAGGGAGACCTTTGATGCTCTGGCCATCCGACATCATCCCTCAAGATTGCCTATTATTGGTTGGGCCCATGAAATTGCCGCCTACACCACCCAAGATGCTCTCGATTTTTATAACAAGTGGTATGCTCCTAACAATACGTTTGTGGTCATCGCCGGCGATATTACCTTTGAAAAAGCCAAAGAGCTGGCAGAGAAATGCTACGGTATTATTCCTGCCAAAACCCTTCCCTCAAGACTTGATGTCAAGGAACCCAAGAGCGATGGTGCGACACAAGATTTTACCATGACATCAGAAATTTCTGACGCTCCTTTTGTTGTCACGCGATATTCGGCACCCACTTTAAGTGACGGTGACGCGCAGAAATTCTATGCTCTTGCTGTACTAGAAGATCTTTTGGGCAGGTCTGTGACTGGACGTTTGACCAAGGCATTGATGGAGACAAAACATTTGGCCAGTCAAATTCAAATTGATTACGACGGGCTGAAAAGTGGGCCTGGTTTTTTTGAAATTTTAATGATGCCGACCCCTGAGACGTCTTTGACAGATCTAGAAAAAGCAGTATCAGCAGAAATCGATCAATTGATGAAAAATGGCGTGACCCAAGAAGAAGTTCAAAACGCTAAAGATCATATGTTGTCTGATTTGGTGTACACCCAAGACAATGTCACCAAAGCTGCCCATAACTTGGCTTATTTGCATGCCTGCGGCCTATCTATTGATCAAATTGAAGCTTGGCCTGATTCTGTCAAATCTGTCACACCCGCACAAGTTAATGCTGTGGTTAAACAAATTTTTTCAAATCCTCAACATATTACAGGTCGCTTAATCCCCAAACAAGCTAACACTTCGGAGACATCACATGACTCAAAAAAATAGTTTTCTTCTTTTCATTGCCTTTTGTTGGTTTGCTATCGTGGCGCCTCAAAGTCATGCTGCGATCAAAATTCGGGAAGTCCAGGCAAATAACGGCCTTAAAGCTTGGTTTGTCGAAGATCACAGTATTCCGGTCATTGCCCTGCAAATCAGCTTTAAAGCCGGTTATGCCTATGCGCCCGCAAGTAAAGCAGGCCTTGTGAATTTACTTGCCCACATGATGGATGAAGGCGCGGGTCCCTATACGTCTCAAGAATTTATAGAAAGATTACAAAAGCGCGCCATTCACCTAAATTTCAGTTGTGATGTTGATACATTCAAAATTTCTTTGAAAACCACTAAGGAACATTTTCAAGAAGCATTAGAATTATTAAAATATACATTAACACAAGCCCGTTTTGATCCCCGTGAATTTGAAAAAATTCGTGCCTCTTTTTTAACAACCTTAAAAATCCAAGAAAAAACACCGCGCTATTTGGCCAATAAAACATTTAATGAAATCATGTTGGGATCTCATCCCTACGGACAACTAAGATTGGGCACGTCAGAAACCTTAAAAAGTTTAACCCCTCAAGATTTGAAAGATTTTGCTAAAGCAGGATTTGCCCGCGACGGCTTAACCGTTGGTGCCTGTGGTGATGTCACATCCGATCAATTAAAAGCCATGTTAGAGACTATTTTTCAAGAACTGCCGCAACAATCGCGTCTGACGCCTCTGCCGGCTTTTGTTCTTCCCTCTGAAGCACAGACCAAAATTGTTCAAGCCAACTTTCCTCAAAGTCATGTCATTTTTGCGCAACAAGGTCTGACGCCGCGCGATCCTGATTTTATAAAGCTGAGCCTTTTGAGTCAAATTTTAGGTGGATCTTTTGATTCAACACTTTTTTCAGAAATACGGATCAAACGCGGCAATGCCTATTATATCTCAACTTCACTGGACAATAGCGATCAAGCCTCTTTCTTTGCCGGAAGATTTGGTGGCGACAATGCCCATGTTTTGGAAAGCGTTAAATTAATTCAAGATATTTGGCAGCAAACCAAAGATAAGGGCGTAAGAGCTGAAAATTTGGCCGATGCAAAATCCTATATTTTGGGATCTTACGATGTCAATTTAGATTCTTCGCAACGAATTGCAAGTTTGACTCATTATTATCAATTATGGGGATATCCTATTGATTATCCAGAAAAACGCGTTAAACTTATTCAAGATATTACGTTGGATCAATTGAACGCCTTTGCCCAAAAATTTCTAACCCCTTCTCATTTAACTTTTGTGATCGTTGGGTAACCAACTTCAACGAAATAATTTAAAGGATTTTGAACTTATGGTATCGCCCTTCCCTTCATCTATTTTTCAACACCAAAATCCCAAAAGTTGGCAAGACGATCCCGCCTATAAAAATTTTTTGACTCAAGCAGAAAAAGCATTTCAAGATATTCAAGCCGAGCAACATCAAGGCAAATTGCCAATGTTGGATATGGCGGCGCAAGAGGAAGATTTAGAAGCCCTTTTAATCACTGCTCAAAGGTACCGGCAACGTTTTAAAACGTGGATTGTCCTTGGCACCGGTGGCTCAAGTTTAGGGGCGCAAACCCTGTGTGCTTTAAAACAAAATGCCGCCCTTGCGGGCCTTACATCAGATCATCGTGTCATCTTTATGGATAACATTGATCCTCATACTTTTGATCAATTAAAATCTTGTGTCAGTTTTGATGAAACAGGCTTTTTAGTGGTATCAAAATCCGGTACAACTGCTGAAACACTTTGCCAATTTATGACGCTGTTGTCGCATTATGAAACATCAAAATGGTCTCATCATTTTGTGGTTTTAACCGAACCTAAATCGTCGCCTTTAAAAGATTTTGCAACCCATTATCAACTGGATTGTCTCGATCATCACCAAGATGTGGGGGGAAGATTTTCAGTCCTCACCAATGCGGGTCTTTTGCCAGCAGCCCTCATGGGCATCGATATTCGCCGTATTCGTCAAGGAGCGCAACAAATCATCAATGCACCGACTTCTGCCATTGAAGGTGCAGCTTTGACCGCTTTGGGACTTTCAAAAGGTATTTCACAAAGTGTGTTAATGCCGTATATCGACAGGCTGAATTATTTTACCTTTTGGTTTCGTCAATTGTGGGCCGAAAGTTTAGGCAAAGACGGCAAAGGCTCAACACCTTTAAATGCATTGGGAACTGTAGATCAACACAGTCAATTGCAACTTTATCTAGATGGTCCTCATGACAAATTTTTTACCCTTATCGTTTTAGATGTGACCCATCAGGGAACCAAAATTAATATACCAACAGGCAGTGATACTGATTTTGGTTTAAGTTATTTACATCAAAAAACCATAGGTGATTTGATGATGGCCGAACAACGGGCCAGCTTTGAAACTTTACAAAATCGAGGATGCCCTATACGACTCATCACCTTGTCAAAACTAGAAGAAGAGGAGTTGGGGGGACTTCTGATGCATTATATGCTTGAGACCATGCTGACCGCCAAATTAATGCAGGTTAATGCCTTTAATCAGCCCGCCGTTGAAGAGGGCAAAATCCTCACCAAAAAATTTTTAAAGGACATGTAATCGTTGAAAATTAGAGTTCTTCCCACCACCCTTATCAATCAAATTGCCGCCGGTGAAGTGGTGGAACGTCCCGCATCGGCTGTAAAAGAATTGGTTGAAAATGCCATCGATGCCGGAGCCACCAAAATTGATGTAACCGTTCGTGAGGGGGGCCGAAACCTAATTTTGATTGAAGATAATGGCATCGGCATGAGTCCTGAAGATTTAACATTGGCGGTTGAACGTCATGCCACCTCAAAATTGCCTGACGAGAACTTATCCAACATCCAAACTCTTGGCTTTCGAGGAGAAGCGTTGCCGTCTATCGGGTCCGTCAGTCGCATGACGCTGACGTCGCGTCAGCAAGATGCTGAATCGGCTTGGCAAATCTTCATTGAAGGCGGGCAAAAATATGATGTTCAACCCGCATCAAGCCCTGTAGGCACCCGTATTGAAATTCGGGATTTATTTTATGCAACGCCCGCGCGCCTGAAATTTTTAAAAACTTCTGGGACAGAAATGTCTTATGTGGTTGAAATTATGCATCGCTTGGCCATGGCACATCCTGATATTTCATTTAGTTTGAAAGACGACAAACGGGTTATTTTTTCTCTCAATGCTTTGTCAGGTTTGTCTGAAAACAATACCCTGGTCCATCGTATTGCCAGCATCGTTGGCAAAGATTTTGCGGATAATGTGGTTGAAATTCACGCAAAACGCGATCTAATTAACATTCACGGCTATGCTGGCATTCCCACCTTCAGTCGCGCCAATGCCCAGCATCAGTATTTATTTGTCAACGGCCGTCCTGTTAAAGATAAAGTCCTCTCGGCTGCCTTGCGGGTGGCTTATCAAGACTTTCTGGCCCGCGACCGTTATCCCCAAGTGGCCCTTTTTGTGGATATGCCCCCTGAAGATGTTGATATTAATGTTCATCCTGCCAAAACAGAAGTCCGGTTTCGAGACCCTCATCTGATCCGAAATCTTCTGATCAGTTCGTTAAAACATGGACTGACGCAAGCGGGTCATCGAGGATCCACCACCGTGGCTCAATCAACTTTACAAAGTCTTAAGCCTTCAGTTTCTACTGACATTTCATCAAGTTCCCTAAGTTTTCCTTTTATGAAGCCTGCATCTCGTCCGCATCCTGATTATAGCTATGCTTACAATGCGCCGTCACCTGTTTCTCCTTTATTGGCTGTGAAAGAAAATGATCCTTTCTCTCGAGTTCAACCTTTTAATATCTCTCAAGACATCGAGCCTTTTTCTAGTGAAAAAGCAATATCAGATATTGATCCTCAAGATTTTGAAAATAATGATATCGGTTTTTTGGGACATGCACGGGCGCAAGTTTACGACACCTATATCATCGCCGAATCTCAAGAAAAAATTATTGTGGTCGATCAACATGCAGCTCACGAACGTTTAATTTATGAAAAATTAAAGGCAGAAGCCCTAAGCCAAGGCGCACAAAGTCAAGGCTTGTTGGTGCCTGAAGTGGTTCCTCTATCTGAAGAAGACACCTTGTTGATTATGAAATTTCAGCAAGAATTTTCAAATTTAGGTTTTGAAATTGAAGCTTTTTCAACCCAGGCCATTTTGGTTCGTGCAACGCCTGCTTTGCTGGGTAATCCGTCGGTTGCTCTTCTCATTCAAGATCTTTTGGATGAAATTTATGATATTGGCGAAAGTATTGACTTGAAAGGCCGCCTAGAGCAAGTTTGTTCCCGCATTGCCTGTCACAACAGCATCCGGGCTGGTCGAAAATTATCCATCGACGAAATGAATGCCATGTTACGTCAGATGGAATCCACGCCTTATTCAGGCCAATGTAATCATGGCCGTCCCACCTATGTAGAGCTGAAAAAAGAAGACATTGAACGTATCTTTGGTCGCCGTTAAATCCAATATTGAATTGCCAGTACAACATATATTTATTTCTTCAATTATAAAAATAACATAATAAAATTCATTAATATTATTAACTGTATTAAAATATTTAAAATCAATAAATAATTGTGATTATTAAAGTATAAAATTTTTTTATACTTTAACTATTGTAATTTCTATCAAAGAACATTATGTATTTATGACAATAGGGAATAAAATTATTTATTTCTTTTATAAGTTAAGGAAATTTTTTATGATAAATAATAAAATTCATTTTAGAAAAAAGGCAAAATTTTATTTAATTTTCGCTTTAATGACTTCCACAGCCTTTGCTAGTAGTTATGGATTTGTTGATGAATTATCTGAAAATGACAAAATCAGTATTAAAAACGTAGCTTCTAAAGTTAATACAATTAATGCTGTTTCTGATAAATCCATTAATAAATTTGCTGCCCTTTTTGATCAGGCAAATGATGAAGAAAAAACATTTAAATTTACTTTTGATGAATTATTAAATCCTGCTTATTTTAGTAAGACAACACCTTCATTTGTAACCAATGGATCAGAAAATGACGCCAAAAAAAGTTTTTTAAATATACTTGGATTTGGTGGCAAACACTTTAAAGATGACGTTAATATTGATACAGCATTAAAACAATATATGCCGATTGCGCATATTAGAAAAATTAATGGCATAACAAATGTATTTTTTGAAAATCCAGCTTTTGTTGATAAAAATCTTGGCGAAAACATTGAATACTATAGCTCCAACATTGGACTTGAACGTCTTGTTCCAATTCAAGGATTATCTGATCAAAAGCAACATGATAAGTTTTTAAGATTTGCTTTTTCAAATCAAGGAGACGCAGAAGATTTTGGGGTTCAAGAGTTTTCTTCAAGAGGATCAGCTATAAATCAACTTAGCCGTCTAGATCGTATATTTGGCGCAATTGCAGGTAAAAAATATTCTTCTACAAGACTTCCTATTGTTGAGTTGATTGGAAAATTTTATGCAGATAAGCTTAATGCTGAATTTGGTCAAGATGAGAAAATAATCTTTTCTGGTTCTGGATTTGCAGGAGCTGTCGCTCAAGAAGTTGCTTATCACGCCATAAAAGGTGGTGCATTAAAAAAAGATAATGCTCAAGTCTTTACAAGCCAGGCAATGCGCTATCTTTCAGGTCAATTTGCATCTGAATTTAATGAGACAGTGGGCAAAGACAATGTTTTTTCTTTCAATACCGCACGTCAAAGAAAGATAGAAACAACTGGCCTTACTCATAAACATGTCCATTTTGAAGCACTTGGTAATCAAGTGCGCCTAGAAACAGCAGCACCAACGAATGGTATTCTCGATGATACAGCATGGGATTTAGGCGTTATAGTTGAATGTGATTATGTTTTGACATACACAATTCTCTTTTCGTTAGGCAAACCAATATTTTAATATTCCTCTAATGACAAAACATAACCTTATTCAGCTATACATCAAAAAGATATAATAATAAACTGGCACGAGAAGGCCAATTATTTAAAAAATCTATCAATGCTGAAGAACAGATTGAAAAAATTCTTGGAAATCAAGATTTGACTCAATCTATCAGTCCTGAAACTTATGCAGCACTTGGCCCCATCATGGCAAGCAAACAAGAAAAAGAAACTCAGGCATCAAGTAACGCATTGGCCACAGCCATAGCAAAAGGTAATTTCATAAAAACTTCACAAAGTACTTTGGAACATGAAAATCTTAAAAAAATTAGACAAAAATTTAATTTGAGAAATGTTCCACAATTAATAGACTTGAGTGAAAATGCGAAACTTGTTGTTCCATCATCGCTTTATGATGGCGCTCGAAATGTAACCACGACAATTTCACCTCTAGCTGGTGATTCTTCTGCTTATGATAGTTTGAAAACTGTTTTATCACAACCCGATTTTACCAATGCTGCTCAACAAAAAGGTGGACAACTTGGTGGTATTTTGGCTGCTCTTCATGCCAAAACAGGTTCTGTAAGTCATGGAGATTTTCATCTCAATAACATTCGTTTTGATAAAGCAGGTACAGCATATGTGATTGATATTGAAAGTCTTGGGAACAACTTTGTTGATGGTCATACAAGAGATGCTAATGGATTTAGAGATCTTGTCGATTTAATTGCAAAGACAACATCTCATATGTACAAAAGCGGTACTTATGGTGCGAATAAAGGTTGGTTTGGAAATTATTTTGGTAAAAGCCCTTCCAAAACTGAACAAGCTTTTGCAAAAGGTGTTTTTGAAGGATATATTGAAACTGCATCGAAAGAACAGCTTCTATCCATTAGATCACAATATGAAGCTTTCAAAAAAGACTATGGCTCCAATGTCAATAGATTTTTGAACGGTGGATGGTTTTCAACTTACAATAATTCAGTATTCCAAAAAGTATTTCAAGGAAATGAATTTGAAAACTTAATTAATGTAAAATTAGAATCTATAGATCTTACTTAAAAGTAAAGATTTTAATATCCAAAATAATGGACGTTCTATATTATGTAGAGCGTCCGCATTTTTTGTTTGAATACCTTAATAAATGATTTTAGTTATAAAAATTGAACTATCTTTGTCTTGCATGATCGCGATAGGATAAAGCTTCGGCAATGTGCCAAGATTTAATATCATTATTTTCCTCTAAATCTGCCAGCGTCCGTGCCACACGGATAATACGATGATACCCACGTGCTGAAAGTTTCATTTTATCAGCCGCTTGAGTAAGCAAATTTTGACCTTCTTTGTCCAATGGCGCAATTTCTTCTAACAATTGACCGCTGACCTCACCGTTCAATCGAATTTCAGGATGTGCTTTATACCGTTCGGCTTGACGCAATCGCGCCTGCATGACACGTTTTCCGACTTCAAGGCTGCCTTCTTTGGCGGTTGGCAACGATAGATCTTGGGCAGATACCGCCGAGACAAAGACTTGAAAATCAATCCGGTCCAGTAAAGGTCCTGATATTTTGGCTTGATAATCCAAGGCACATTTTGGCACACGCGAACAGGCCCGTTCAGCATCATCCAAATAACCACAACGACACGGATTCATCGCAGCAATTAATTGAAAACGCGCGGGATACGTCACATGGGCATTGGCGCGCGCCACGGTAACCTGGCCTGTCTCGAGAGGCTGACGCAAAGACTCCAAGGCACCGCGGTGAAACTCTGGCAATTCATCCAGAAACAACACACCACGATGGGCCAAAGTAATCTCACCTGGTTGCGCCCGATGACCGCCACCTACCAAAGCGGGTAAAGAAGCTGAATGATGAGGATCCCGAAAAGGTCGATCCCGCAATAATTTTCCTTGCGACAAACGTCCAGCCACACTGTGAATCATCGTCACTTCCAAGGCTTCTTCGGGTGTAAGAGGCGGCAATATACTGGGCAGACGGGCAGCCAACATGGATTTTCCAGCACCAGGGGGTCCCATAAGCAAAAGATTATGACCACCGGCTGCAGCAATTTCTAAAGCACGCTTGGCCATTTCTTGACCTTTAATGTCTTTAAGATCTAAACCTTGTTGATGACTTTCGCTCAGTAAAGGCGTTGGTGCTGTTAAAAGTTGCGTTCCTTTAAAATGATTGACAATCGCCAGCAAAGAGCGTGGCGCCAAAATTTCAATATTTTGTGCCCAGGCGGCTTCAGGTCCACCACTTTCAGGACAAATTAAACCAAGTCCTCGGGCGGATGCTTGTAGGGCAGCTGATAATACACCAGAGGCATTGGAGAGCGAGCCATCTAGGGCCAGTTCACCAAGCGCAATAAAATGGGAGAGATCTTCACGTGGCAAAACATCCAGGCATACCAAAATTCCCAAAGCAATCGGCAAATCATAATGACTGCCTTCTTTGGCCAAATCAGCCGGCGATAAATTAACAGTAATTCTTTTTGGCGGCAAGGCCAGACCCATGGCATAAAGGGCTGCACGGACACGTTCTCGAGATTCAGCCACAGCTTTGTCTGGCAAACCAACGATTTGAAAAGCAGGAAGTCCTGTGGTCATTTGAACTTGAACATCCACAGGTAAAGGATCGATGCCCACAAAAGCCACCGTGTTGATGCGCGCCACCATAAATTGAAAATCTTTCTTTAAACAACTGTAAAATCAAGTGATCTTACACTTTATTTCCAATTTGTCCCATATTTTTGACACAATTTTAATATTTGAAAGTTGTTCTAAAACACGCAGGCCTGTGGGGGATGTCACATTGATCTCTGTCAAATAATCCCCAATTAAATCAATACCCACAAAGATCAAACCTAGTTTTTTTAAGGTGGGTTCAAGACGTTCCGCAATCTCATGATCGCGAGCGGACAGTGTTACCGCTTCTGCTTTGCCACCACGAGCGTTGTTGCTGCGAATACTATCTTGCATCGGAATGCGACTGAACCCGCCAATAAGTTTGCCCTCAAGTAAAAAAAGTCGGCGATCTCCTTCATAAATCTGAGGTAGAAATTTTTGTATCATCCAAGGTTGATCAGGATAGGCCTTTTCAAATAGATCTAAAACAGGTCGAAGATTTTGATCTTCAGGAATTAAACGAATGACGCTCTCGCCACCAAATTCATACAAAGGTTTGATCACAATATCTTGATGTTGTCTTTTGAAATCTTCAATCATATCAAGATGGCGGGTGATCAAAGTGGGCGGCATTAAATCAGCAAAATGAGTGATCAAAAGTTTTTCAGGACTTTGACGAATGCCTTGAGGATCATTGATCATCAAAACTTTAGAGCTAAGATGATCCAACAAATACGTTGAGGTCAGATAATCCATATTAAAAGGAGGATCTTGACGGATAAAAAGCATATCGAATTGTTTAAGATCCATCCATTGACCTTGACCAACTGCAGATATTTTATGATCTTCTTTACCCAAAGATGTCATATAAGATGTCAATTGTCCTTCTTGCCAAGTCAGTGTTGCAGGAACATAATAATAAATGTGATGTCCACGCCTGAGTCCCTCTTCAATCAATGCCAAAGAAGAATCAGTTTTGGTCTTTAATCCCTCAAGTGCGTCCATTTGAAAGACAACATTTAAACTCATGTTTTACGCTCCAAAAGGATATTATTGAAAGGAAGATCCGGTATTGGGTGCCTCTAATGATTGAACTTTAACAGTATTTTCTTGAATAATGGGTGTTTCAGTATCTATTTCAACAATACCGTCATTGGCAGATGAATCTGTGGCTGATCGCGGGGATGAGTTTGACCGATTTGTTTGAGGGTGTGATTGCTTAAAACCAGCTGTTTGATGGGTTGAATTTATCTGTCCCTTGATCACCACATGACTCTTGACCTTTTTGACACCCTCGATATGACGCGCATATTTTATGACCTTATCAAGCTCTTGTTTATTCTGCGCAATTCCCATTAAATAAATCACACCGCCCACAGTTTGAACTTTATAATTTGACGATCGAATTTTGTCATCTGCTGCAATTGTTGAATTGAGTTGGGTGCTGATCCAGGCATCTTGTGCAACATCCGTAAAGTTGCCCTCTTGGCCGACAATGGTTTCATCGATCACTTGTTTAATATTAGGGACCTTCCAAACCAAACGCACAGCTTCAATTTGTGTTTGAGATTTATCGACCACACCTGTAAGCAACACTTGACCTTGATAGACAACGATGTTCACTTGATTTACCAAATCCGGTTTATATTTAGCCCACTGAGATTCAATTCTGACTTTGATTTCAGAATCTTTCCAAACAGTTTTGAAACTTCGTTCTTCACCGGCACACGTGGTCAGATCTGTGGCTGCATCTAGATAAGCGACTGGCGCACATCCCGTGGATAACATTAAATATCCCAAAGCCGTAGACATAAAAAAGAATTGAACTTTTAATTTTTTAACTTGCATTGGAAAAACCTTCTACCAAACATTTTTTAAATGACACCATTTCCAAGACCAAAAGGCAATCACATCAAATCGAATTTCGGTTATTTTTAACTTTGGGTGTTTTACAAAATAAAATTCTGCCGCTCGACGAATTCTTTGTTGTTGACGCTGTGATATTGATGCCAATGCTTGATCTTGGGATCCACGACGTTTAACTTCAACAAAGACAAAGCAAGACCTGCGTTGCGCAATGAGATCAATTTCTCCCACCGGCGTTTTATACCGACACGCCTTTATTTTATAACCCTTAATCCATAAGATGACAATGGCAAGTTTTTCAGCTCTTTTGCCTTTTTCATAAGAATTCATAAATCTTCTTTGCGCAATATTAAAGCCTTTTGATAGACAACCTTTTTAGACAGATTTGATAAAAGGGTGATTTCTTCAACCGCAGCTTTTAAGCTTTGACACCCTAAACTTTGACGTAATTCATATTCTAATTTAACATCATCCCATTCTTGGTCTTGTGAAGAAGGCGGGCCAATTAAAAGCACGATCTCGCCCCGAGGGGGCTTTTCAGAAAAATGATTTAAGACTTTTTGCCAATTGCCGCGTATGATTTCTTCAAATTTTTTGGTCATCTCGCGTGCTACCACCACATCACGTGTGCCGAACAATGTTCCTATATCCTGAAGTGTGTCGATTAAGCGGTGACAAGATTCATAAAAAATTAGGGTGGCAGGAACTTTACCCAATCTTTGCAACTCTTGACGCCGTTCTTGCGATTTAGAGGGCAAAAATCCACCGAAGAAAAATTGATGACTGGGCAATCCAGACAGCACCAAAGCATTGATGATGGCACTTGGCCCCGGCAGGGCTGTGATCAAAAAATCATGTTCAATGACCGCTTGAATAATTTTATACCCTGGATCAGAAATCAAAGGGGTGCCAGCATCACTGATCAATGCCAATCTTTTTTGCTGTTGCAATTGAGCGATCACAAAAGGCACCATTTGTGCTTCATTATAATCGTGCAAAGCTTTTAAAGGCGTTGAAATACCGTAATGTTGCATCAAGATACGACTGACACGGGTGTCTTCACATAAAATCAAATCAACCTGTTTTAGGGTTTCAAGGGCACGTGCGGTTAAATCTTTTAAATTTCCTAGAGGCGTTGAGACAATATAAAGACTTGAAGGTAAGAAATTTGAAGAAAAATCGAGTAAAGACAAGAAAGTTACTTTCATAGTGTGTTTTGTGAACATACCTTAAAAAACTTATTTATAAAAATATGATCTTAGGTATATTTTTGAAAAACAGGGAAGTTATTATTTCTGTTACCTTAAAACCACATTATTTTAAAAATATTCTCAATCTTAGAAAAAGGATTGCTCTTACGGCTTATCTGGGGTTTGAATTGGTTAATAAATTTTTTGAGTTTTAAATATCGTCAAAAACACAGCGTTTTTGAATTTTGTTGACTAAATTTTAGACGGAGACCCATTGATGAATAAACTATTGTTGAGGACCACAGCTCTTGTCATGAGTCTGCCTCTTTTGACATTACCGGTCATTGCTGCCGTAAAACCTGCAAAAGAATTGACACCTTCGATTAAATTATCTGGTGAAACCAGTTTCAATATGCACGGTTTTAAACAAGATAAAACCCGTGAGAATCGTGGAAAAGGGTATGGCCAACACATGGAAGTGGCCGATTCACGCGTTAACGTTGAAATTTTTCAAAAACTCGAAAATTATGGTGGTCTTGAGTGCAGTGGACTTATCGGTCTTTCGGGCAATGCCAGCAACGGCAACGTTCAAGAAAACCGGATCAAACTTAAAGGTGAATGGGGAACATTAATTTTTGGAAACACACGGGGTCCCGATGACTTTGCGGCTGTGGGTGGTTTTGCGATCATGGGTGCCACCGGTGGTTTTGCTGGTAACTTTACCAGCACCATCAACCAAACAACCGGTGCTGTGATTACCACTGATTTGGCAGGTCGCCCCAAAGATGCAACCAAGGCGATCTATGTTACGCCTCGTATCGGTGGTCTTCAAGGTGTCATTGGCATAACTACAGATACCACACAAAAAGGCGATCGTAAGCTTGAGAGCAGAAACCCAGGCGATGCCAAATCTCTTCCTTTTGATCGTAATCAATTGAATCTTGGTGTAAACTTTAAAGAAACCTTCAACAACGGCCTTGATTTTAAAGTATCCGCCACGGCTCTCAGCGGTAACACCCGCAATCCTGTCAGTGCAACAACAGCAACTGTGCCCATGTCTCATCACAAAACTAAATCTTATGCTTTGGGTATTCAATTAGGATATCGTAATTTTGAGTTTGGAGCTGAGTATATCAACAATGGTAAATCACAAGTTTCTAAATATCGCTATGCTTTGGATGCTAGTGGTAATAATGCTACTTTTGTTCCCGTCACCGGTGCTGATGCCGGCCGTGCTTATGACGTTGCTGTTGGCTATGCCGTTAATAAAAAAGACAAGGTCAGCCTTGGTTATTATAACAGTACCCGCAAAATTCAAAGTGGCTATAAAAAGTCTAAAGCCAATATTTATTCAGCCACTTGGGATCATAAATTAGGACCTGGCCTAGGTGTTTATCTTGAAGGTAACGTCGTCGATATGAAAAATGACAATCAAACTGTAAAAGATCAAAATGATTATAAACTGGCCGCCGGCAAAGCTGGTTTAAGCAGCAATGATCTTGCAGACGGCGTTGGCAACAATACCATGAAGGGTGCCATTGCAGGTATTAAATTAAAGTTCTAAAAAATTTAGGATTTTAAATTCTTTAAGGGCGGATCATGATCCGCCCTTTTTTATTCCCCTTTTGTCGATAACCTGATAAATTCAGAAACAAATTTAAAGACAACAAGGATAATATTATTGTGATCAATTTTAAAGGATGGCTAAGCCTTTGTTTCGGCGCTTTTTTTCTGACATCTTGTCAGAATACCAAGATAGCGAATGATGAAGAAATTTTGTCACGTCGGGAACAAAAGTATGAAGGACTGGGTAAACTTTTTGGTGAAGAAGCCTTTGAGTTAGGAGGAAGTTCCGATTCTTCTAAATCATCTGATGTCGGGATTGGCGTCAACAGCTTCCTGTGGCGTGGTGCTTTGGACACACTTTCTTTTATGCCGCTTAAGGTGGCCGATCCTTTTGGCGGCGTTATTTTAACGGATTGGTACACACCTTCTCATACGCCCAACGAGCGCATCAAAGTTGATGTCTTAATCTTGGGCCGTGACCTTCGTGCAGATGGCCTTAAAGTCACTGTATTTCGTCAAAAATTTGAAAAAGGTCAATGGATTGATCAACCTTTAAATGCGGTGACCGCTGAAAAACTTGAAGAAGCAATCATGACCAAAGCCCGCGACTTTCGCATTAAAAATAATCCTTAATTAAAGGCAGGGTCTTTATGTCACATCACTATCATCCGCAATCTATTGAACAAAAATGGCAAAAAATTTGGCAAGATGAAAACGCTTTTGCGGTTTCTGACACCTCTGATAAACCGAAATATTATGTTCTTGAGATGTTTCCTTATCCCTCAGGTCGTCTTCACATGGGGCATGTACGTAATTATACCATCGGCGATGTGATTGCACGTGTTCGATCTTTGCAAGGATACAATGTTTTACATCCCATGGGGTGGGACGCTTTTGGCCTGCCAGCTGAAAATGCTGCTATTTTAAGCAAATCACATCCCGCGCGCTGGACCTATGACAATATTGCGGTGATGCGAACTCAACAAAAAAGCATGGGATTTTCTTACGATTGGTCTCGAGAACTTGCCACCTGTTCAGCAGATTATTATCGTCATGAGCAAAAATTATTTTTAGATTTTTATCAAAAAGGCTTGGTCTACCGCAAAGAAAGTTATGTCAATTGGGATCCTGTTGAACAAACGGTTCTTGCCAACGAACAAGTGGTTAACGGATGTGGCTGGCGTTCGGGCGCACGGGTTGAAAAACGTAAATTGGCTCAATGGAATTTAAAAGTCACGGCTTATGCAGAAGAACTTTTGCAAGGCCTTGAGACGTTAACAGAGTGGCCTGAAAAAATCGTCACCATGCAACGAAATTGGATTGGCAAATCTGAAGGCGCCAAAATTCGTTTCAAAATTCAGGATCAATCCGACACTATTGAGGTGTTTTCAACCCGGCCTGATACTTTATTTGGCGCAAGTTTCATAGCCCTTGCTCCCCATCATCCTGTGGTGGCACACCTTGCTTTGAAAGATCAATCAATTGCCGATTTTGTGGCAGAATGTGACCGCCAGGGAACCAGCGAAGAAATTTTGGAAAAGGCAGAGAAGGTTGGCGTTAACTTGAGGATTAAAGCACAACATCCTTTTATATCAGGTAAAAAATTGCCTGTTTTTGTGGCAAACTTTGTCCTGATGGATTATGGCACAGGCGCCATTTTTGGTTGCCCTGCCCACGATCAGCAGGATTTGGACTTTGCTCGAAAATATCATTTAGACGTCATACCCGTGGTTCAATCTCAAGGATCTTCTGATCATTCTTTGTCCATTGAAAAGACAGCCTTTACAGAAAATGGTGTTGTTTTTAATTCAGATTTCTTAAATGGATTAAACACACCAGAGGCCAAAGAAAAATGTATAGAACGGTTGGTTGAAACAAATCAGGGAGAATCAATCACGACCTACCGGCTGCGCGATTGGGGCGTGTCACGCCAGCGATATTGGGGCTGCCCTATTCCTATCATTCATTGCGCTGATTGCGGTATCGTCCCTGTACCTTTGGCGTCTTTACCGATTGAATTGCCGGAAGATGTCACCATCGATGGATCTGGCAACCCTTTGGACCAACATCCAACCTGGCGTCACACCACCTGTCCCACGTGTCATCAGCCAGCCCAACGTGAGACCGATACTTTAGATACTTTTTTTGAATCATCTTGGTATTTTTTAAGATTTTGCTCCCCTCATTCTTCAAACCCTTTTGACAAAGAGGCTGTTCAAAAATGGTTGCCTGTTGATCAATACATTGGCGGTGTTGAACATGCGATCCTTCATCTTTTGTATGCCCGATTCTTTACCCGCGCCCTGCGGGATTGTGGTTATTTGTCTGTGGATGAACCTTTTAAAAGACTACTGGCCCAAGGGATGATTTGCCATGAAACCTATCGCACCACATCTGGAGAATGGGTCATGCCTAATGATGTTGACTTTCAAGACAGTGGTCAACTGACACGTGTTCAAGATGGTGCTTCGGTGGTACGTGGTCGATCTGAAAAAATGGCAAAATCGAAAAAAAATGTGATTGATCCTGATGTCATCATTCGTGATTTTGGTGCCGATACAGCACGCTTTTTTATGATATCCGATAGCCCGCCTGATCGCGATTTAGAATGGACTGATGGCGGTATTCAAGGGGTGTCAAAATATCTTCATCGTATTTGGACTTTAGCGCAGACGTTTATAACATCGTCTAAGACAGATCGCTCTTGTCTTGATCCGGCCCAAGAGGTGATTTTAAGACGCAAACAACATCAAACCATTGAGGCCGTCACTCAAGATATTGAAGCCTTTCATTTAAATCGCTATGTGGCGCGACTTCGCGAATATACCAATTTTTTAAGTGATCTAAATCCTGATCAATATCGTGTGGCTGTTTTAAAAGAAGCTCTTGAGACGCAATTAATTCTTCTTAATCCAGCTTGTCCTCATATCACCGAAGATTTGTGGCAACACCTTAATCCAAAGAGTCGTCTAAAAGATCAACCCTGGCCTCAAGCAAATCCTGATTTTCTGCAAGCTGAATCTGTCACCATTGCCATTCAAATCAATGGAAAGTTAAGATCAACCCTTGACGTTGCTTTTGATCTCTCTCAAGATGAGCTTCAGGCAAAAGTTTTGGGCCTTGACGTTATTCAAAAAGCACTTAACCAAAAGCAAATAAAAAAAGTTATCAACATTCCAAATAAGGTAGTTAATCTTGTTGTCGTTTAAATATTTTACAAGTTTTTTATGTCTTACACTGGCAACAGGATGTGGTTTTCAACCTTTGTATCAAGCCGATTCTGTGCAGGTTAAAGATGAAACCAGCCTTATTAAAATTTCGATGATCAGCAATCGTGACGGGCAAATTTTAAGAAATTATCTTTTAGATTCTTTAAATCCCTATGGTGAACCAACAGATCCTCGCTATCGTCTTAACATAAGGCTTGATGTCAGTGGCGGTAGTTTCTCTTTCAGGCGTGACTCAACAGCCGCACGCACAATTATTACCAGTCGCGCAGATTTTAGTTTGGTTGATGCGTCGACAGGACAGGCTATTTTAACAACTATGGCAGAAGCCACAACGTCGTACAGCCTGGGGCCCAATGCAAGTACCAGTGCATTTCCATCTATTGTAGCTGAAAAAGCGGAAATTGAGCGCGCTATGAAGCTTCTTGCCCATGAAATTAAATTACAAATTGTAAGTTATATGGCGTCTAAAGAAAAATCATAACTCATGAAATTTCCGTCATTATTGCCGTGGCTTCAACCTAATATTCCCCTAGTCAAAGGAATTTTATTATATGGCAATTGCGACGGACTCATATCATTTCGTCTTAAATGTTTGCAAAAAATTTTTAGCTGTCGTCATTATGTATCTTCTTTTGCAACCTCAGCAGAAGAAGCTCTAGATACCTTACAAGCCTTGCCCGGTTTGTTTGATTCAACAACCACTCAGAAAAATATAGTATTTCCTAATGTTACAGACGCCTTTTTAAACAAAGGAAAAATCATTGATGTTTTACGCACCTCACGACACGTTTTAATTATCAGTTCGACTAAACTAACATCACGATCTAAATTAGTTGGGGCGTTTCAAGATGCCAAAGAAACTGCCTTAATACCATGTTATGATATTCAACAAAACGAGATTACAAAAGTTTGTGAGTGGCTGATCCATAGTAATCAATTAAAAATAACGAAAGATGCTCTCAATTATTTTATCAATTTTTCAATGAATGAATTAGAGCAATTTTTTTCAATTTTTGATCTTCTTAGTTTATATGCGGGGCAAGAAACCTTAGATGAAAAACAGCTTAAAAATATTTTATCTAACTTTACGTCTGTCACTTCTGAAAAATTTAATCAGCATTTCTTTTTACAGGAAATTTCTGACTTGCATCATTTGGCACAAACATTTGAAGTGTCAGAATGGATTCGACTTATTCGTCTTTTAATCCAAGATCTTATGATTTTAATGGCCTGTCATAGTCATCATTTAAAAGCCTCAGATCTTAAACAAAGCTGGTCTAAAGGATTGATTAAATTTCCTTATCCTCGGCTTTTTTTATACGAGAAAGCTTTACCCAGTTGGGATATAAGAAAATGTCATCGAGCACTAAATTCTTTACTTGAATTAGAAGGGCGTATTAAATCAACCTTACCGCCCACACATACACAAATGTCAAATCAATTGATTGAGCTTTCACGCAGCTACTGAAATATTTGATAATAAACGATCAAGTTGTTCTAAATTTTGAAAATGTAAATTTAAAACACCGCTGTTGTTCGGTTTTAAATCAATAGTCACCTTTAAATTCATTTTTTCAGAAATTTTTTGAATCAAATTCTCTAAATCTGTTTTATTTCGAGGATCTGTTAAATAATGAATATTGTCTTCTTTTGAAGATTTGTGGGTTTTTTGAACAAGTTTTTCTGTTTGACGAACATTCAAGCCGCCTCGAATAACTTTTGATAATATCTCTTGAGAAAGCGTTGTATTGATTAAGGCACGTGCATGACCTGTTGTGATACGTGCCTCTTTTAAAGCCAGTTTAATTTCTTCTGGTAAACTTAAAAGACGAACAGAATTGGCCACATGACTACGACTTTTACCCAAAGCGCGCGCAAGATCTTCTTGAGTATAATGGAATTCGTCCATGAGGCGTTTAAATCCTTGAGCTTCTTCAAGCGGATTTAAATCGTGACGTTGAATATTTTCAATAAGTCCCGTCTCTAAGGCTTCAAGATCTGACATCTCTTTGATAAGTGCTGGAATTTCAGAAAATCCAGCTTCCTGTGTGGCACGCCATCTTCTCTCGCCGGCAACAATTTCATAATTTGCAAGGCCCTGATGAATAGGTCGAACCAAAATAGGTTGAATAACCCCTTTTTCTTTAATAGAGGCAATCAAGGAATCAAGGGAGTCTTGATCAAAAGTTTCCCGTGGTTGATATCTTCCAGGAATCATTTCTTTCACAGACAAAAAATGAATATGTTGATGAGATGGATCAGGCGTCTCTGAAATTGAAGGACCTAAAAGAGCGGCGAGTCCTCTCCCGAGTGATTTATTAGCCGTTAGCAACTGAGACATTTTTCCATCCTCCATTTTTAGTTAATATTTCTTTTGCCAAACGCATATAAGCAATTGACCCAACACTTTTAACATCATAAATCAATACAGGCATCCCATGAGAGGGTGCTTCTGAAACTTTCACATTGCGCGGGATCATAGTATCAAAAACTTTTTCTTTGAAATGATGTTTAACATCTTGAGCCACTTGATCACAAAGTGCATTTCTTTTGTCGTACATGGTTAAAGCAATACCAAATAAGTTTAATTTTGGATTAAGACGTGCTTGCACCCTTTTGATCGTATTAAGGAGTTGACTAAGCCCATCAAGCGCATAAAATTCACATTGTAAGGGCACAATAATATCGTGAGCTGCCACTAGTGCATTTAAGGTCAATAATCCAAGTGAAGGCGGGCAATCAATCAGTACATAGTCATAGGTAAGTTTGTTGTCTTCAAGTGCTTGTTGTAATCTAAATTCACGTCCTAAAACAGACACCAATTCAATCTCAGCCCCCGACAGATCAGGAGATGCAATAATAAGATCAAGAGAGGGAATTTTTGTCGGAATAACTAAATCAGCCACTGGAGTTTCAGTTAAAAGTAGATCATAAGTTCCTCGTTTACGATCTCGGCCATAAAGACCAAGACCTGTACTGGCATTTCCTTGAGGATCCATGTCAATCAATAAAACTTTTTTATGAACAGCTGCAAGAGCTGTTGCTAAATTAACTGTCGTTGTCGTTTTGCCAACGCCACCTTTTTGATTCGCAAGGGCAATAATTTTCATATGAAATGTACTTTTACCTATTTTAATACGGGTCTTTGAAAATGATCCTATAAATTTCTTTCAAATTTGCCCTAAAACTGAATAAATGTCATTATAATAAATAAATTTGTGCAAGAAAAATTTAAGTTTTTTAAATTAATATTTTTTAATATTGATGATTTCTAGAATATAACTCTTTTGATTCAATAGACTTAAATGTTTAACATATCTAAAATTCCATTTTTTTCGAGCCAATTTAATCTCATCATCTATTTTTTCTCCTTTTAAGAAAAAACATTTTCCTTCTTTTTTTAAATGTTGATGAGAAAATTTTAACAGGCCTGATAAATCATCCAAAGCACGCGCCGTAATAACATCAGCATCTAAAAACTCGAGATCTTCAATACGTTGAGAAATAATATGAACATCAAGATTTAAAAGTCGTTGAACCTCTTTCAAAAAAAAACATTTTTTTTGATTAGATTCAATAAGTGTGACAGGGTGATGATTTACAATTGCAATAATAAGGCCAGGAAATCCAGCACCAGAACCGAAATCGACTATTTTTTGTGAATCGCTATCAATAAATTTTACGAGTTGTACTGAATCTAAAATATGACGTTGCCAAATGTCTGAAATAGTAGATTGAGCAATTAAATTATGTGTCTTGTTCCATTTAATAAGAACATCATGAAAGATTTTTAATTTATCAAATGTTTCACGTGAAACATTTATACCATTTTTTTCAAAAAAATTTTCATTAACCATTTATCAAGTGTTCATAGAGGAGAAAAAATCTTCATTGGTTTTAGTTTGACGCAGTTTATCAAGCAAGAATTCGAGTCCCTCTACAGTGCCCATTGGAGATAAAATACGTCTTAATACCCAAGTTTTAGAAAGAGCATTTTTGTCCACGAGAAGTTCTTCTTTACGTGTTCCAGAGCGGGTAATGTCAATGGCAGGAAAGGTTCTTTTATCAGAAAGTTTGCGATCTAGGACAATTTCACAATTACCTGTTCCTTTAAACTCTTCAAAAATAACTTCGTCCATTCGGGAGCCTGTTTCAACCAAAGCTGTTGCAATAATGGTTAAAGACCCACCTTCTTCGATATTACGCGCTGCCCCAAAAAAACGCTTAGGGCGTTGCAGAGCATTGGCATCAACACCACCTGTTAAAACTTTACCAGAAGACGGCACGACCGTATTGTAAGCACGGGCAAGACGGGTAATATTATCCAAAAGAATGACCACATCACGTTTATGCTCAACCAATCTTTTGGCTTTTTCAATCACCATTTCAGCAACTTGTACATGTCGCGTAGCTGGTTCATCAAAAGTTGAGCTGACAACTTCACCTTTGACAGAGCGAATCATATCAGTTACTTCTTCAGGTCGTTCATCAATGAGTAAAACAATTAAATAAGTGTCTGGATCATTAGCCGTAATGGCATGGGCAATTTGTTGCAACATGATTGTTTTACCTGAGCGTGGCGGTGCTGTGATCAAAGCACGTTGCCCTTTACCAATGGGTGCCACCAAATCGATCACCCGAGTTGTCAAATCTGACGCTGGATTGATTGTGTTTTCAAGTTTAAAACGATTTTCTGGATAAAGTGGGGTTAAATTATCAAAATTAATGCGATGACGCACCTCATTAGGTTCCATAAAATTAATTTTATTTGATGTCTTTAAAGCGAAATATCGCTCGCCATCTTTAGGGGATCTAATTTCCCCTTCAACTGTATCACCTGTGCGCAAACTAAGTTTACGAATTTGACTGGGCGAGACATAAATATCATCGGGACCTGGAAAATAATTCATTTCAGCCGAACGTAAAAATCCAAAGCCGTCTTGTAAAATTTCTAAAATGCCTTCGCCATAAATTGAGACTTTTTTCTCAGCAAGTTGTTTTAAGATATCAAAGATAAGATCTTGTTTTCTTTTACTATTTGCATTTTCAATTTCAAGTTCTTCTGCCAGTGCCAAAAGCTCTGCGGGAGATTTTAGTTTTAAGTCTCGGATATTCATAAATTTTTCTTTTTTACTCTGAACATATACGTTGGGGAAATCTTCAATTCAAGATGTGGTTAAAATTTAGAGCCACTTATAACCTATATACCTAGAATGGCTTTATGACAACAAGAAATACAATAAAAATAAAGGCAAGGGTTGGAACCTCGTTTATAGCGCGGTAAAAGGTTTCAGATTTAGTATTTTTGCCAACAGAAAAATCTTTCATCCATTTCACAGCAATACCGTGAAAAGCCGTCATAATTAAAACTAAAAGTAATTTGACATGAAACCAACCAAAGGGAGAAGATAACATACCCGGGACACATAACAAACAAAGCCCAAAAATCCAAGTGCCCAACATCGAAGGTGTCATGATAATGCGGACCAAACGCCTTTCCATAATTTTAAACAATTCACTGCTTTCAGATTGAGGATCGACACGAGCGTGATAGGCAAAAAGACGCGGCAAATAAAACAAGGCAGCCATCCAACACACCACAAAAATGATATGAAAACTTTTTAAAACAAGATAATAAGATGAAAAAAAATCAGCCATTTTTAAGATACTTTTTTAAGGTTTTGACACCAACATGGCAAACATTGTGTAGAGCAATAAAAAATTTCTTTTTGTAATGCACTTTTAACCAAATCTGCCAAACATTCAATAAACAAAGGATGCGTCTCAACAGTGGGCACGCGGATAAAAGCAGAAACACCTGATTCTTGCGCCAGGGCCTTGTATTGAATGTCAAGTTCATACAAAGTTTCGGAATGTTCTGACACAAAGGCAATGGGAATGAGAAAAATATTTTTACTTTCTTGTCCCAATCGTTGAATTTCTTGTTCACAAGAAGGCCCAATCCACTTTAAGGGCCCCACCCGGGATTGATAAGAAATGGTATAGGGCATTGAAGAATTTAATTTATGGTAGACAGCCTCAACTGTTGCCTCGACTTGACGTTGATAGGGATCACCTTGTTGAACAATACGCTCAGGAAGGCCATGAGCTGTGAATAAAAGATGATAAGATGACAGATCTTGAATATCTTTTGAGGATTTTTTAATGAGATCTACCACAGCATCAATAAATTTTTCATGGGTGTAGTAACATCCCACGGTCGAAGTGGGACAATTAAAATTCATTTTTTGAGCTTCATGTGTCCAACATAACAACGAAGAAGCAGTGGTTGTGGTTGAAAACTGTGGATAAAGTGGCAATAAGATAACTTGATCAGGCTTATAATCTATCACTTCTTTTAAAGTTTCAGCTGTAAAAGGATGCCAATAACGCATGGCTATAAAAACACGAAACTCATCTCCCAAATGGTGTTCTAACGCTTGCGCTTGCGCTTGCGTATTTTCAAGTAAAGGCGAATATCCACCAATCGCTTTAAAAATAGCTTGAGATTTTGACCGTCTTCTTTTGGCAATCCACCAAGCCAAAGGTTCGCGGAGAAAAACAGGCAAGCGTATGATGGCAGGATCGCGAAATAATTCTCGTAAAAAAGGCTCAACCGCTTCAAGAGAATTAGGACCCCCTAAATTTACCATGACAATTGCTCTACGCGTCATCTTACATACTTTCTGTGCGAAGATAGCGAATAAGGTCTTCAACATGCTCAGGCGGCGTTTCTGGCGTGATACCGTGACCTAAATTAAAGATATGAGGACGCCCTTCAAAGCATTTTCGAATTCGAGAGACTTCCCTTTTCAATAAATCACCCCCCGCAATTAAAACTTGGGGATCAAGAGTTCCTTGTAACGGCAAAGATTTTGGCAATTGGGGTAATAAAATATCTAAATCAACTTGTGCGTCCAAACTTAAGGCTTTTGCTTGTGTTTGTTCAACAAAATAAGGTAATTTTTCTCCCAAACCTTTGGGAAAACAAATGATCGGAATTAAAGGATATTTCGATGTTAAAAATTTTAAAATTCGATAGGTGGGTGCATAGATGGTCTCTTTTATCAAAGGATAAGGCACAGCCCCTGCCCAAGAATCAAATAATTGCAATGCCTGAGCACCAGCTTGAATTTGAGCTTCAAGATAAATTTCGGTTGCTTGACAAATGATATCCATCAAAGCATGAGCCGCTTGAGGTTGTTGATAAAAAAATTGAATCGCTTTAGAAAACGTTCGGCTACCTTCGCCTTCCACCATATAAGCAAAAATTGTCCAAGGTGCTCCGGCGAACCCAATGAGTGCAGTCTCTTGAGGTAAAACTTTCCTCAAACCCTGAAGTGTTTCAAAAACAGGCTTTAAAGTGATTAAAAATTTATCAAAGTTGAGTCTTTTCACATCCTCAATAGATCTTATGGGCGGTAGTTTAGGTCCTTTTCCTTCGATGAAATCAACCTTTTGGCCCAAGGCATGAGGAATTGTTAAAATATCTGAAAATAAGATCGCTGCGTCAAAGTTGTACCGTCTTAAGGGCTGTTGAGTAGCTTCAATTGTAAGTTCAGGTGTAAAGCAAAAATCCATAAATCGAGGGCATTGTTGTCGCAGTTTTCTGTATTCAGGCAAATAACGTCCTGCTTGACGCATTAACCAGACAGGAGGAGGTGTTTCAATCCTTCCTTGAAGCACATTTAAAAATTTTCCCGAAGACATCATCTAAAATACTCTTAAGATATATATAAGGTTTATGTGGTAGTTGGTCCTGAGGATAAAGTTTTCAAGGGTATGGTACAAAATTTATCCCCAATCTATAAGTTGACTAACCCTAACAAATCTCTCACATTTTTGAAAGAAAATAAAATTATCCACAATTTTATCCAGACTTATCCCTCTGTGGATAACATGTTTACAAATTATTTGAATTGAGGATAAGTTTCACCTTTTTAAAATACAACAATTTTATCCCCTTATTATCCACAAGTTATCCCAAGTTATTTTAGGTCAGCAAAAATGACTTAATTTTTTGTCTTAAAAAGAAAGTATTTTTTATCTTTTTTGAGGTTTCAAGTATGGTAGATTGCTGAAGTTTTAATCAAAGAAAGAGTTGATTCTGATTATTTTAGGTCTAACAGGATCCATTGGGGCCGGAAAATCAACTCTGGCTAAGATGTTGCGACGCCTTGATTGTCCCATTAGCTCATCGGATAATATTGTTGCGGCTTTGTATCAAGAAAAAGATATCCAATTAAAAATTGCTGAAAATTTACCCAAAAATTTTGGTGAAATTACACAATACAAAGTAAGTCAATTTATTGTAAAAAATCCTGACTTTTTAAAAAATCTTGAAAAAATTATTCATCCTGAAGTTGAAAAAAGACATCTTTGGGATATCGATCAAGCAAAATCTGAAAAAAAATCAATAATTGTGCTTGAAATACCCTTACTTTTTGAGCTTCATTGGCAAAATAAATGTGATAAGGTCTTGCTTGTGACTTGCCAGCACGATATTCAGTACCATCGCGTGATGGCACGTAAGGGTATGACAGAAAATAAATTTGCCACGCTTTGGGCACGACAGTGGCCTGAGGCACAAAAACAGAAACTTGCTGATTTTATCCTTGATACCAGTTATGGACGTCTTCATACTTTTCAACAATTAAGACGTTTATTAGAGCTTCATTGTCTAAACAAAAATTGAAAAGGGATTATTTTTAATGCGCGAAATTGTGCTGGATACAGAAACCACTGGCTTTGAACCTTCAGAAGGTCACCGAATTGCTGAAATCGGCTGTATTGAATTGATTGACCGTCTGCCAACAGGTCGAACTTATCATAAGCTCGTAAATCCTGAACGTGACATGCCGATTGAAGCTTTTCGTGTTCATGGATTGTCTGCAGAACTTTTAGCCCTTGAGAAACCATTTCGAGACCTGTATCAAGAATTTTTAGACTTTATTCAGGATTCTCCTTTAGTTATCCACAATGCGCGATTTGATATGAAATTTTTAAATGCTGAATTGAACATGGTGGGGCAAGAAACATTGTCCTACGGACGAGCCATTGATACCTTGACGATGGCCAAAAATAAATTTCCTGGATCACCTTATTCTCTTGATGCTCTTTGTAAACGTTTTAAAATTGACAATTCAAAGCGTCAAAAACATGGTGCTTTGTTAGATGCTGAACTTTTGGCACAAGTTTATTTGGAACTCACCGGGGGCCGGCAAAATAATCTTTTGTTGGATGCAGAGACGCGCGAAAATAAGCCATCGACCATGGTAAAGACAATGAACTTTTCACCCCGCCTGAAGCGTAATTTTACACCTAACGAGGCGGAGCAAAAAAATCATGTTGAATTCTTACAAAAGGTTAAGAATCCAATTTGGCTGCATTAGTCTGATCTTGTTGAGGCTCGATATACTGTCTGCGATATAAATCAACAAAATCAATGGATTCTAGATTTAACGTTGGAAATCCTCCCTCGCGCGTTGTATTGGCCACCACATGACGAACTGTTGGGAAAAGAAGACGGGGGCCTTCAATCATCAAAAGAGGATGGACAGACTCTTGAGGTACATTGTTTAATTGAAAAATTCCTGTATATTGCAGCTCAACGATAAAAAGAGAATAATCAGATCTTTTGGCGTCCGCTGTCAAATGCAGGGTAATTTCAAAGATATCTTGCTCTAAATTTTTGGCTTGAATATCTAAATTTAAGTTCATTTCAGGGGCTTCATCTGAATCTTGGAAACTTTTTTCAGGATTTGGATTTTCAAAAGATAGATCTTTAATATACTGGTTCAGTATTTTTAAAGGCGGAAGGGCCGGTTGTTGATCTTGGGAATTATTTTGAGCCACGATCGTTATTCTCCTTTTAAAGTTTAATATGATATACTGGCGTATGTTACGATGAATCCACAATTTGTCCATGAGAAATTAAATTAAAATGCCATCAGATTTTTTTAAACTTATTATTTTAGCCGCCGTCACTGGCTTCTTGATCTATAAACTTTATATCACCTTAGGACAGAAGGTTGGATTTGAGCCTTCGTCTGAATCCAAAAGTGTAAATTCGCCTGTGACGCCTGAAACAGTTTCTGAGGTACCTGACGTACCAGAGGCAATATCCGCATTGCCTGAGGCTGTGCAAGCTGCAATTAGAGAGATTCAACAATTTGATCCAAGTTTTACCCTTAAATCTTTTTTGAGTGGTGCTACACAAGCTTTTGAAATAATCATCGACTCTTTTGCCAAGAACGATTTAAAAACATTAAAAGATTTGTTGGCGCCTGACGTTTTTGATGAATTTAAAGCAAGTATTGAAGAAAGAGAGAAGCACGGCGAAGTTTTAGAGACAACCCTTGTAAAATTTGAATCTGTTGATCTGACAGATGGTGAGATTAAGGACCAAAAAGCTCTGCTGACTGTGACATTTCAAACAGAACAAATTCACATCACTCGAGACAAAAAAGGTGAGATCATCGATGGTAATCCTCAACAAATTGAACAATTGATCGACACTTGGGTGTTTGAACGGTCTCTTTCAAGTCGAAATCCCAATTGGATTTTGGTTAAAACGACGGTTTAAATGATTTAAGAGATGACATCTTCAGATGATGATGACTGGCGAAAGTTCAGTCAAACGGTTAAGCCATTGATTGCCAAAGATCGCAATCTTATTTCATGGTCTCATAAAAAAGTCCACATTGCTCAAAGATTTGAGTTAAAATCACACCCTTTTTTACCCTTAGAGTTTGCGTCCACCGCCTTATCAGTTACTGCTTCTGTGGATAAGTATCAAAAAAATCTGAATAAATCATCCATTGATGCCACGTTGGATCTTCATGGTGAAATTATTAAAGATGCTTACCCTATTTTAATCCGATTTATTGAAAAGGCCGTTCAGTTTGATCATCGAATTATTTTGATTATCACAGGCAAAAGTTTGGGAAAAGCCTTCTCAGATGCCCCTCGTTTGGTCAAGATGGTGCCATTTTGGTTAAAGTCTCCCCCTTTAAATCAATATATCAAGAAAATTACCTATGCCAAACAAGCCCACGGTGGTGATGGGGCGTTCTATGTTTTTTTAAAGTCTTTAAACAGACTTTATTAAAAACATTGTCAAAATTTGTGACTTTTGAAAAATATTTAGTAACACGAATGGATAGTCTTTAATGTTTTATAGAAAATTAATACTTATTTTATTATCAATAAGTTCTTTATTTTGTTCTCAAGATATAGAAATTACGCCCTATAAATTCACAGATTCAGAATATGATCAAAAGAGGCGTTATTTTGTTCCTTCTTCATCAAGATTTTTAGCCAAAAGAACAGAGACAAAAGCACCTAATATTATTTTTTATCTAACCAAACCTAAGGTATCCACGTATCCCATAGCCATTATTTGTGGCGGATCAACATCATTTGATGACGTTGAAAGTATTATTCACTTCCATCGCTATTTTTTAAAAGAATTTTTAGATTTGAGTATTGCTGTTGTCTCTGTCGAACAATGGGGCATTGACGGCGATCATATTGATAAAAAAGAATTTTTACATCATTACACACGGACGCAACGCCTTAAAGATCATCGGGATGTCATTGAACATTTGAAAGAACACCCACCACTTGGTTGGAATAAAAAATTAATATTTTTGGGTGTGTCTGAAGGTGGACCTTTGGTGACATCTTTAACAGGTGAATATTCAGATATAACACTGGCTGCGATAAATTGGTGTGGTGCTGGCAATTGGCCATGGCGTGAAGAATTATGGATATTTTTACAAAAATTGGTTGGAGAGAATCCTCAGAAATGTGCTCATCTTGAAGAAGTTGAGGAGTGTTTTAGTTGTGATCAAAAGATTATATCAAGAGAATTTTATGATCACCGTATGAATGAAACAATTCAAAATCCAACATCGGACTTATTTTTTGGAGGAATGACTTATTTGTATCATGCAGATGCTCAATCTTATTTCGACCCTGATTATCAAAGATTAAAAACGCCTTTTTTGGTTGTCACAGGCATACAGGATACAATCATTGGCTCCAGCGATGATTTTGTTAAAAAAGCCAAACAAGCCGGTGTCCCTATAACCTATTATCGCATCGCAGATATGGATCATTATATCAGGAAAAGACCGGGTATTATCCAAGCATCTTTCAAATGGCTTAAAAGTATTCTTGAAAAGAAAATTCATGATAATTCGCAAAGCCAATTCTAAAGACATCTTAGAGCTTGAAATTTTATTCCAATTTATCCGCCGAGAGACGTTTAAATCTCGTCCTGAAAATGAATTTCAAATTGGTGATTATGCAAAATCTGTTGAACAAGACAAGGTTTGGGTGGCTGAAGAGGACAATACTCTTGTAGGATTTGTTTCAATCTATCTTGCCGATAATTTTATCCACAATTTATTTGTGCATCCCAATTATCAAAACCTCGGTATTGGATCGTGCTTACTTCAAACAGCAGAAGATAACCTGTCAAGTCCTATGACACTCAAAATAGCCCTAGACAACCCTAAGGTTTGTCCCTTTTATAAAAGTCACGGGTGGTTAGAAATGTCTATTCATGAAGATGTACCAGAGCCTTATATTTTATATAAGAAAGATTAAAAATCATCGATTATAGAGATTTTTTCATCTAATTCTTTTGGAGATGTGATTCTGATAATCATAAGTGTCTTATTTTCTTGTAACATTAACGATTGGTAGTCGCTTTTTCGCCGGTGATAAGTTTGTATAACCCACCATAAAATAGAATTTTTGGAAAAAAATCTTTTAAGTGTTTCCCTATTGCCACCACATATTTTTTCACCTGTATAGATGCGCATTACACTTCTTTTTAAGGCGCGCCAAAACACTAAATAAAAGGGATAATCTAACCATATAATGATCGTTGCGTGGCGCCATGTCAGATCTTTTACTTTTGAATAATTGCCACAGACGATCCACCCTGGTATCTGAAGCTGTTGTTCGAGCAGTTCTCTAAAATTGGCATTGATCGACCAGTTTTCCCCCCAATAAAGATGATCCATCTCAATATGAGGAATATTAAATTTTATACTTAATACGCGTGCAAGAGTACTTTTGCCAGATCCAGATGTACCTACCACCACAATTTTTTTGTTCATTTTGATCTAACTTTTAAAGAAAATTAAAGAATGTGAATGACGGAATATACTCCTAAAAGTGATAACATTGTCATAGCGCGCATCATATATTTCTATACATGGCATACGCCATTTCTTGTCTTTATTTTAAGATAAAAAATTTCTCCTTTTAAACATCTATTTAAGATTAATTGCTCTAAACAAGCCGTTAATCTTCTTGACGAACATCCATCAAGGCCTCTTAATAAAATATCATAAAATTCTATGACAATCTTTTTTGCCTCATCCATCAGATCAACATTTCTCTTTACAAATACTTAACATTTTATTAAATTAAACTAGTTTTAAACTAGAAATATATATAAAAAAAGGATAAAAATGATGATAGAAGTCAGTGCCTTTGATGCCAAAACTCATCTCTCTGATCTTTTAAATAAGGTGCAAAAGGGTGAACATATTCGCATCACAAAACACAAGGTTCCGGTTGCTTATTTAATTCCCGTTGAAGGACAATCGTCCAATGGCAAAGATATTTTTGATTCTTTCAAAGAGTTCAGTTTAGGGAAATTATCCCAAGGTTTGACTCTTGCCGAACAAATAGAAGAGTAAGAATTATGAATCATTTTGTCCTCGATAGCTCAATCTTACTGTCATGGTGTTTTGAAGATGCAGCCACTCCTGAATCCGATTGGTTATTGTCACTGCTGACCCAAGAAGAACAATCTTACAAGGCATTGGTCCCTGCCCTATGGCATCTGGAAGTTGCTAATTTTTTATTAAAGGCGGAAAAAAGCGAGCATTTAACACCGGCAGAAAGTCTTCGATTTTTGGATCTTTTAGAATGCCTACCCCTTGAGACCGATATCACCCGTTTTGCGTCCAAAGATATTTTAACGTTGATGCGCACCTATGACCTGACAGCCTGTGAGGCGGTTTATTTTCTGCTCGCTATGAAAACACCAGCGCCTTTGGCTACCTTTAATGAAAAACTGAAAAAAGCAGCCACAAAGGCGCGTATTTCTTTGGTGTCTTATAAGAAATACAAACCCTTCGCGAAATTGAAAGGTTAAGGACAATCCAAATTATCCACAGCTTATTCACATATGGAACATAGAAAAAAATTTACATTAACGGTTTATTAACACCTTTTTAATATTTTAAAACGCTCATTAATTTTTTTAACAAAAAGAGAAGGTTATTATGTTGTTAAAGTTTTCAAAGATATCTTGGTTGGGATTAACTTTGGGTTTGGTGCTGAACCATCAAGCACATGCACTATGTGCCATAGATTGTACAAAAAACAAATGCAATCAAAGTGAACAAGTCACCAATTCATGTGTGGATAAATGTAAATCTTGTCAAGACATCAAAAAAGGTCGTGACGAGTTGAAAAATGCTATGAAAATTTTCAACGAGAAAAAAGAAGCTTTTGATAAAGCCAACAAAGCTTTTGACCCAAGCAAGCACGAAAATTTGTCTAATGATCTTAAAAAAGCACAAGAGAACTTTGCCTATCACGACGAAAAAACTGAAGATCTTAAGAGAGAACATGCGCCTCTTGAATATGAACACTATGACAATGCAAAACTGACCAAAGAACAAGCTGAAAAAGATTTGGATGATCACAAACGCCCGATGGAAAAAGCTCAAGCAGACTATAAAGATGCCAATAAAAAGTTTGATACTTTGAAAAAAACATATCCTGATATTAAAATGTAGTAAACTTTTTAAAGGTTTATAAAAATTAATATTATTTCGACAATATTATAGCAGGGCAACTTATCTAAAAGTTGCTTTGCGATGATCCTCATTATTCAAAAAATGTTTGACAACACTTTTTTTGATTGAATTTCCTCTTAAATCTAAATAATTAACTCTTTAAAATTAACCGACAATTGTTATATTTAAATTTTGACCAATATTATTAAAAGGCAAAGAGTAATTAATGAATGAAATTAATCAAATTAGATTGCGATCTAAATTTTTTATCGAGGTCTGAAGAATAAGTAGGATTAAAACAATGAATAAAGAAGAATTTGTAAATAAACTTATTATAGCTGTTAGAGATAGTGGTATTGAAGGTTTAATTAAATTACTTATTAAACCCCCTGGACGATCTCCTTCTAAATCTCTTATCGAAATGTCAACTTGGTATAATAATTTAACCTCTTCTGATCAAGAGATGTTAAAAAAAGTTATTATAGAAGCTATCGATGGATCTATTTTTGGTTTTTTATGTGTTTTAGATGGTGTTCGAGCCGTTAAAGATAGATCAGGCGAAGATCATTTTGATTTGACATATACATTAGATGGAGAAACGTCTCACTTAACCAATGAGCAAGAAGAATACTTACATGATATTTATCACAGTGCTGTTATGAATCCATAGAAAGAATTGAATATGAGCGATCATTGTTGCGAGGTAATGGATGGTTACGCCAGCGAAAAAAATAGTTTAATAAATTATAGATCTTACGTACGATCTTATAATTTTCTTATAGATAGTTCCTACGGCACACATCAACAAATGAATTACTGTTTTTGGTGTGGCGCAAAAGTACCTGAAGAATTTGGGGATGAATGGGCGAGGATTTTAAAAGAAGACTATAATTTAGATAACCCGTTCGAAGATTGGGATCGTGTTCCTGCTGAATTCAAAACAGATGAATGGTGGAGGAAGAGAGGATTATAAATATTTATATTTTTTAAACTTAAAAAACATTAATTTTCAAATAATTAATTAAATAAAAAATTAAAAAAAAATATTAAATTAATTTATATAATTAAATGTCAATTTGTCATATAAATATATTTTTATTAAATAAAAAATATTAGAACCTAGAATATTTCTTGGTTTTTTATCAATTAAATCTAACTTAAAGAAAGACAAAAATGTTTAATTTCAAAAGTTTTCTGGTGCTAACGTCAATTTTTTGTCTTAATATATGCGCTGCATCTCATCAATTAACGTGTGATTTTGATTACAAAGTAACACCAAATAATAAATCTGCTTATAATCAACATACAGATGTCGAACGTGCAGGCGTTGTGTTGTGCAAAGACTACAGACAAGATGAACCTGGTAAGCCAAATTCACGCTATGCTGTGATTTTAGGTCATGATCGAAATACAAATACTTGGAGTTTCCAAGCTGGAAAATGTGAAGCCCATCATAAATATACCTCAGACGTTGCTCGCGACGAACTTTATGAAGAGACTGGCACCAATATAAAATTAAATTCTAAACAAATAAGCCAATCCCCCTATATTTATCATGGCAAAAAACAACTTTTCTTTGTAAGATATGATCAAGCAAGTGTTCGTGACATTAAAAAATCATGTTTGCAGACTATACAAAATCCTACGCTTTCAAAAAGTTTTAAAGAAATTGACGATGTAGTGGCTGTTTCCTTAATAGATTTAATTCAATTAGGTCATAATATTAAAACAAATAATATTAAACAAAACACCTACACGTTGAGGTCAAAATCACAAAATAGACCTATTGAAATTGAAGGATATTACATGAGAATGATTGCTTACCGAATTGATGAGGTAAAGCAAATTTTCAATCATTTATTGCCAGGCGCAAGATTTTAATTCTGGGCAAAATTGATTATTAAAACATCATAAGGCTGGTGTTGCCACCTTGGGCGGTTGTGTTGATGCTAATGGTTTTTTCATGGGCAAAACGGTGAAGGTAATGAGGACCACCGGCTTTAGGACCGGTACCTGAAAGTCCTCGGCCGCCAAAGGGTTGAATACCAACCACCGCACCAATCATGTTGCGATTGACATAAACATTGCCCGATTGAATCTGTTGTACCACCTGTTTGATGCGACCGTCTAGGCGGGTTTGCAATCCAAAGGTTAGGCCAAATTTTAATTGATTGAGACGTTCTATTAAATTTTCCAAGTCACTTTCTTGAAAACGAATGACATGAAGGACAGGGCCAAAAACTTCCTCGGTTAATATATCCAGTGTCGTCAGTTCAAAGGCGACGGGGGCTAGAAAATGGCCTTTAAAATGATCAGGTGTATGACATTGATAAATTAATTTTGCTTGTGTCTTCATCATCTCACAGTGTTTGGCCAAACTTTTCTGGGCTGCTGCGTCGATCACGGGGCCAACATCTGTGGATAACTTGGCGGGATCACCCACTGTCAGTTCCGCCATAGCACCCTTTAAAAGATCAATTATCCGAGGGGCAATGTCTGATTGAACGCAAAGAATGCGTAAAGCAGAGCATCGTTGGCCAGCGCTTTGAAAGGCTGAGGCCATGACATCGCCCACCACTTGTTCAGGCAAGGCAGAAGAATCGACAATCATGGCATTTTGACCACCTGTCTCTGCGATCAAGGGCGCAATGGCACACTCTCGGGCCGCCAGTGTCCGGTTGATCGACCAGGCTGTTGTTGTGGATCCGGTAAACGCAACCCCTGACACACGGTCGTCTTTTAATAAAGAAGCGATCATGTCAGATCCCGATCCTGGTAGGTAATGTAGCACCTCTTTGGGCACACCAGCTTGGTAGAATAACTGACAGACTTGATGAGCAATCAACGGCGTCTGACGCGCCGGCTTTGCAATCACACAATTGCCGGCCATCAGTGCCGCGGCCACTTGACCCACAAAAATGGCTAGCGGAAAATTCCAAGGGCTGATGCAGACAAAAACACCGCGTCCTTCCCAGCTTAATTGGTTGGTCTCGCCGGTGACACCCGTAAGCGTTAAGGGATGCTGAAAATCAGTTTCACCGCGTTCAGCATAATAACGACAAAAATCGATGGCTTCTCGAACTTCGCCGATGGCATCAGGTATGGTTTTTCCAGCTTCTTTGACAATCAATCCCATCAAAGAATACATATGTGATGTCATCAAATCAGCCACCTGGCGCAGGCAAGCAGCGCGCGTGACAGCAGACGTTTTTGACCACGTTAGAAAAGCTTGCGTGGCTATGTTAAGAGCCTCTAATGCCACGTCAGAGGACGCTTCATAGACAACACCGACACACTGATCGGGATGGGCAGGATTATAAATCGATAAAGGTATGCCATGGTCTAAGGTTTTGCCGATCATCGGATAGACTTGTGGGGAAGATAAAACGTCAATGGCATCAGATATTTTTTGAATTTCATGAGAATCAGACAAGTCGAGACCCAAAGAATTTAATCGATTGTTGTCATAAATATGATCCGGCAATGGAATTTTAGGATGATGGGTACTTGGATAGGTTGCTAACTTTTCATCGGCAAAGATCAACAAGTCTTCGATATTTTGATGAGTATCTTGAACATGATTGACAAAAGAGGAGTTGGCCCCATTTTCCAACAATCGGCGCACCAGATAAGGCAGTAACTCTCGTTCATTGCCGATGGGTGCATAAATACGACAATGAAAAGAATGAGCAGGATCTTGATGTGCGCGTAAGGTTTCATAGAGATCATCGCCCATGCCATGAAGTTTTTGGAATTCATAGGTTGATGGATCTGCGCCCCATTCCAAAATGGTGGCCACTGTTAAAGCATTATGGGTGGCAAACTGGGGAAAAATAAAATCTGTATTTTTCAACATTTTTTGTGCGCAACACATGTAAGAAACATCGGTAGATTCTTTACGGGTGAAGACAGGATAATCTTTCAGGCCCAATTCCTGACATTTCTTAATTTCAGAATCCCAATACGCCCCTTTGACCAAACGAATGCTTAAATATTTTTGAGATTGTTGAGCAAGATCAATTAAATTATCGATGACTTGAGTGGCACGCTTTTGATAGGCTTGTACCGCAACGCCTAAGCCATACCATCCTTTTAAATCAGGATGATATACAATATGTTCAATCAGCTTAAGGGACATTTCCAAGCGTTCAGATTCTTCCGCATCGATGGTCAAAGAAATGTTGGCACGCGCGGCTGCTTGACAAAGTTGAAGAATCTTTCCCGAAAGCTCGGTCATGACACGATCTTCTTGGACGTAGGTATAACGGGGATGAAGAGCTGAGAGTTTGACGGAAATACTATCTTTTTTTGATAAAAATTTTGAATCTTTTGATTGACTAGATGAAGCTTTGGCAAGTTGTTGGATGGCGTTTAAATAATCTTGAAAATATCGATCGGCTTCTTCCTGGGTTATGGCGGCCTCACCCAACATATCAAAAGAGTAGCCGTACCCTAAGGGATGATTTTTAGGTGCATTTTTAAGGGCTTTTTCAATGGTTTGACCAAAGATAAATTTTTGTGCCAAAAGACTCATGGCTTGATTTGACACTTGTTCAATCAGAGGCAAAGATACTTTCGACAAAGTTTTTTTCAAAAAAGAATCTTGCAATTGGGTTTTTAAAAGAGTTGCACTGAGATCAAATCCGCGTGTTCCCAAATTCATCAACCAAGACGCCGACGTGTCCAAATACTTTTTAAAATCACCTTGGGACATTTTGTCTTGTAATAAAGCCCGACGGGTTGCGTGATCAGGTATACGCAACAGAGCTTCGGCCAAACTCATAAGTAATAGGCCCTCTGTTGATGACAAAGGATACTGATGCATCATCTGATCAATCAAACCTAAATTAACCCGAGTTATGCTTAAGGTTGTAGAGAAGGTTTATCGTGTCTAAGTTGATAATTGATCATCCCAGCAATAAGATGAGCAAAAGCGTTAA
>JBPBPI010000100.1:0-58401 GCA_050954885.1 Janthinobacterium lividum | reverse complement strand
TCAATATAAAACAGAACACGTTCCCTTAAATCTATGCTATATCCGTAACTCATTCACTCAAAATATCAAAGACAAATCATTACGTCAATCAGCTATATCTTTAGCTTTATCTATAATTTTATTGTTCATTTACTATAACCATAATCATCCTTGTGTTTTAAGGACGAATAAGAGAAGTTAATAACCTGTTAAGGCTTCAAACTGTAAATTGTGATAATAAAAAAAGATGAATACAAAAGTTAGAATTATAGGCCTCGATCCAGGGCTGCGAAATACAGGGTGGGGCGTTATCGATGTTCAAGGCAATCACTTAAGCCATGTGGCCCATGGTGTGGTTCATTCGGTGACAGAAGATGATTTGTCAACGCGTTTAATGCAATTGTTCAAAGGTTTATGTCAAGTTTTTGAAACTTATAAACCCATCGAAGCCGCGGTAGAAGAAACATTTGTCAATAAAAATCCTGCATCGACCTTAAAATTAGGTATGGCACGTGGCGTTGTGTTATTAGTGCCTTCACACTTTTTAATGCCAGCGGCTGAATATGCCGCTAATCGCGTCAAGAAAACGGTGGTGGGTGTGGGTCATGCCACAAAAGATCAGGTCGCCGACATGGTTCAACGCTTGCTTCCAAAGGCCGGAAAAGTTAAATTGGATGCAGCAGACGCCCTGGCTTTGGCTATTTGTCATGCTCATTTTCGACAAAGCTATTATTTAAAGGAAATTCTCTCCTATGATCACAAAATTACGCGGCGTGCTTGATGAAATTTTAGAAACATCTGTGGTTATTGATGTGGGCGGTGTTGGCTATGAAGTTCTATGCTCAAATAAATTTTTAAGTCGCTTGCCTGAATTAAATCAAACCATCAGCTTGTTTACCGAACATATTATTCGGGAAGACGCCCATATATTGTTGGGATTTTATAGCCAAGAAGAACGCAATTGGTATCGTTTGTTATCGTCGGTTCAAGGGGTTGGTCTTCGTGTTGCTTTGGCGTTGCTTTCTGTGGCTGATCCTCAAGATCTTGCACAAGCCATTGTCCGTCAAGATAAGGCTTTTATTGCCCGCGCGGAAGGTGTGGGTCCTAAACTTGCTGCCCGTATTGCCAACGAGTTAAAAGACAAAGTTTCCAAGCTTGCTTTCGCGTCCTCTGCAATGCCCGCAGGGACGTCACCTGTTCAAATTTCAGGCGGCACGCAAGATGCAATTTCTGCCCTGCTAAACCTGGGCTATCGTCAAAATGAAGCGGCCGAAGCAATTGATTTTGCTGTGCGAGACCATGGAAATGATGCTACAGTAGAGGTCCTAATTCGATTTGCATTATTGAGGCTTTCCCGCACATGATTCCGATGACATCTCATGATTTAACTTCGCCTCATCTTAAAGAAGAGGATATCCCAGAAAAATCTTTAAGACCACGTGCTTTAGAAGATTTTATCGGTCAAGAACCCATTCGTGCCAACCTGCGCATTTTTATCGAAGCCGCACGCAGCCGTGGCGAGGCCCTAGATCATGTTCTTTTTTGTGGGCCGCCTGGTCTTGGGAAGACAACATTGGCGCAGATTATTTCTTCGGAATTGGGTGTTGGATTTAAGGCCACCACAGGACCTATGATTTCCAAAGCCGGAGATTTGGCAGCCTTACTTTCCAACTTACAACCTCATGATGTGTTGTTTATCGATGAAATTCACCGCCTCAATACAACTATTGAAGAAGTTTTGTATCCGGCCATGGAAGATTTTAAACTGGATTTGATGATTGGGGAAGGGCCAGCCGCACGGGCCATCCGGATTGATCTACCGCCTTTTACCTTGGTAGCAGCCACCACCCGTACCGGTTTGATCACGTCTCCCTTGCGGGATCGTTTCGGCATTCCCGTGCGTTTGGAATATTATACGGTGGCAGAACTCGAGCGAATTGTTGAGCGTGCCGCACGTTTATTAAGCATGTCAATTTCTCAAGAAGCCATTCAAGAAATCGCCAAACGCTCCCGTGGAACGCCCCGTATTGCGGGTCGACTTTTGCGTCGCGTGCGTGATTTTTCGGATGTTGCTAAATCGCCAGAAGTGACCGCAAGCATTGCAGATAATGCTTTAACACGCCTTGGCGTCAACGACCGAGGATTTGACCTTCTCGATTGTCAATTTTTGGAATTGATTGCTAAAACCTTTCAAGGGGGCCCCGTGGGGATTGATACCATTGCCGCGGCATTGTCTGAGCAACGAGACACCTTGGAAGAAGTGATTGAGCCTTATTTCATTCAACAAGGTTTCCTGCAACGAACATCCCGCGGCCGTATGTTAACCGCCGAAGCTTTTAAGTATCTCAATCTTCCGGCACCGACTGTGGGTTAGGGTTATTTAAATTATGGGACAATATGATTATTTAAAGTCTTATCATCGAAATCATTTAAGGGGATATCATAATTGGTTTGATAATATAAATAGAAAAGAAATTGAGGAAGCAGAAACAATATTACACAGCAATTTTCCATCACAATTAAGAAAATTTTATGAAGAAATAGGGTATGGTTTTTTACAAAGACCGCATTATCTTCGAGATGACAAAAATTATGATTTTTTTAGTACAAACAGGATTTGTCCACCTCTAGTTATCTCTCATTTTTATCAAGGTATTTTGGAGCATCAAATTGAAGAAAAGGAAGAAGCTTTAGAATATGACGATGAGTGGCTCGCTTTGGGAGCCCTTGAGATGATGGAACCTGGCGATTTGCCTTTTTTTGAGATAAGTGATTCTTCAAGTTTTATGATCATGAAACTTCATTCAGATAATCCCAATGCTGTTTGGTTTATGGGTGCTGAAAAAATTGAAGATTCATTTGAGCGTTTTATTTGGCGATTATACTATGAAAATCCAAAATATTACGCAAAAAATTGGTAATTAATAAGTATTGAGTATTTAAAATTTTTATGATGATTGAATTTGACGAAAAAATTTTAAATATAAATGAGAAAAAATTCGACTTTGAATTTCCAATTAAAAAAGTAATTCAATTTAATGATATTTATTTAATTTTACTTGATCCAGATAGCAATATGCGTAAGTTTGGCCAGTTTCCAAATTTATTAGGATTAGATTACAACAAAGGCATTATTTGGCGTGCTGAACTACCAACAACTGTTACCGGAGATTGTTATTATACTTTGGATACAGTTAATAATGAAATTAAGGCTTATTCATGGTGCTCTTAATAAATGTATCATTAATCCTTTAAATGGAAGAATTAAAGAAAAAATATTTACAAAATAAGATTTATAATAAAAAGAATTTTAAAAAATTAACTTTGTCAAAATATGATGTTTGTCAAAATATGATGATTGATAATTTATCCCTGAAATACTGTAAAGGCTGATGCTATAAATAGCTAAATAGAGCTTTTTAGATGCTCTATTTATCTATTATTGTTTGGTTAAAAGAATTGATCGTATTCTCTAATTAATTTTATGAATTTCATATCCTTCTGCACCGAATTTTTCTACAAGATGGAAAATATGATCAAGGCCTTGGGCAAATATTGTTCCTCTTTGTCCTTTTGAATTCATAAATATATTTTTCATTTGGACCAACTACAGATTTTCTCGTTTTGAATAAAGGACATCATTATAAATTTGTATTAAAAAATCTGGAAGATTTTTTTTATCCATAAGAGCATCTGTCAAAAAAATTTTACCAGATGCAGCTTTGATTTCTTCAAATGTTTGTACCCATTTTGTGTAAGGATCATTTTCAGATGTGTGTTCAAAAACAAGATCATGTAAATTTTTTCTAAGATCGGAACCAGTTTCTAAATAAGCAAAAGGAATGTCAGCAGATTCTTTTTTTAATTTTTCTATTAAAGTCACTTCAGTTCCAGGATTGGACCAATTCAATGAAATGTTTTTATCAAAGGAGAGGGTTTCTTTTTTTAAATCATTGTATCTATGCTTTATTATAGAATTGATTAATGTTTTAAAAACAATTTCTGATATTAAATCAACAGGATGTAAATAATAACTAAAATTCTGTACACTCTCTTTTACTTTATTTTTTTGATAGGCATTAAAATCAAGTAATCTTAAGCTTTCAACTATTTCGGTATCACGTGTATTTAATTTTTCAATTGAAAAAACCCTTGTAATATCAAGGCTTTCAATTTTTTTAGTCATCTCCATAATCTCATTGACTGCTACTGGATCATCAGCTTTATCTAATATCTCTGATTTTGTCTCTTCTCTTTCAGCAGTTTCTTCGGTAACAAATATCGATTCAACATTTATTTTAGGGTCTAGCTTTTTATTGAAAATTAAGGTTATTTCATTTTTTCCTTCTAGTTCATATACTAAATAATAAAACGTACTAAGAAAGTCTTGATATTGAGGTAGGTATTGACAACGTTTTCTGAAACTTCATGGTCTGCATGTTGTGTACCTAAAAGATAAATTTTATGGTCTGAATAGATAGGATGGGTAACTTGATAAATACAATTCAATTCATCATATTGAGAAAGAGGATTTTCAGAGGCAAAAACCGTTGAAAAAATATTGCTAATACTTATCAAACCAATTGTTAATAATTTTCTAATTATTTTTTAAATTTTTTCATAATTTTAAACTATTCTTTCTTAAACTAAAAACATTATATAAATTTTTCAATATCAATTTTATTAATTATTGTCAATAAATTTTTCATTGTTCTGAACTTATTTACTCTGGTTTGGGTTGTTCTGACTTTGGCTTAACAAAATTAGGTATCAATCCGCATTGTGTCATGTATTCTTTTAAATATTTGGTCGATTCATATCCATATTCAGATGCTTTGCCATGGGGTCTCCACGTACCACCCGTATGTAAGGTGCCTAAAGTGTCCGTATATTTTAAGGTAACGTGCGAGCCTTTATTATCTTCTTCTATTATGCCTCCAAATTTCCCAAACAAAGTTTTAAATTCTTGATACGTAAAACCGGCTTTTAAATCCCAGAAATTCTCAAAAAGTGTTAACAGCTGCCCCCCGATATAATGAGTGACTTGAGGGATTGTATCATCTGATAAATCTTCAGAGCTGCTTGGTTTCTCAACCTGATTTGAAGACTCCGCTTGAACAGTTGTTACAGGCCGTGTTTTTACCTTCTCTTTAATAACAGGTGCTTTGTAACGCTCAGGAACGCGATAACATTCATCGTTGATAAAGCTACTTACAGATGAATCAAAAAATTCAATCACAGTTGGAGACAAAGTTAAATTTTGATTTTCAATTTTTTCTTTTTTCTCGGTAAATTGAGATTGAACATTTAAAGAAGGGTTTGAATGTTTAGGTTTATGTTCTTGATATCGAAATTTTTTGTTTTGAGGAGTAACGATCGTATTTTTTGGTGTTTTAGAGCGAACAGATAATTGATGCACGTGGTCTAAATTTTTTTCCATGGTCTTGGATTTTTGAAGATTTCTATCTTTGTTAATTTTTTTCTCTAAATCTTTCACTTTTAATTTTGGGTTTAACTCTAACATGTTGCGTCCATAAAATACGCCTTTTTGCTCTGGTATATATCTATATTGATCTTTGTCAAAAGAACTTGCGTAAGTAAGCCCATCTAAAATACATTCATCAGGGCTTAACTTTTTTTCTAAATGGCTTTCACTGTTCAAATGATCCCTAAGATGGGGAGAGATGTTAATATAAAAATTCGTCAGATTGTTTCTAAAATTATCAGGAATAATTTTGTAAAGTAATTTTATGAAATTATTAAAGAATAAAAAGTTATCAGTTAAAATTTTTGATTCAAATCTTTTGGTATAAAATAAATTTTTTTGATGACAAGGTAATGTTGAGATATAATGATATCTTTCAAAATTATTGCCAAAAGTCTGATGTTCTTTGGTAAAACTTAAATATCTGTTGTTTAAAAGCTGTGCTCTGGTAACAATCAATTCCTCTAATAAAAATGTATAATATAAAAAGTTCATTTTTAAAATTTCTTTATAATAGTTATCACAAGAGTTTATATTTTTTTGTATCTCTATGATAAAATTATTTATATTTATGATATTTTCTTTTTCAGAATGTTTTGTAATCCCAGGACACATTTTTTCAATTTCTTCTCTTCCCTCTTTAATATTTAACAATTTATTTTTAAGGTCTAAATAATAGATTAAAGTATCTTTTTGAAAAGCTCTATAAGAATCAATAACATCTATAAGTCTTTTCTTTTCAGGATTAATTTCCTGATCTTCTGGTGATACACTCAGAAAATTTTTTGAAATATTATCTAAATCTTCCTTTTGTTCACAGGAAAAACTGATGTTAAAAGATAGTAAAATGAGTAAGAAACAAAATTTTTTCATAAAAATAAAACCATTGATGAATTAAAAAACTTATTTTTTATGTCAATATTTTTTAATATTGTCAATAAAATTGAAATGTAATTTTTTCTATATCAGATTTTTTAGTATGTTAATTATTTAAAGAGATTTATAAGTAAAAAAATATTAAAGCATGAAAGACAAAAACATTTCTGATTATAAAGTGCGCATCTATCAAGAAGATGTCGATAGTGGTGGAATTGTCTATCATAGTCATTATTTGAAATACGCGGAACGGGCGCGCACAGAGTGGTTGCGGGGAATGGGATTTGAACAATCAACCCTAAAATCAACACAAAATTGTCATTTTGTGGTCACCCATGTTGATATTTACTATAAGTTTCCTGCGTATTTAGATGATCTCTTAGAAATCAGGTCAGGTCCTTGCCATATTCGAGGCATTCGTTTGGTTATGTCCCAAAAAATATTTAAAAAGGAACGGATGTGTGTTGACATGTTGGTCACACTTGCCTTAATTAATAATGAGGGCAAACCTATACGCTTGCCTGATTCTATTGTGAAAATTTCACAGCTCTAGAAAGATGAAGGAGTCTTGACCTTGAGTTTACCAAATGCCCCTCTCGATCCCGTCACTGTTGGTCAATCCATGGCGATGCCTGATTTATCAATGTGGAGTCTTTTTATTCATGCAGATTGGGTGGTTCAATTGGTCATGATCATGCTGATTTTTGCCTCAATTTGGTGCTGGACAATCATTTTTGCAAAATTTATTAAACTCAAATCATTAAAATCTACGGCTGAAAAGTTTGAAGAATCTTTTTGGTCCGGGGGATCCCTTGAAAGTCTTTACGACCGAATTGGAACACGTCCCACCGATCCTTTATCCAGTATTTTTGCCGTTGCCATGCGTGAATGGCGCCGAAGTGCCACCAACGGTAAGGTCGTCAGTAAAGATTTGAGAGAGACCTTGCATCAACGTATCGAACGGGTGATGAATTTAACCTTAAATAGGGAAATGGAAAGTCTGGAGCATAATCTCAGCTTTCTGGCATCTGTTGGATCCACGGCACCTTTTATCGGCTTGTTTGGCACCGTTTGGGGTATTATGCACAGCTTCCAAGGTATTGCTCAAATGCAATCAACTAATTTGGCCGTGGTCGCCCCCGGTATTGCAGAGGCTTTATTTGCCACGGCAATTGGATTGATTGCGGCCATCCCGGCTGTTCTGGCGTACAACAAAATTTCAACAGAATTGGGCCGATATGCCAATCGATTGGAATCTTTCGCAACCGAATTCAGTGCCATCATTTCGCGCCAGCTTGAGGAAGTTGAATAACCATGGCCATCTCCAGCGCTTCTAAAGGATCAAATCGTCGCAATCGTTTTCAACGCACGCCGATGTCTGATATCAATGTGACACCCATGGTCGATGTCATGTTGGTGCTGCTCGTGATCTTTATGGTGACTGCGCCTTTAATGACTGTTGGCGTCCCTGTAGACTTGCCCAAAACTCAAGCCAAAGCCATCAATGAAAAAGTAGAACCTCTGACCATTTCTATCAGCAGTGATCAAAAGATTTACATTCAAGAAACAGAGGTAAATCTTGATAATCTGGTGTCGCGTCTACAGGCCATCACTCAAGCCAAACCCGATACCCGTATCTTTATCAGGGGCGATCAAAAGATTGCTTACGGTCTTATTTTACAAGTGATGGGCACAATTTCAGCAGCAGGTTTTGAGAAAATAGCTCTCATGGCTGAATTGCCTCCACCAAAGCCGGTAAAACCTTAAAAGATAGGCTTTGCCATGCGTCGCGCTGCTTTATATTCTTTTCTTGTTCATATGGCCTTCTTTTTGTTGGTCTTCTTTGGCATTCCTTGGGCGCCTAAAGCACCACCCATGATCATGGAGCCGATTCCTGTTGAAGTTTTGACGGTTGCTGCTGAAACCATGTCGCCAAAGCCTTCTTTAACGCCAGTTAAAGAAGTGCCAAAGCCGGAAGAGAAAAAGCCTGAGCCGCCCAAACCACAGCCTGTAAAACCAACGCCTCCTCCTGAGCCAAAGCCAGAACCTGAGCCAGAATTGCCTAAACCAGAGCCTGAATTACCTAAGCCAGAGGTCAAGCCTGAACCAGAAGTTAAACCAACACCCCCTGAGCCAAAGCCCGAGCCTAAGATTGAGCCAGTGCCAGAACCAGAGCCAAAACCTGAAGAGAAAAAACCGGAACCTAAACCAGAACCAAAACCCAAACCCGCGCCACCAAAGCCAAAGGTGCCTGTGAAAAAGCCAGAAAAAAAGGTAGAGAAAAAGAAACCTAAAGACAATCCTATGGACTCTCTTTTGAAAAATCTTGAAAAAGAATTTAAAGAAAAGGTCGAAGATGATCCCGAGGCTCAAAAAGACGCCAAAGGTACACCTGAAGCCAAACAAGTTGGTCAAGTGGGTGAAGAGGTAACGATAAGTGAAATAGCACTTTTGAAGCCTCATTTTAAAAAATGTTGGGATATGCAAGCAGGCGCCCAGAATGCTGAAGATTTAGCTGTTCAAATACATTTATGGACAAATTCGGATGGCACTGTGAGAGATGCAGAAATTGTCGACAAAAATCGATATGCGCGAGATCCGTATTTTAAAATCGCTGCAGAAAGTGCTTTGAGGGCAGCCAAAAATCCTCGTTGTGCAAAACTGCCATTGCCGTTAGAAAAATATGAATCATGGAAAGAAATAGAATTGACTTTTAATCCTAAACAAATGCTTGGAGGGTAACTTGAAAAATTATTTTAAAAATGTGGTTTTGATCACAAGTCTTTTTGTCTTTTTCATAGGAAATATGGGAACTTCAAAAGCTGTTTTAGAGGTGGATATTACGGAAGGCAATATTGCCCCAATGCCAATTGCGATCACTGGATTTCAAGGAAGTGGTAATGTGGCCAACACGGGCGCGCAAATTGCTTCAATTGTGACCGCAGATTTGGAACGATGTGGCTTGTTTCAACCTTTAGATCCGGCATCATTCATTCAAACCCTTGAGTCTTTGAAACAAAAACCAAGATTTGGTGATTGGCGCGCAATTAACGCTCAAACATTGGTTAGCGGTGAGATTAAGATAGCCAGCGACGGACAGATTCAAGTTGAATATGCTTTTTATGATGTGATTTCAGAATCTCGATTGGAAGGCATGGTATTTAAAGCATCTGCTAAAGATTATCGAGTCATCGCTCATAAAATTGCCGATTCGATTTATAAACGGGTGACAGGAGATAACGGCTATTTTAACACCAAAATTGTCTATGTTTCTGAAACAGGCCCCCCCACCAACAAAGTAAAAAAATTGGCAATTATGGATCAAGACGGTTTTAACAATCGTTTTCTTACCACCGGTCAGTCTTTAGTTTTAACACCGCGCTTTTCACCCAGTACCCCTAAAATTGCTTATCTTGATTTTATCAAACGTCAACCCAAAGTGTATTTAATGGATCTTTCGTCTGGTCAACGTGAGCTTTTGGGAAATTTTAAAGGTATGACTTTTGCTCCCCGTTTCAGTCACGATGGATCATCTGTAGTGATGAGTTTTGCGGCTGAAGGGCGAACATCGCTTTATAAAATGAATTTATCATCACGTGCCGTTCAACGGTTGACAGAAGGAAATCATATCGACACTTCTCCTTGTTATTCACCTGATGGATCACAATTGGTGTTTAACTCAGATCGCGGCGGCACACCGCAACTTTACATTATGCCAGCAAGCGGCGGTGAAGCCACTCGCATCAGTTTTGGCAAAGGTCGATATCAAACGCCAGTTTGGTCGCCACGGGGTGATTTAATTGCATTCACCAAGCTTGCCCCCGGTGCATTTTATATCGGTGTCATGAAATCTGATGGCAGTGGTGAGCGACTTTTGGCCCAAGGACATGTGGTTGAAGATCCATGTTGGTCCCCTAATGGTCGAGTAATTATGTTCACACGTGTTGACAGATCTGGTAAAAGTCGAGTCTACACCATTGATTTAACAGGATATAACGAGCGAGAAATCTCAACACCCACTGGTGCAGCCGGTGCTTGTTGGTCCCCCTTGATTCAATAGAATTTTATCTATATAGTTGATGAAAGTTGAGGTCGTTTAAAAAGGCAACGAACAGAAAAATAGTTTTTCTGTTTTGCATTAAAAACATATTTATAAATTAACCCGAAAGAGGATATAAGTAATGCGCAATCAATTGATCAGTCTGATTTCCGTCGCAGCTTTGTTAACAGCTTGCGATATGGCAGACGAAAACAAGAAGGTAACAGGCGGTTTTGATAACTTCCCAACATCCGATTCTTGTGGCGAAAGCAACACAGAAGTATCATCATCTGAAGCTGATATGCAAAGAGATGCTCGTGATACAGTACATTTCGGTTTCGACCGTTCTGACATCAATGCAGAAGCTCAAGCAACTTTGATGGCACAAGTTGACATGTTGAAAAAAGTAACCGGTGGTATCAGCATCGAAGGTTATTGTGATCCACGTGGAACAACTGAGTACAACTTGGCACTCGGTGAACGCCGCGCGCATTCTGTTAAGCGTTTCTTCGTACAAAACGGAATCGAAGCTTCACGCATCGAAACTGTTTCTTACGGTAAAGACCGTTTAATCGACGGTGCAATGACTGAAGAAGCTTATGCAAAGAACCGTCGCGCTGTGACTGTTGTTCGCTAATTTCTGATTTTCATCGATTAGAAAATAAGAAGGTCTGTCTTTTGACAGGCCTTTTTTTTGTCCGCAATTGAATTTTGTTGTTTTAAAAGAGAGTAGATAATATTGAATAGCAGAAATAATCTTTTTTCAAACTTAAGCATTCGATTTGCCAATTTAGAAGATGCAGAAAATATTGCAAAAATTCATGTTCAGGCTTGGCATGAAAGCTATTTGGGATTGATCGATATCAATTATATTAACAGCATCACCTTTGAAGATCGATTGAGGCTACGTCAACAAATATTTTTAACAAAAAATTTTCAATCAAAATGTTTTGTCGCTTGTTGGCAAGGCCATATTATTGGCTTTTCGGACGTGGGGCCAAGTCGAGAGTCAAGCAATATCAAAGGGGAGATTTATTCTTTATATTTATTACAGGCTTATAAAAAACAAGGTATTGGTCGCGAGATGATGAAAAATATTCGCACGCATTTCATTCAGGAAAACTTATATCCTTTTATGGTTTGGGTGCTTAAGGAAAATAAAGTTGCTCGCCGGTTTTATGAAAATCAAGGCGGGGTCGAACATGGTTACGAAATGTCCAAAATGGGCGATAGCTCTTATCCTGAAATTTGTTATAAATTTGAATCTGTTAAAACATCATAAAAAGATATATTTTAAATTGATGTGATCAAAAAATTATAAGGGAACGCTGTGTCAAATTCTAAAATTAAAGAAAATTTAGCCTATGCCTATCAAATCTTAAGTCATTTGCGTTTAGATGATCATACCTATACCCATTTATCCGCGAGGACGCAGGAAAAAAATTCTTTTTTTATTTATCCTTTTGGAATGCGCTTTGAAGAGGTCACCCCTGATACGTTAATGAAAGTGTCATCTAACGGTAAGGTATTGGAAGGTGAAGAATATCAATATAACGAAACAGGCTATACTATTCATGGGGCGGTCTACGAGGACCGTCCAGATGTAGGTGCCGTTTTTCATCTTCACACGCCGGCCATTGTGGCGGTATCGGCCTGTGTCCAAGGGCTCATGCCCCTCAGCCAATGGGCACTGCATTTTTACAACCGTGTTTCCTATCATGATTACGATTCCCTTGAACTGAACAAAACTCAAAGAAGCAAACTTCAAACCAGTTTGGGCCGAAATTATGTCATGATCATGCGCAATCATGGTGCACTAGTGTGTGGCCGTACTTTACATGAGGCCGCCTTTTATGCCTATCATCTGCATCAAGCGTGTTTGGTGCAATGTTTGGCCTCGTCTATGAATCAACCCTTGATCGTGCCAGATCAAAATGTGTGCGAGAAATCTGTGCAAGATCTCTTGGGATTTGAAAAAGACTTAGGCCTGCGCGATTGGCAAGCCTGGGTACGCCTGATTGATAAAAAGAACAGCCGCGATAAAAAATAATAAAGATTGTAATTTAGATCATATAATCTAGGAATAATAGTGCTAAAAAATCATCTTGTTAAAGTTTTCTTTTGCAGCATATTACTCTCGCTTTCTTTTGTTCATGCAAGCTCTCTTTATGAAAAATCTTCAGGAGATATTGCGGAGTTACAAAATAAAATTATTCGTTTTGTAAAGGGCGAACAAGAAGACGAAAACAAAGCAGAATTGGTTATTTTAGGAAAAGCTTCCTTTTTAATTTCCCAAGAAAAAGCGCTTCAAATTATATCACGCAACCAGAAAGGTTATCTTGTTAGATCAAATGCTTGGGGAAATCATCCTGTATTTGCAGATGGGGGTATTCATTTTAAAAGTACGACAGAGTTTGACAACTTAAATCCTTCAAGAGAATTTGCTGTATATTCTTTTTATCAATTATTGTTAGGACAAGGTGCGCCAGCTTCAACTTTTCTTGTTCTCAATAATATTGAAACAGATAATCCAATTGAAGGAAGAAAAAAAAATCGATATGTGAGTCAAGCATCTGCCACAATTTTAGGAGAAAACTTTCATGATTTTTTTGAAAATCATAAAAAAAACAGTTTAAGTTTTCTCGATGATGAAAGTGTCAGTGGATTGATTTTAGCCAGCTTCTTAACAAATCCAAGAGATGCAAAATTAGACAATTTTATTGTTGAGACAGATTTAACGTCAGTGGGAAAACGAAAGTTAATTAGTATTGATAATGATAATAATTTTTTCCCTGTATATAATTTAGACAAAGGCTCTTTATTTGTTAAGGTAAAAAATATTCTTTATTTTGAACCATTCATTAAGGTTCATATAGCACCTAATGTTAAAGATAAAATAACCACAATAAAAAGAGATATTTTTATTCTTCATTGGCTTGCAACTTTGTGGGACCAAGATAAAAAATACCAACAACTGATTAAAAAAGGCGTTATTTCTGAAAAAGAACTAAGACAACAAGGAATTTCTCTTTTCATAAGCTTAGATATCCTCAGAGAGATTCCAAAAAATCTAAAAAGGATTCAATTTTGGCTAAAGAGAGGGGCTTCTTTAGAAACTATTTTTCGAGTGCTTCATCCTCTGACACATGCCCGCTACCAAAATCTTTTTATAGAAAAAGAAAATGCCCGAAAAGCATTAAATGTGATTTATCAAGAGAATCCTTCCTTAGAGGAATCACTTGATTTATCAGAAATGCTAGAAGACGGCAGAACAATTGCCCGAGCCATAAAAGATGAAAAATCTCTCATAAAGAATCGTTCAACAGAAAATATATTTCAAAATCCTTTAAAAGAATTTGCTCAAGAATATTTTTTGCATAAATTTCATCTTCTTTATCAAGTTGTGCAAGATAAAAGTTTTAAAGACTTGCTTTCTAATTTAAAACTTATTTTGTCTTCACATAAAACAAAAGAATATCTTGAAAAAAATTATTTAAGCTCACAATCGAACTCTATCATAGACTTAAATGATAAATTTATGAGTGATAAAGAAATAGATATCCTGATTGAGGTTTTACGCCAATCTTTTATGCCAAGTTCCTTGATTTTGACAAACAATTTAATAAAAGCTCAACACGTTTTTCCAAAGCTTCTCAAGCTTTTTTTTGAATCTCAACAAAAGGATTGGGAAATTGATTTAAGAAATAATTTTATTCAAATACCTGATACGCCAGAGGATTTTGAGATATTTTTCAAAGACTTTATTGTTTATCATCAAAAAAATCAACGCGGATTTCTTTGGCTAAGAGGAAATCCTTTGAGTTCATCTCAACTTAATCATCTTGATAAAATTCAGATTGGTAATGCCATTGATGCATTTATAGAAACAGGCGAAAATCGTTTTCTTAAAAAATTTGATTTAACTTTTACTGTTAGAGACCATCTTGAAAACAGTTATAAAAGGGGCGAGTTATTTAAGAATTGTGATATGTCAAAAAGTAGTCTCAAAACGATAGATCTGATGGCTCTTTCAGCTTTCTTCGCACATCAGCAAAACAATCATCAGTTGGACATTTTGAATATCGGGGGAAATGCCTTAACTCTAAAGACAAATTCTTCTGTAGAAGCTTTGGTCAAACTCTTAAAACATCAGACAAATCTTACATCTTTAAATCTTCACGAAAGCAACTTTGAAACAGAACATGTTAAAGAAATTATCGAACACTTGCATTTTCTACCTTATTTAAATCAGTTAAATTTAGCTGGTACCTATATTTCCTCTGAACATTTAAAAAATCTTATATCGATTTTGAAAAATCACCCTTCTATCACTTCTCTTAATTTGGCAAACAATAATTTTGATGATACGCAAGCAAATCTTTTATGTAATTTTCTTTGTCAGCATCCCAATCTTGATGACGTTGATTTACGGTGGAACGCTTTTTCAGAAACAGCCTTTAAAAATTTTTTTAACAGTTTGAAAGAAAATAAACGTTTGACCATTTTACGTCTCGATAATAACCCTTTAGAGTCTCCAATCTTAGAAGCCATTTCGCAAAAACTTTCTAAAAATATTATTCAACGTGCCAAAAATAACCAAGAATCTCTTGATGAAGAAATAAAGAAATTATTTTATTATAAAATTCCTGAAATAATTCAAGAAGAAATCATCTCAATTTTAAGAGGTGAGGGCTCTCTTTATCTTGAGGAAGTGAAGATGACGCCTTTTATGCTAAAAGTTCTTTCACAAGTCTTAAAAGAAAATAAAGTTTATGTCATTTCTATTAAGGATTGCAAACTTACGGATCAAAATTTTGGTTTTCTTATTCAAAATCTAAAATCGAGATTTCCACTAAAAAAATTAGATCTTAGTGATAATAAAATTAGCACTTTAGAGCCATTTATAAGTCTTATTCAAAAAGAAATTCCTTTAACGCATTTAGATTTATGGGGAAATTCAATAAATGAGACGGCACTGAAAGTTTTTTTGAAATCTCTAAATAGCATATTTCCTAAAATTAGGGAATTGGATCTTTCTTTTAATGCTATAGATTACAAAAATAGTGACATTGAAGAAAATATAAAGATCTTAAAGAAAGAAACATCTCTTGTACCCGTTCAAATTTTAAGTCGTGATGAACAAGAAAAGATTATTTATTTTGAAAATATTCCTGAACTTCATTTACAAGAAACATTTTCAACAACTCAAATTTCTGTGTTCAAGTATCTTCCGGTATCTTTTCAATATGCTCTGATTGACTCTTTAGATACATTGCAACAAATTAAAAATTTTGGCTCAGTTTCAAAATATTTTAAAAATCTATTGAACGATTATCTAAAAATAAAATTACCCTTTTTTAACAAAAGTCAAATAATTGACTATTTTTATCGCCGAGATCAGCTTTCTTTTGAAGACAGATGGCTGGTTAAACATGAAAATGATATTCTTTTCAATAAAGAATATTATAGAGAGGATATTGATGATGTGGTCAAAAAGAGTCTAGCTTATTTAAAATCAATTGTTTTGAAGGAAACTTTAAGGCATCAATTTAGTGAGCAAAATCTTAAGAAAGCTTTCTTTAAAACAAAAAATGCTTTGAAACATCGGTTTTTCTCGAGCATTTTCTGTCGACCTTTTAAAGGATTAACAAAAGCAAAACTTTTTTTCTATGCTTCTAAAATTTTTTCTCAAGAAAAAGAAATTTTTCTAAAAAAATCTGAATCAAATCTTACGAAACTTATGCGTCCAGAAAACACCAAATCTTACACGTGTGGAGAGGCTTATTATTTCAAATGGAAATATTTTTTGGAGGAAGATCAACAGAAGAAAGCTGAGCTTCTTCAAAAAGCTGCAGATTATGATCATGCAAAAGCTCAGTTTATGATAGAAAAAATCAAAAAATGATATCTTCAAAATATTTAAGTCACTTTGAGATACAAGAAATCAAAATTTAATTTCTTTATTCACTGCTGTTTTTGCAATCCTAAACGGTCGAAAAGACGGTTGTCGTGTTCAGGGGCAGGGTTGGCCGCAGTGAGGAGTTTCTCGCCATAGAAAATGGAATTAACGCCCACCATAAAACAAAGGGCTTGTAATTCATCGGACATTTGCTCGCGTCCGGCCGACAGACGAATATAAGCCTGTGGCATCATAATGCGGGCCACGGCCACCGTGCGCACAAAATCAAAAGGATCCACCTCTTCCGCGTGTTCTAAAGGGGTGCCAGGAATTTTAATCAATTTATTGATCGGCACCGACGTGGGCGGATGTTCCATGTTGGCCAAGGTCATCAGCATTTTCAGGCGGTCGCGATTGGACTCTCCCATGCCTAAAATACCGCCACTACAGGTTTTCAGGCCAGACTTTTGAACACGAGCCAACGTATTGATACGGTCTTCAAAGCTGCGTGTTGTGATGATTTTGTCGTAATATTCTTCAGAGGTGTCGATATTGTGATTATAAAAATCAAGTCCTGCTTCTTTCAAACGATTAGCTTGATGATCTTGTAACATGCCCAGAGTAACGCAGGTTTCCAACCCCAATTGTTTGACGCTTTGGACAATATCGCATACCTTTTCAAGGTCAGAATCTCTCGGCGTGCGCCATGCAGCTCCCATACAAAAACGGGTGCTGCCCGCGTCTTTGGCGCGACGAGCGGCGGCTAGAATTTCTTCTTTTTCCATTAAAGGTTCTTTTTTAAGACCCGTGTTATAATGAGCAGATTGCGGACAATACGAGCAATTTTCCGGACAACTACCGGTTTTAATGTTCAATAATGTGCTGATTTGAACAACATTGGGATTAAAATGTTTTCGATGCACCGTTTGTGCGATATAAGAGAGTTCTGTAAACGGTTGATAAAAAAGTTGCTCGGCTTCTTCTAAAGTCCATTGTTTGGTCATGCTAACTTCTCATTTTTTAAAAAATTCAATAGGTAATCCGTGTACACATGCTATCAAAATTACTGTAAGACGCATCAAAATAGCGATAAATATCGCGTATTGCCAGCAGTAAATTCAACAAATGATATAAAGTTAATCGATTTTGCGTCCAATGACTATTTGTGCCTCAGTCAAAACAAGGATGTGCTTGCGGCGGCTGTTCACGCGGGTCGAAAATATGGCGTGGGATCGACCGGATCGCGCTTGCTCTTGGGCAACAGCGGGTTGTTTGAACAGTTTGAAACACAAATTGCTTGGGACAAAAAATCACAATCGGCCCTAATTTTTAATTCTGGCTTTCAGGCCAACATAACCGTGTTGGCTAGTTTACTAGACACACAAGTTTTAGGATCTCAAGCCTTGGTGTTTGCCGATAAATTGATTCATGCCAGCCTATATCAAGGTATTTTTTTGGCACGTGCTGAGTTGATTCGATATCACCCTCAATCTATGGATCATTTAAGCAATTTATTAATCAAATATCAGAACGATGCCCGTCCGAAATTTATTGTCACTGAATCCGTGTTTGGCATGGACGGCAGCATGACCGATTTGACAACATTGCTAAGCTTGTGCCAAAAATATCATGCTTTTTTATATTTGGATGAAGCTCATGCCACCGGCATTTTTGGCGAGCATGGCTACGGTCTTTCAACCACAATTGATTTAAAGAATCAAAGTTTTCCTTATCTCGTTATGGGAACCTTTAGTAAAGCTTTGGGATGTTCTGGTGCCTATGTGACGGGATCATTATCCCTTAAAAAATATTTGATCAACAAATGTAGTGGATTTATCTATACCACTGCGCTATCGCCTTTAATTGTGGGAGCTGCGGCACATGCTTGGTCCTTGGTGCCAAAATTAACTTCACAGCGGGCGCAGCTTTTGTCGAAATCAGCTGACCTGCGATTAAAGCTTCAAGGTTTGGGTTTTGACACCGGCGCGTCAGTCACCCATATTATCCCTGTTATCTTAGGATCAGCCGAAAAAGTGCTAACAGCGCAAAAAAAGTTAAAGACTTTAGGTATACGTATCTCCGCCATCCGACCCCCGACAGTAAGTCCAAATACATCGAGATTACGCATTGCCTTGAATGTGGACCATACAGCCGAAGATATTGATACATTGATACAGGCTTTAAGACAATTATGACCTCGTCCTCAAAATTATCTTTTGTTTTTTGTCATGGCTGGGGCTTCAGTCCACACTTTTGGCATCCGTTACAAACGTGCTTTGGGGATATAGATTGTCATTTTATCAATCTTGGGTATGATAATGCGCAAGATTTTGAGGCCCCTCAACTTTTGTCGTCTGATATCACATATATTGGCGTGGGTCATTCTTTGGGGCTTACAAAATTATTAAAACTGCCCTTAAAATATCGCGCATTGATTGGGCTTCAATCTTTTATTAATTTCTTAGGATTTAATTCAGACCTGTGTATTAGACGCCGTCGTGCCTGGGATATAATGTGCCAGAATTTCCAAATCTATCCTCAAAAAACTTTAAATCACTTTTATCAAACCTGCTTTGATTCTCGTCAAGATCAACATAGGTCAGACCTTAATTTGACGTTACCAAGATTTAAAATTCTCAATCAAGATTTAAAGGGATTGTCTGACTCTCATCCTTTGCCTTGTGATATTCCTTTGCTTATTTTAGGTACCACACACGATAAAATCGTGCCACCGGCGTTAATTTATGATAATTTTGCCTCAATCAAAAATGTCCATTTGGATTTTTATCCGACAGATGGACATTGCCTTGGGTACGATCATTCAATTATTGTGGCTGAAAAGATAATAGATTTTGTTAACAACTATTCCTGAACATAAAATACAGAAAAGTTTTGATCGTGCCAGCGTGACCTACGATGAGGTGGCGGTGGTGCAGAAAGAATGTGCCCGTCTGTTGGGTGAGATGATTCAACAACAGGATCAAAATTTTAATCCCCACGTTATTTTAGATTTGGGCGGCGGCACCGGGTTCATGACAAAGGCCTTGTTGCCCAAATATTCTGAATCTCATTATTATCTTAATGATGTGTCGTCTCAAATGTTGTTAAAAGCGCAAAAAAATTTACAAGATCATGCCCAAATTGATTATCTTTTGGGAGATATGACCTCTTTATCTTACGACAATTACAACCCTGATTTATCGGTTGCCAATTTATCGTTTCAATGGGTCAATCAGTTTGATCACTTCATCAAAGAAGTATTTGCACAATCGCAAGTTTTGGCCTTTACTTATCTGTTGCCAGATACCTTTCAAGAATGGGGTCAGATGTTTAAAAAATTAAATTTACCGGAACCCACTTTCAAGTATTGGCCTGAAGAAAAATGGTATGGTTTTTTGAAAAGTCTTGATTCAAGACGATTAATAATAAAAAACAAAAAATTCACCTTAACTTTTGCAAACGCGCGTGATTTTATGGTTTATTTGCGTGAACTGGGGGCCAATCAAAGTGAGCAATCAATTTCTTTAAAAGATATCCGAAAAGTTTTAACCACTTATGATCAACCTTTTTCCATAACCTATCACGTATTATTTGTGATCTTGGCACGAAAATTAACATGAAAATTTTTATCACCGGCACCGATACCAACGTCGGTAAAACAATCATCAGCAGCTGGCTTTGTGCGCACAGTGGATATGATTATTGCAAACCCATCCAAACCGGTGGCGACCTTGAGCGTGATTGTCTTCAGATAAGTCAACTGAGTGGTGTAAAAATTCACGCCGAATCTTATCTGCTACAAGATCCTGTGTCTCCTCATTTGGCGGCCTCAAAAGAAAATATTAACATTGACCTCGAGAAAATCATTTTGCCAGAGGTTGATAATTTAATTATCGAAGGGGCAGGCGGAGTGTTGGTGCCCTTAAATGAAAAAGCACTGATGATCGATTTAATTAAATGGTTGAATGTACCGGTGATTGTGGTGGCGCGTACTTCTTTGGGGACTATCAATCATACCTTGCTGACTTTAAAGGCTTTGCAAATGAGAAAAATTCCCATTTTGGGTGTGATTTTAAAAGGAGATCATGATGCCGATAATGCCCGTGCCATTGCTCATTATGGTAAGGTTAAAATTTTGGTGTCAGTGCCTCATTTTGATGACTTGAATGTTGATGCTTTGAAAAAATTTCCTTTTTCCTCAGCTTTAACAGAAATATTTAAAAGGTAAGGTGAAACAATGACGACCTGGGCACAGCGGGATCAGAAGATTATTTGGCATCCTTTTACCCAAGAAAAAACTGCGGATTTGCCTTTTGTGATTCAAAAAGGTCAAGGATCTTGGCTGTATGACGAACAAGGACATAAATATTTAGATTTGATTTCCAGTTGGTGGGTCAACCTTCACGGTCACGGCCATCCTGACATTGCCAAAGCCATTTATGATCAAGCATTGACCCTTGAGCACGTTATTTTTGCAGGCTTCACCCACCAGCCAGCGGTGATGTTATGTGAACAATTGCAACAGCTCTTGCCGTCACAACTCTGTCGTTTTTTCTTCTCTGACAACGGATCGACCGCGGTTGAGGTTGCCATGAAAATGGCTTATCAATATGCCTGTAACCGTGGCGATCAGGACCGCACCTTGTTCCTATGTTTCGAGGGCGGCTATCATGGTGATACTTTTGGGGCCATGAGTGTAAGTGCCACATCAGGGTTTCATACATCTTTTTCAAAACTCCTCTTTACCACGCGAACAATTCCCTATCCGGCTACTTGGTGGCAAGACGACACCATCGAGATGCGTGAGGCGCAAGCTTTAGAAATCTTAGAAGATTATTTAAAAAAAGATGGACATAAAATTGCAGCCTTAATCCTTGAGCCTTTGATTCAAGGGGCCAGTGGCATGCGAATGTGTCGTCCTTGTTTTATTGACCGTGTCATGGAGCAGGTTAAATCATTCAATATTCCTGTTATCTTTGATGAAGTCATGACTGGATTTGGTCGGACAGGGACTACTTTTGCGCTAGAGCAATTGAAAATCACACCTGATTTTTTATGTTTATCTAAAGGACTCACAGGTGGATTTTTGCCTTTGGCACTGACTGTGACAACATCAGAAATTTATACCGCTTTTCTAGATGATCAATTTACCAAAGCCTTTGCCCATGGTCATTCTTATACCGCTAATCCTTTAGGATGTGCAGCCGCATTGGCTTCTTTAAAATTATTGCAGCATCCCGAGATGTCTCAATCTTGGCAAATAATACATCAACAGCATCGCGAAGGGTTAGAAAATTTACAAGACAAAGGAATGATTGAGCGTCCACGACTGTTGGGCACCATTGCAGCTTTCCAGATGCCTGATATTTATACACCTACCATGATGAAAAGTCTTAAAGAAAAATTTAGGCAACAAGGACTTTTGCTGCGTCCCCTTGGCAATACCGTTTATCTTTTGCCTCCTTATTGTACCTTAAAAAATGATTTGAAAGAGAGTTATGATAAGATTGAAAAAATTCTTAATAATTTTAAATTATGATGAGTTTAAAAATCAATATCATAATTAGAAAAATTTATTTCTGATCTTGGGACAAATTTTTCTCTCAGTCGGGCTAATCTTTCACCATGATTTTTTTCTGATACAATATGAATTAATGTTGTATCAACATTACTTGTCAGCGATGATTTTAATAAATATTTACAGATTTTTTTGACATCATCAAATATTTCTTTTTTCATCTTTTGGTCCATTAAAAAAAATCCACGATCAAAAAGTCTTAAAAATATAATATAATCTTGATGTATAATATTGGATGATTTACGAACAATGTCATAACTTATTTTAAAGGCTTCTAAATGATGATCTAATCGTTTATATAAATTGATCATTCTTTTTCGATCATCATCATGACAATATTCTGAACTTTTTAAAATTTTTGCGCCTATTTCAGTGGCTTGTATGAAATTTTGTTCAAGATAGAAGCGATTCATTTGAATTCGTAGATAAGAGACTTCTTCAAAACTTGAAATTTCAGAGGTTTGCCCCAAAGAGGCCACAAAAAAGAGAAATACAAAAATTTTTACAAAAGAAGAAATATTGGTCATCAGCTCGCATTAAAGTTATTTATATTCAATAATTTGGCGATACGATGCCTGGAGATTTGCACAAGATCAAGTGAGATTTTTTAAAATCAAACAAAACTTGAAAAATAAATCAGAATTTATAAGATAGTAATAAATAACATTTACATATCTCGCTTCTCTAACCTAAAAAATGATAAGATATCACCTGTGGAAAACAACAATTTAAAGATTAATTTTGATAACAGCTACGCGCAACTGCCCGAACGTTTTTATGAGCGTATACATCCGACGCCTGTCAAAGCACCTCACCTTATTGCTTTGAATAAAGCATTGTTAAATGATTTAGGCATAAATTTAGAAGCTCTTGATGAAGCTGAAATAGCTGCTGTTTTTTCAGGCAATGTTATACCAGAAGGTGCGGATCCTATTGCTTTGGCTTATGCAGGTCATCAGTTTGGTCATTTTGTTCCCCAACTGGGCGATGGTCGGGCAATCTTATTGGGTGAAATTATTGATACCTTCGGTAATCGTTGCGATCTTCAATTGAAAGGGTCCGGTCAAACGCGGTTTTCAAGAAGAGGAGACGGACGAGCGTCTCTAGGGCCGGTCATGCGAGAATACATTATCAGCGAAGCCATGCATGCATTAGGCATATCAACCACACGTTCTCTGGCCATGGTTAAAACAGACGATTGGGTGATTCGAGAAACTATGTTGCCAGAGGCTATTTTAACCCGTGTGGCGGCCAGTCATGTACGAGTAGGAACATTTGAATTTTTTGCAGCGCGCCATGATGTCGAAGCTCTTAAAATATTGGCAGACTATGCGATTTTAAGGCATTACCCTGATATACAAACCGCTGTTAATCCTTATCAAACTTTTTTACAATCAGTTTTAGAAAGACAAGCGACTTTAATGGCTAAATGGATGTCGGTTGGCTTCGTTCATGGGGTGATGAACACAGATAACACATCAATTTCAGGGGAGACGATCGATTATGGTCCCTGTGCCTTCATGGAATCCTATGATCCTGAGACAGTGTTCAGCTCAATTGATCGTCATGGACGGTATGCTTATGGAAATCAAAGCCATATTGCCCAGTGGAATATGAACAGTCTTGCCACTTGTCTTTTGCCGCTTTTAGATCAAGATCAGAAAAAAGCTGTGATCATCGCCGAAGACATAATTGGTTCTTTCCCGTCTTTATTTAAAGATATCTGGCATAACTTGATGAAAGCCAAGATAGGTTTGACTCAAGCTCATCAAGATGATTTTTCTTTAATTGAACAATTACTGACGTTGATGAAAAAGTATCACGCTGATTTCACGCTCAGTTTCCGATACTTGGCAGAAGCCATTAAGGCGTCAAATGATTATAACTTTAAAGCCCTTTTTTCCAATGGTTCCGAGATTGATCAATGGTTGCAATCTTGGCGAAGGCGACTAAGTCAAGAAACTAAATCATTGTTAAATATTGCGCAGGATATGAATACACTTAATCCAGCCTTTATCCCACGCAATCATCGCATTGAACAAGCCATTAGAGCCGCTACCACGCAAAATGATTTTTCAAAAATGGAACAATTAAATCTGTTTTTATCGCAACCTTATCAAGATCAGCCTGATCATGTAGATTATATGAATCCTGCCACACCCGCGGAACGCGTATATCAAACTTTTTGTGGGACGTGATCAGTTTCTGTAAAGAAGTGGTGCCGAAAAGAGGAATCGAACCCCCGACCTACTGATTACGAATCAGTTGCTCTACCAACTGAGCTACTTCGGCCATGTAGCGTGTTTTTTTAAATACTCAGGATAAAACAAGCGGTTAAGTCTGCTTTTTAATCTCTTGTCCGAGACAATTGGGTACGATCTTCATCATAGACAAAAACAATTTTTTTGTCTTTAACAACGGCCATGACCACTTCTTGAGGACGAAAAGCTTCGTGACTTATGGGATTTTTAGGATTCCATTTGTCATAGGGTTTAATCCAAGTCGTGATAACGCCAGATATTGGTTTTTCAAGGTTTTCCAAAGCATTTTTGACTTGAAGAGAGTCAAGAGATTTTGCTTGTTGAAAAGCTGCCATTAAAATTTTAATCGCGTCATAGCCTTCAGCTGCACTCATGGGCGAGGGGATATGATCCACTTTATAGGTGTCGTAGTAACGATTGACAAAATCACCGGCTTGTTTTGATTGATTTTGCCCCATAAATGTTTGAGGCATAAAGGTACCTTCAGCATGAGCACCTGCATTATCCAAGTAAGAGGCCATCGATAAGGTCCAACCTCCCATTAAAGGAATATGAAGGCCAATATGATGCATTTCATTGGCAATGGCAGCAGCCTCAGGCCCGCCGCCCCACACGATCAAAACTTGAGCTTTGCTTTCTTTAATTTTTTGGATCTGAAATTTCATATCTTTGTCACCCGTGTTGAAACGTTCTATCAACACCAATTCAACACCTGGATAATTTTTAATTTGCTTTAAGATATCATCGCGTCCTGAAATGCCGTAATTTGTGACATCATGAATGAGAGCCAATCTTTTTAAACCCATTTTTTGAATGGCTTCTTCTAAAAGCATGGTCACTTGAATAAGATCATTGGCCGCAAAACGAAAGATATAAAGATCTGAAATTGTGTCCTGATGCCATTGTGCCATGGCAGCTGTACCTGTGGCTGGGGTCAAAATGCGGATAATTTTAGCATTTTGATAAAAATGATCTCCGGCCACGGCAACGCCGGTATTAGCCGTACCAATCACCGCATTTAAAGAAGGTATCTGACACAGTTTTTGAGCAATCGAAGCCCCTGTTTCATTTTTGCCTTCATCGTCTAATTCTAGAACTTCTATATGATATTTTTTGCCATCAATGTCGAGTCCCCCTTGGTCATTAACTTCTCTAATGACAAGCTTTGCACCATTGCGCATTGAAATACCTATGTCCGATGATCCGCCGCTGAAAGGCCCTGTTAAGGCAATCAACAAAGTATCAGAGGCGGCATGGGATTTGTCCCAAAAGATAATCACCATCAAAGAGAACATAAGTTGACAAAATCGCTTCATAAGAGCAAATCCCTGTTGATATTTTTTTTATATTTTTGTTAATTTTAACATAAAAATTAAGCATTGTATGCCCTTTGCTTTTTATATTTTAAATCAAATTTTTATTTTTTCTTTTAAGGAAAATTTAAAATCTGGCTTTAATTTCAGGTAATTCATCAAGTTGACTTGCGAAGAGGGGGAAACTGATTTAGGATTTCTGCAACAATATAATAAAGCAGGTGAGCATCTATGACCCAGACAAGTTTGGTCGAAAGTCAAGAATCAATTTCCTTGAGAATCGATATACCATTTTCTGATACAGCTGACACGGTGATCATGGAGCATCTTCAAGGCCAAGAAGAGATTTCGCAACCTTTCGAATTTACGATTCGATTGGCGTCCAAAAATCCTTTGCTATCTTATAAGAATTTTTTGGGTAAGTTAATTACCATCTCAATTCATTCTGATATTCGTGATATTCAATCAGACCTTCAAAACAACCGTATTTATCAATTTGATAATGAATCTGAAGAACAACCGCGTGATAAAAATGTTCGTTATATAAATGGTATTGTGGGTCAATTTACCCAACTGATCACCGCCACACCGGGAGATGACAACGCTACTCATTACGAGGCCAAGATTTATCCCTCTCTCTGGCTTCTTAAATTTGGTCAAGACTGTCGTATTTTTCAAAATTTGACCGCAATGGAGATTATCAAATCAGTTTTAACCGAAAATAATGTTTTAGAAGTGAAAGATCTGACACGGACATGTGGCAATGAAAAACGCGAATATTGTGTTCAATACAATGAAAGTTGCTTTGATTTTATCCATCGTTTGTTGGAAGAAGAAGGCGTTTTTTATTACTTTGATCATCGCCGCGACAAACATACATTGATTTTTGGGGATGATCCATCTGCCCATACGGCCTATGCAGCAGACGAAGAAGCTCAAATGATACAGACGCAAACAACCCAACCTTTTATGGGCTATATCACGTCGTGTTCACTCAAACATCAAGTTGTACCAAAGACGACCACATTAAAAGATTACAATTTTACACTGGCCAGCACCGATCCACTTTCTAAATCGACAGGATATGGTGAGGGTGGTGAGGTTTATCAATATCCGGCGCAATGTGATCACGAAGATAAACCTGATAAAAAACGCCTTGAAGCTTTGGCTTTGCTACAATTACAGCGGGATGAAGCGCCCCATGAGGCGATCGAAGGTAGCTCAACCATACCTGGCTTTATGCCTGGTTATTGGTTTCGTCTTTTGGGCCATCCTCGGCCTGATGCCAATCGTCAATATGTTTTGCAGACGGTTCATCATATTTGCGATATGGCCGCGCGTCCCAATCGCGAGGAAAATCTTTATTACAATACCTATCAAGCTTTTCCAGCCAAAATCCCTTTCCGTCCGTCTAAAAGAACACCTAAGCCACGGATTTATTCAACCCAAACTGCCCGCGTGACAGGTCCCGAAAATGAAGAAATTTGGGTGGATAAATATGGCCGCATCAAAGTCCTGTTTCATTGGGACCGATTGTCGAAAGCAGATCAAGAAAGTTCCTGTTGGGTGCGCGTGGCGGAAGGATGGGCTGGTAACAACTGGGGTATTTTATTCACACCCCGTATCGGGATGGAAGTGGTGGTGACATTTATCGAGGGCGATCCTGATCGACCTTTGGTGATTGGATCGGTTTATAATTCCAATAATATGCTGCCTTATTTGCCGGAACAACCCACCAAAAGCACGATCAAAAGCAATTCGTCTAAAGGTGGTGAAGGATCAAACGAAATTCGATTTGAGGATCTAAAAGATTCAGAACAAGTTTATTTTCATGCCCAAAAAGATCGAGACGCCCGGGTGAAGCAAAATACCACCGACTGGATTGAAAGTGGCAGTGCGTGGTTGTGGATCGATAAAGGCAATCGAGAAGCCATTTTGGGGGGTATAGAAGGCGTTGCCAAAACCACACCCAAAAGCCAAGAATTGCCCGCGGGTGTGGGCGATGACAACTTAACCTTATTAAAAGGCCAGAAGACCACAAAACTATTGGGCCAAGGCACCAGTTATAATGTGATTTTAACCGAAGGCGATCATTTTGTTCAAATTGACAAAGGTGATAAATATATCATGGGTGGTCAGGTCAACGAATTCATTCAAATTGATCAGGGAAATTTCAACAAACTTATTAAATCCGGCGACCGCAGTGCCGTGACCTATGACGGTAATGTTCATGATTATATTGTCAATGGCCACAAAACGGTCGGTATCACCAGCGGTAGTTTGTCCCAAGAGGTGATCAATGGCAGTATGCTCATGGGCGTTGATCAAGGTAGTTTGATGGAAGTGGTTGAAAGTGGCAGTATCGGCCGGTCTATTACTCAAGGATCGATGAGTGATTTGGTGGATCAAGGAAATTATAAATTTGAGATCAAGCAAGGAAATGCCGATTATAAATTATCTCAAGGCAATGAAACCCATACCATTAATGGCAGTTACACACAAGATGTGTCTCAAAATCATACATTAACGGTGGGTGGTAACTTGACCATTGTTGTTAAAGGTCAAACCAAAATTGAATCTGTTGGTGATATAAACTTTTCAACACCCAATAATATTGATTTGTCAGCGGGCCGCAATGTCAATGTATCGGCTGGGATGTCTATTGCTCAAAAAGCCGGCATGAACATCAGTCAATCGGCTGGCATGAGTACTAATATCAGTGCCGATCTTGAAATGTCATTTAACGCCATGACCATCAATCAAAATGCCAGTATTGCCTATAATCTTGAAGCCGGTGCGGAATCTTCTTTAAAATCGGGTGCCATGATGTCGTTAACAGCTGCCCTTGTGACCATTGGATAAGGATTAAAAATGAGTGAACCTCTTAAGTTAGAAACAATTCAAATTAATTCGGTGGCTCCTTTGCCATCAACAGATAAACCTATTTCAGGGGTTCATGATCTGTTTGATCCCGAGACCAAACTTTTAAGACAAAGGGCAACTTATTGGCAAAATCAACTTGATGGTCCTTTGTTAATTTACGACCGAAAAGGAAATGTTGTCCGAAAATTTATTTTTAGCAAAGGAAAATTAAACGGTCTGAGCGAATTTTATCGTGACAATAATTTGTATGCTCGCTTGCCTTTTTTAAAAGGTGTTTTACAAGGAACCGCTATTTATTACGATCATAGTGGCAACCGAATTATGGATATTCCTTTTGTATTGGGGGAAATTGAAGGTGAGATGATTTTTTATGGCAATATGGGGCATGTGGTTAAAATCATGCCCCATGAGAAAGGCAAAAAACAAGGTATTGCTAAATCCTATTATGCTAGTGGATCGGTTTCTAAAACCGAACCTTATTTAAATAATTTATTAGATGGCAATGTCACGCAATATTACGAAGATGGCCGGGTGTGTTCTTGGCATTTATATAAAGGGGGAAAATTACTCGAAGGGCCAAGAATTTTTAATCATAAAAGTCAAGAAGTGTTTATTAACAGATAATAACATATAACAAAAAAAGATCCTTCTTTTGAGGGAAGGACCTTTTGAGATAAGTGATCTAAATTAAATCAGCTTTAACTTTAACCTCTGTAATAATTGTAAAGTGAGCTTAATCCACTGGCAACAGATTTAGCAGCACTATAACCAACATTGGCAGCAACCACTGTACCGTTTGCAGCCATTTTGGCGCCTTTATATCCAAGCTTAGCTGTAGCTATCGTTCCCTTAGCCACACCTTTAAGAACACTATAGCTGAATAAGGTTATGTTTTGTCATTAGAGGAATATTAAAATATTGGTTTGCCTAACGAAAAGAGAATTGTGTATGTCAAAACATAATCACATTCAACTATAGGTCCATAATTAATGGCAAGATTGACCGCAGGATCGACAAATAAAGCTTTGGTTGCAGGTGCAAAAGTACCTGCAAGGTAACCTTCAAAACCAGGGACTATATAACGAGCGATCTTTATTGTCTTTTGGGTTGTATGGAAAGCAACGTTTCCAACCACAGGATTACCATAGCTTGCAATATAACCAACCCCATAAGCGCCATAAGCAACAGCCTGTTCTAAAGCTTCAACACCTTGATAATTGAGGCTCCAAGCTGCTACAGTACGAGCAGTCCAAGAAGCTGTATCCCAGACTTTTTGACCTGTGTATTTTGCGCCGGCAATTGCTGTGTCTTTAGCATACTTGCTCCAGCCATTGTTATAAGCAACTTGATCAGCAAAAGCTTGATCTTGCGCCAAAAGATGTGATTTGAAAGAAGGATCCATATCACCGTTATCATCCATCATATCAAAATCATTCAAAAGCAAGTCTTTGCCATAAATACCTTGACGGGCAGAGGCTTTATCCTGAGCTAAAAGATGTTTTTGAAAGCCTTGGTCTTCTTCACTTGGATGAATAATATCACCAGAAGCTGTCATCATGCCTCTTGATACGTTAACCATTGAAGATTGAAAGTCTTCAACTGATAATACATCTTGCGATACAGTAACCATTGAAGCTTCAAATTCTTTAAAAAGATCTTCTTTAATAGATCCTTCTGACATTGCCAAAGGCGCATTGTAAAGTCCAATGATGGCTGCACTAATGATGCTAAATTTTTTCATATTCGTCATAATATTTAACCTTCAATCTATATTTTTTATCTTCTGATATAGATTTAGGTACATATAGGCAATATTACCAGTGTTGTTTGTGAAAAATAATGTTGCATATTTTGCAATTTACAATATTTTTGATATAAATCAGCTATATGTGTTAAAAAATATTTGTCAATTTTAATTTATAATTATTAAATATAAATTTTATTACTTGAGTTTTATTTTATTTTTATTTCAGTTGCAGCAATTTTAATTGCTTTTTTCATTCTAATATAGAAATAAATCATGAAAATTGAATACAAATTACTTGTATATGAATGATTCAATATTATAGGTAAAAATATAGTTAAAACAAGGATGATTAAAATCATGACTAAAAATGTTTGAATAATAATAGGGGTATATAAACAAATATATCTTTCAATAAACTCTTTATCATCTCCCCTACGGTTGGTTTGATAACATATAACTAAACCAATAATTTCTATAGTAATGTCAGCAAAATTTTCAATATAATTTATTTCTTGAGAAGACTTTGGAACAAAGAAAATACAATAATTTAATACTATAAAAATAGAAAATAAAATAACTTTTCTTTGGAAGAAACAAGCTGATTACGGAGACGATGAGCAAGATCGCGATCTTTAAAAAAATTCATTTTTGAGAAAAATTCTTATGTTGAGATTTAACCACCGAAGAAGCAATTGCCATTGAAATGTTTAAAGAAAAGAAATAAACAACACAAAAAACAATGCAAAAGATATAATAAAATGTCGTTTTATCTCCTAATAATTTATCATATTCGTATAATATCTTTGTATTATGATAAAAGCTCAAAAAATTGTACGAAGAAATGGAAATATCAAATGCGCAAAAGAAGCCAAAATTGTGGCATCACTAAAACTAGCACCTGATAAACGAAGATAGCGTTTAAAGAAATCCCGATCGTCACCTTGTTGGTTAATTAGGTAAGCCATAAAAAAAGCAATAAAAAAGAAAATAAGATAAAAATAAAATGAATTAAAAGGATAAAATTCTATTTGATCAGCATAGCATAGGACTAATAGTAGAAAGATTAAGGGTTCTAAAAAATAGAAATAATCTTTAAAAGAAATAATCTTTAAAAGAAATAATCTTTAAAAGAAATAGCTTTATGGTCAGAATTATAACTTAACTTATAATTATTATATAAAATAATTTTTAAAAATGCTTTGTAAAATCTTAAAAAACTATCTTTTAACATATTTAATTCATTTCTCTTTAAGAATGTTCTAAATCCTGTTTGACATGGTCAGAGCGTAATAAATTCTCAATTCGAGAGGCTTCCTCAAAAGTTTCATCAAAATAAAATTTTAAAGACGGTGTATATTTTGTGGTCACTTGTTTAGCAACCTCAGATCGATAGAAAGAAGAGGCATTGTTTAAAGATTTAATAATCTCTTGAGGGTTGCTGCCCGAGGGCGGCAAAACATAAACCTTGGCAGATTTTAAATCTGGCGTGATTTGAACTTCAGTCACTGTCACTTGAGATTTAACCAAAGCCATATCTAAATAGTGAGACTTGATCATGACATTGGCCAAAATATGACGAATATCTTCGGCCACCATCAATTGTCGTTGAGAAGGTACTTTATGTTTTGTTCGTGCCATAATTTCATCTTTTTTCTAAGTGATGTGTTAGCATTTAGGCTAACACACGGGCAATTTCTTGAATTTCAAAACATTCAATAATATCTTTTTCACGAATATCTTGATAATTTTCAAAGGCCATACCACATTCATAACCTTCTTTGACTTCGCGAACTTCGTCTTTGATCCGTTTCAAGGTTTTCAAACTGCCTTCATGAATCACCACGTTGTCACGTAACAGACGGACTTTGGCGCCACGTTTGACCGTGCCTTCGGTGATATAACAGCCGGCAATTTTACCAACTTTGGTAATATTGAAGACTTGACGAATTTCAGCATTGCCAAGGAAAAGTTCATGAAGCGTGGGTGAGAGAAGGCCGCCCATAATCGCTTTAACATCGTCAATGATGTTATAAATGATCGAATAGTAACGAATCTCAAGGCTAGATTGGCTTGCTAAATCCCGTGCTTGAGGATTGGCACGAACGTTAAATCCAATCACCATAGCATTGGATGCTTTGGCCAACACCACATCGCTTTCGCTGATACCACCTACGCCCGCATATAAAATTTTGACCGCAACTTCTGAGGTTGAAAGCTTTTGAAAGCTAGATAAAATTGCCTCCAAAGATCCTTGAACATCAGATTTAATGACAATAGCCAATTCTTTTTTATTACCTTGGGCTTGAGTCAACAGCTGTTCAAAGGTGCCGCGACCCGTGGTCTCTGACAATTTATTTTTCTGACGTTGCGCCCGGAATTCTGCAATTTCTCGTGCCCGGGATTCTGATTCAACCACAATAAAGTCATCCCCTGGGGAAGGTGTGCCAGTAAAGCCAATCACTTCAACCGGTTGTGCAGGAAGAGCCTCTTTTAAATTTTTGCCTTTATCGTCCACAAGGGCACGGACACGTCCGCCCTGGCTTCCCGCCACAAAAATATCGCCAACTTTTAAGGTGCCGCGTTGAACCAAAACAGTTGCCACAGGCCCACGACCGCGTTCTAATTTCGCTTCAATAATCACACCATCTGCCGCGCGATGAGGATTGGCCATGAGTCCCATGACTTCAGCTTGCAATAAAATGGCTTCTTCTAGTTTATCAATATTGGTTCCCGCTTTGGCAGAAACGTCAACACTCATAATATCACCACCCATTTGTTCGACCACAATTTCATGTTGCAAGAGCATTTGACGAACGCGATCTGCATTGGCGTGAGGTTTATCAATTTTATTGATGGCAATAATGACCGGTACTTTGGCGGCACGTGCATGATGAATGGCTTCGACAGTTTGTTCCATAATGCCATCATCGGCAGCTACGACTAAAATGACCAAGTCAGTGACATTGGCACCGCGCGCCCGCATATCTGTGAAAGCAGCGTGACCAGGTGTGTCAATAAACGTAATTTTGGCACCACTTGCCATGGTCACTTGATAGGCACCAATATGTTGCGTGATACCACCGGCTTCGCCTGCTACCACGTCTGTTTTTCGAATAGCATCTAGAAGGGATGTCTTACCATGATCCACGTGTCCCATGACGGTCACCACGGGGGGACGGACGATCATATCTGTGTCAAGATCTTGTGATCCTTGGATACCTTGTTCAACATCGGATGCTGACACACGTTTTGATATGTGACCAAATTTACCCACAATTAATTCGGCTGTATCCGCATCAATATTTTGCGTAATGGTCACCATCACGCCCATGCTCATCAATTTTTTAACCACTTCAGCCCCGCGAACAGCCATACGATTGGCAAGTTCTTGAACTGAAATGACGTCTGGAATGATGACATCGCGTGTGATTTGTTTTTGCTCAGGCGCTTCGTGTTTTTTACGTGACCGATCTTTATGACGTCTAGAGCCATAGCGGCGACCTTGGTCTCCCTCTTCATTTGTCGTCAATAAATCTTTAACAGACATACCATGAAGTTTTTGACGAATATCATGACGACCACGTTCTGTATCACCACCTGCTTTACGTGTGGGCGATTTAATGCCTCTTTTGTCACGATGTTGCTTTTCTTCTTCCTCGTCTTCATTGGCGATAGAAGATGAATTCTTAGCTTTTCCATCTAGGGGCTTTGATGCATAAACAGGCTCTGATGTTGTGATGACAGGATCCGGTGTTGCAATTTCTGGCTCTGGTAAAGGTGCAGGTGCTCTTAAGGCTGCTTTTCGGGCTTCCTCTTCAATTAAAGCCAAACGTTCTTCTTCAAGTCTTTGTTTGTCTTTTTCAATTTCGGCTAGACGAAAATTTTCAAGATAGGTGCGTTCTTCTTTTTCGCGTTTTAATTGAGCTTCAACTTCAGACGCTGTCTTTAACGCATGTTGAACAGCTCTGAGGCGAGATTCCCATTCAACTTCTGAAAGGCCTTGAGGTCCTGTTGACGGTTTTTTTGAGAAGTTTCGATCGGGCTGACGCTCCATAATTCGTTTGCGTTTAACTTCAACCTCAACTGCTTTGGACCTTCCATGAGAAAAACTCTGCCGAATTTGAGCAGCATTGTCCCCAGGCTTCTTCAGACCTAACTTTCCAGAAGAAAGACTTAAGGTTTTCTTTTCATTTTTATCTTCGGTATCAGCCATATCGCTTTGTCTTTCTCTTGACATGGATTCTTAAATCTTAATTTAAGTATCAATTCTTAAAATCTTTGTTTTTATCTTCAGTATCTTCTTTAAACCAATGTTGACGCGCTTGAAGAATCATTTGATTGGCTTCATCTTCACTTAAATCGGGTAATATTTCTAAAACCTCATCGCTGGCGAGATCTGCAAAATCATCTAAAGATTTAATGTTCTTTTTGCCCAGAAGAGCCAATCTTTTTGGCGTGAGTCCTGGCAGTTCAATTAACGCTTGTTCCACACCCAAACTTTCAAAAGTTTGCGTAAATTCAATATCTTGTTTGTCTAAATAGTTTTTAGCTCTTGTCTTTAGCTCGTTGGCAAGTTCTTCTTCAAAACCTTCAATGGCCATTAAATCTTCTAGCGCAATATAAGCCACTTCTTCAACTGTGGTAAACCCTTCGGTTACCAGAAGATGAGCCAAAACTTCATCAACGTCCAAAGCTTCAACGAAAAGATTTGAACGGCCCTTAATTTCAGCATTACGACGGTTCATTTCATTGGATTCTGACACTACATCAATGTTCCATCCTGTTAAAAGGCTTGCTAGGCGAACATTCTGGCCACGTCTGCCGATGGCCAAGCTAAGTTGATCATCAGGAACCACAACTTCAACACGATGTGTTTCTTCATCTAACACAACCTTTGACGCCTCAGCAGGCACCAAAGCGTTAACCACAAAAACTGCAGGATTTGCCGACCAAGGAATAATATCGACTTTTTCACCTTGTAATTCAGCCGTCACGGCTTGAACACGGCTACCACGCATACCTACACAAGCACCAACTGGGTCTAATCCTTTATCTGCAGCATATACAGCTATTTTTGCACGACTACCAGGATCACGCGCCACAGATTTAAGCTCAATCACGCCTTCATAAATTTCTGGCACTTCTTGGGTAAATAATTTTGCCATAAACCCCGGGTGAATACGGGAGAGAAAGACTTGAGGCCCTCTAGGTTCTTGCCGCACGTCCATAATATAGGCCCGTACGCGATCCCCTGAGCGAAAGCTTTCTCGTAAAATGAGTTGATCGCGGGCAAGTAAAGCTTCGGATTGTCCTAATTCAACAATAACATTGCCAAATTCAACCCGTTTCACTTGGGCATTGATCACTTCACCCATGCGATTTTTATACTCATCAAACTGACGTTGACGTTCAGCATCGCGCACACGCTGAAAAATGACTTGTTTTGCTGTTTGAGCCGCCACACGTCCCAAATCAATTGGGGGTAGAGGATCTTTTTTGAAGTCACCTAAATTAAGGTTCAGGTCAAGAGATTGCGCTTCTTCTAAAGAAAGTTGAGTCACTTCATTGTCAACATCTTCGACAATTTCTCGATAGGAAAATAAGCTAATTTCACCAGTTTTACGATCGATAATGGCACGAATATCGCGCTCCATACCATAATGGGCACGACTTGCTTTTTGAATGGCAATTTCCATCGCTTCGATAATTTCTTCGCGATCAATCCCTTTTTCACGTGCCACAGCATCTGCTACACCTAAAAGTTCTGTCCGAATCGTTCCGCTGGTCATTGTTGTCATTATTTTCTACCTCAGATTGACTTTAAATTATTTTAAATCGAATATACAATATCTTAAGTACTTATTTAAAATACAGCGACAAGATTTGCTTGTTTTATTTCATCATAATTAAATGTTAAAACAAGATCTTCTTTATCTGTAATTCGCACTGCAATACCTTGATCATCTGCTTTTTCAAGAAATCCTTGAAATCTTTTTCGTCCCTCTTTCAATTCTAAAAGTTGAAACTTAATCTCGTGATCTAAAAACCTTTGAAAATCTTTGGCTTTCATCAAAGGCCTGTCAAGGCCCGGTGATGTCACTTCAAGTCTATAAGAACTTTGAATAGGATCTTCAACATCCATCAAAGCAGAAATTTCACGACTTGTCCCCACACAATCTTCCATAGATACAGCTTCATTATCAAGACGTTCAATCATCACTTGCAAGGTCGGCCGTTGCTGACCTGAAATTTGCACGCGAACGAGATCGAGTCCCCGTTGATGTAAAATCGGAAGAAAAAGTTGCTCAAGTTTTATTTTTAAATCCATAATTTCGATTAAAATCTTCTTTCTAAGCAAAAAGGCGAGCAAAAGCTCACCTCTTTTTAAAGAGAATATCATTTATAAGTTATTTATTGAAATAGAGCTTTTTAAGGATGAAATCAAGTTTTTTCTTGGTGATTTTCTTATAAAACGTTTATCTTAAGACAAAACAGATATCTGAGAAGTGATAAAGATGGTTTATGCACAACATTGGGGAATGAAGATCTTTACTTGTCTTAAGGGAAATTTTATAGGACAAGATCAAGAGGGGAACAAATATTATCAAGAACGATTCTGGACAAAAAGAAGTAGGCGAACGCCGCGACGTTGGGTTATTTACAAAAATCTTATGGAAGGATCTCAAGTCCCTGCTGAATGGTTTGGCTGGCTTCATCATATGCTCGAGGCATCCTTGGATATACAATTAAATAAAAGTTGGCAAAAACCTCACTTGCCAAATTTAACCGGAACGCCGCTGGCTTATAAACCAGATGGCCATATTTCCAAAGAAAAATCAAAAAAATCGACCACGAAAAGTTATCAGCCTTGGAAACCTTCGTAAAAAGATTTAAACATGGTAACTAGACATAAAATTTAAGGATTAAATATGCGTAAAAATGTTATTGAAGCCGTTATGGGAACGGTGGTCCTCGTGATTGCAGGCTTTTTTCTGACCTTTGCTTATACCAATAGTGGATATCAAACGAAAAATAGTCGTGTTAGTTATTTTGCAAAATTTGACCGAGTTGATGGGGTGGTGATCGGCGGCGATGTGCGCATGAGTGGCGTCAAAATTGGGACAATTCGAGAAATGACCCTTGAGCCAAAAACTTTTTTGGCTGAATTAAGGTTTGAAGTTGATAAAGATTTGCGCATTCCTGATGATTCATCGGCTGAAATTGTCAGTGATGGTATCATGGGTGGCAAGTATTTAGCGATTGTGCCAGGGGGGGATGACACAAACTTTTTAAAACCAGGCGATCATATTGAAAACACGCAATCTTCTGTCAGTATAGAAGGCATGATTGGTCAACTTATTTTCAACGCTAAAGATAAGAAAAAAGAAGAGGCTGAGGCTGAGGTTGCAAAAGAGCCAAAGCATTCATGATTTTTTGTAAAATCTTTCGGATTTGTTTAATTATCAGTTTTTGCGTGGGACTTGGTTTTCTTAAAGCCAAGTCTACGTCTGTAACAGATCATAAAAAACCAGAGGTTTCAAAAGAAGAGACAAATGAAGAGGCTGAAGAGGAAGAACTAACGGGTGGCGTTCAAACGGATCAAGTTTTGATTCGGGGCCTTAATAAAGTGACCGCACATATTTCAGATATTGTGGCACCTGTGGGACAGAAAGCAAAATTTGGTCATCTTGAAATCACGGCACGCCTTTGTCAAAAGTCTCCCCCCGAAGATCCACCAGAATCAACAGCTTACTTGGAAATTCAAGAAGTGAAACCTGATGAAAAACCCTCTGCACTATTTTCAGGTTGGATGTTTGCCTCATCTCCTGCAATTTCAGCCCTTGAGCATCCTGTATACGATATATGGGTTTTAAATTGCCAAGGACGAATTATCCATGAACTGCCTGTGACGGATACAGGATCTTTACCTTTGTCTTTGGAAGATACTTCCCCGAAAAGCCAAAATTTATCGTCAGAAACACCGACAATTGAAGCTTTTAATCGTGGATTTAATCATCCACAATAAGTTTTTATTTGTGAATAAAAATATTTTGTTTCAATTTCAGGCTTGGTATTTTATGGTGAGGTTTGTACTCGATAGAATTTTACTATTTTCATAAAAGGACATATATCAAGTGTTTCTAAGTTATTTTTCTTTACATAACATTAAAATTGTTCTGGCGCTCAGCCTTAGTTTATTTTTATTAAACTGTTCAAGTGATGATGAAAAATTCGAAGACCGACCTGTTGAAGAGCTGTATCGTACCGGCAGATCTGAACTTAAAGCCAAGAATTATGAACGTGCGGCAAAAATATTTGATGAAGTTGAGCGTCAACATCCTTATTCCGAATGGGCAACACAAGCCCAGTTAATGGCGGCTTACGCTCATTATGAAAATCAAAAATATGAAAAAGCATTGGCGGCCGCAGATGCCTTTATCGCCTTGCATCCTGCTCATCCTGAAGTGGTTTATGCCTATTATCTTCAAGGACTTTGTTACTACGAACAGCTCTCACCCACAGAACGTGATCAACAAATCACAGAACTGGCTTATGATTCTTTTGAACAGTTAGTCAATCGTTTTCCCAAAAGCGATTATGCCAAGGACGCCAAGTATAAGTTAGTTTTACTGCGCGCCATGCGAGCTGGTAAAGAAATGGAAGTCGGGCGATTTTATCAAGATCGTAAAAGTTACGTGGCGGCCATGAACCGTTTTCGAGAGGTGATTAAAAATTATCAAGACACAGTTCATACTCCAGAGGCCCTTCACCGGTTGGTTGAGGTCTATTTGGCTCTTGGTCTTAAGCAAGAAGCACGGGCAACTGCGGCTGTCTTTAGTCATAATTTTCCGTCAGATCCTTGGTATGCTGAGACATATTTGTTGATGAAAGGTCAAGATTTCCGACCTGAAGAATTTCGTGGACAGGATTCTTGGATTGGTCGTATTTGGAATTCTAAAAAGAAAGTCTAGACGATGTTAGGAGGGCTATCGATCCGAAATGTGCTTTTGATCGATCAACTCGACCTTAATTTTGAAGAAGGTTTGGGTGTCCTGACCGGTGAGACGGGTGCTGGTAAATCTATTTTACTTGATGCGCTGGGTTTGGCTTTGGGCGAGCGTGCCTCCCCCAGTCTTATTCGCACGGGTGAGACTCAGGCAACAGTGACCGCTGAGTTTGATTTGTCTGAGGCAAGTCCTATTCACCAAACTTTAAAAGATCTTGATTTGACTTTAGAAGGATCTGAACTTTTATTGCGGCGTGTTTTAACGGCTGATGGTAAATCGCGTGCCTTTATGAATGATCAATCCATCAGTTTGACCTTACTCAAAAAATTGGGTGAATCGTTGGTTGAAATCCATGGTCAATTTGATCAACTTCTTAATGCATCCACTCATCGACGATATTTAGACAATTTCGGCCAATTAGGATCTGATCTTGGTGATGTTCAAAACAAATATCAGATTTATAAGCAAGCCCGTCAAAATCTGCAGCAAGCTCAAGCCGATTTGGCCAATCGCGCCGCCCGTGAAGCTTTCTTACAGCAAGCCTTGCAAGAATTAGAAGCGTTGGCATTGAAAGAGGGCGAAGAAGAAAAACTGTTGCAAGAGCGAGAATATTTTCAACATTATTCTAAAATTATGGATGCGGCTCAAAGCACTTACAGTCTGATTGTGGGCGACAAAGGCATTGAAAGCATGTTGGGTGCCGCACACCGTCATTTGGACAAAGTATCCGAAGTTGCCAGTGGCACTTATAAAGAAGCCTTAGGTGCTTTGGATCGCGCCACCATCGAAATTCAAGAAGTTTTAGCGTCTGTTGGTGGTGTCTTAAGAGGATCAAAAGGCGAGGTCCGAACCCTTGAAATTATTGATGACCGTTTACATACGCTTCGTAGTGTCGCACGCAAGCATTTTTGTACGGTCGAGAATTTGCGTCCTTTACAAGAAAAGTTCCAACAAGAGCAAGATCATCTGGTCCATGGCAGCGATTACATTCAAAAATTGGAACAAGCTTTACAACAAGCCCGTCAAGATTACATTAGTAAAGCCCAAAATCTTCGACAAAGGCGACATCATGTGGCAAAAGATCTGGAAGCCGCCATTAAACAAGAATTGACTCCCCTTAAGCTTGATAAAGCAGCACTTAAGGTTCAATTTGTTGAACTGGAAGAAAGTGCGTGGGGCGATCAAGGATTTGACCGTATTGAATTTCAAGTTCAAACCAATCCTGGGATGGCCTTTGGATCTTTTGGAAAAATTGCCTCAGGTGGGGAGCGCGCGCGTATCATGTTGGCACTTAAAGTGATTTTGGCCCAAGAAAGTTGTGTTTCTCTTCTCATTTTTGATGAAATTGATACAGGCGTTGGCGGCGCGGTTGCCTCGGCCATTGGCGAGCGTCTATCTCGTCTGGGCCAACATTTACAATTATTAACCGTAACCCATTCGCCTCAAGTGGCGTCTTATGCTGATTTTCATTGGCGTGTGTCTAAACAAATCAATAACGAAAAAACATTGACCAAAGTTGTCTCTCTTTCACCCGAAGAACGTGAAGAAGAAATTGCCCGTATGTTGGCCGGTGAACGCATCACCGAAGAAGCCCGTGCTGCTGCTCGACGGTTGCTGGTCACAGGCCAAGATAAACCAGCAATGGTGCCTTAATGATCAAGAGTAAGTATGCCTCAAATCCTTGTTTTTTATATAAACGATCGTGATGCTTGATATTAAAATTTTCAAATTTTTTTATTAAATTATTGTTGGTGATCATTTTATAGATCACAAAACCAGGAGTTTTGCTATGTCCATTTCCTATGAGGATTTTGATCGCGTTGATTTACGTTCAGGTATCGTTGTAAAGGTTGAACCTTTTCCCCGCGCCAAAAAACCCGCTTATAAAGTTTGGGTCAATTTTGGGGATAAAATTGGCATCAAACAAACATCAGCCCAAGTAACAAAACATTATACGTTTGATACATTATTGGGCCGCACCGTCATTGGTTGCATAAATTTAGAGGCCAAAAATATTGCGGGCTTTACATCAGAGTTTTTACTCGTGGGATTTGCAGATCCTGACGGCAATGTTTGCTTGGCAACCATTGAACCATCTGTCAAGCCAGGCCAGAAAATGTTTTAAATTTTTAATATCATAAGCTTTTAGCGAAGGCCTGAAATATTAAAATTTAATATTTCAGGCTTCTTAAATTTCACTAGATAAAAAGTTGCCAATTGAGAAATATTTTTACTTTTTATCAAACTATTTCTAATACCATAAAAGAAGTAAACTTATTTTTAAGAGGTAAAAAATGGCAAACACAACTTCAACTACCCCTGGTTCTACCCTTAAGGGAACATCAGGCAACGATAAAATCTTAGGTATTGGTGACAATCAAACAATTTCATCGGGTGACGGTAACGATGAAATCATCGCCTTCGGCGATAGAGATATCATTTTATCAGGTGACGGTAATGACGATGTCACCGCTTTTGGTAATAAGGCTCAAATCTTCACAGGTGCCGGTAATGATAGAGTTTTCACCTATGGTAATGACGATATCATCGTCGCAGGTTCAGGCAATGACACCATTGCCGCTTACGGTCGTGGAACACACATCAATCTAGGCGAAGGCAATAACACTGTTGTGGCAGGTACGGATCAAGTCACCATTGCAGGCACCAGTGGAAAAGATAATATTACGGTCGTTGGCAATAACAGCACAGTCGAAGCAGGCTCTGGCGGCAGCACTGTAGCTTTAAGCGGTACAAATAACAAAGTTTTATATAATGCAAATCTCAATGAAGGCAATTGGGCTAAATTTTCTGCCAATGCTGGTGGCAGTAACACGGTGGTTATTAGTCTAGATAAACCTTTATCTGCCACTCTTTTGAGCCAAATTACCAAAGACTTTACCAATGCGCAAAACAAATTGTTTGATTTTTCTGGTTACAAAGGTATTTTAGCGCCGATCCCCTTAGATCCAACCGGTGCTATGATGCTAAAAGTCCAAGGATTTAAAAATCTTTCTTTTAACATCAATCCTTCAGCCGCTGATGACGCTGCTAATGTGTTGCTTAATGCAAAATATGCCCAATTATCAGCAGTTTATAAACAAAATATTTTGGCTAATGACGTCTCAAACAATGGTAATGAGTTAAAGCTGAGCATGATCTCAAAAATCACCAGTGATGCCGCTGTTGGAAAAGTACAAATTACCCAAGCAGAATCTTGGAATGCCCAAGCTGGTGAAATAGATAGTTATTTGATCAAAACAGCTTCAGGTACAGCAACATTGACATTGAAATCTGATGGAACCGTCATTTTAAACAGTAATGGTGCTTTCGACAATTTGCAAAAAGATGTGGGTCTTGCTGATTTACATTTAAATATTATCTATCAAAACAGTGATCAATTGGGTGGTCACGCCATGGCAACCGATAAAATTACCATCACCAATACGCTACCAGCTGTCTCTTCAGTGTTAGACCTGACAGGTACCAATACTCATACAATGGTTTTGGGACCCAATGTTATGAATGATTCGATCGATTTGTCCACCTTGAATAGTGGTTTGACAGGCAAGGTGCTTTATACCGTGATTGGTAATTTGGGAAGTGTTGATGCCACCGGTCATCTTAATGTGTCCAGTCAAGCCTTGCTTAAAGCCAATGGAAGTTTATCGGGAACCACCAACATTGATATCCTTGCAACTGATGCAAATGGTGTCAGTAAAGTAATTGAAGTTAAATACAGCTATAATTTAGCTCCTGCTGTTTCCCAAGAGTATGCTCATACAATGGCTTTGGGTCCTAATGTCAATGATTCTATTGACTTATCTACCTTAAACAATGGACTTACAGGCAAAGTTGTCTACACAGTGGTCAACGGCATAGGAAGTGTTGATGCAACAGGTCATCTTAATATCGCTAGCCAGGCTTTGTTTAAAGCAAACCCTAGCTTATCAGGCACCGATACCCTCAATATTCTCGCAACTGATGCAAGTGGGGCAAGTAAACTTATTGCCATTAAATATGGTTATAGCCTGACCCCTGATGTTGTCAGCACGCCTCAAAATATTGTTCTTGATCATAATAACATTGATATAAATGTCAGCACGATCTTTTCAGGCCTTTCAGGAGATACCAGCGCCTGGACTTATAAACTTGCCAATGGTCAACTTATCCCCGGTGGTGTATTGCATGAAACCAGTGATAATTTATACAAGGGTGAGGACATTTATATCATCGCCACAGATCCCAATGGAAATAGCCATTTGGGTAAATTAGGTGTTCAAATTGCGCCTGATACTTCAGCAACTGATTATACTGCTTCGATAACAGCCTTAAGCAGTAAATTTTTTGATATAGCCTTGCCAACCAATATTGACGGACTTTCAGGAACCCTTACATATCAAGCAGAAGGTTATTCTACGACCACAGATGCTGCGGGTCATCCGATCCTTCGGGCATCTCTTGAAGATTTGAAAGATATTAATCCTTTAAATCAACACGTTGATATTAATGGTGACACGAATATTAAAGTGTTGATTACAGATAGTCATCATGCAGCTCAGCTCTGGAATCTAGATGTTAATCTTATTCGTGATCCTTCACAATCCGTCCAAATCAGGGATGCTAACATTGATGTAAAATTCGATAGCAGGCCTGTAGAAGTAGATCTTACAAAATTATTCGGATTAACTACTGAAGATAATGTCAAGATGCTGGATGGGGTTGGAAGAGTTTATTCAGATTCTAATAATCATGTAATATTACAGCAAAAAGATCTGGATTTATATAACAGTTTACCTAATCCATATTTCAAGGATCCCTCATCAGTTAGTACCAGTGTTGACCTTATAAGTGATACGGGCAAGGTTTATGAAATAAAAGAGGACTTTACCTATAATTTTACACCCAATAATACTATTACAATTACTAGTCCACAGAGCCTTAATGTAGATTTAGGACTTTTGTTTCCAAACTATTCAGTCAATGATGACGTTAAGTTTGTAGGATTTCACGGAGGTTTAAATATAGTATCTGACTCTAACTCCAATTATCTTTCTGTTGAAAATGGGCTTTTTTTCATACCAACTGGTCCTGATGTTTCTACATCTAAATCAAGTGGTTATATAATGGATGTGACAAAAGGATATCTTTTAGAGGTTGATCATCCATTAAGCATATCATCATCCATTAACGGTCCTCAAGAATCTTTAAATTTGGGAGATACACTCCATTTGAATGATACATCTGTTCTTACGTTTGGACAAAGCGCAACAATAAATGGAAGTGGCGGCTATACGTTATCAGGTCACTCGATAGGAAGTTTCTCTTCTATACACTTAAGTAGTGCAACACTAAATACTGGCCATGATACCCCTATAATTATGTTCAGTCCACTTGGTCATTTCTAATTAATCTTTAACATAAAACACTGGAAGGAGTAAAACTCCTTCCTTTTTTTTAAATCTTGACTTCTTGATACAAAAATAAAATAGTCATTTTTGAAATTTAGTGGAAAGATAAGCCAGAAACGTATACTGTATGCGATGTTAATTGACAAATGAATTGATAATAATGTCCGTACTTCCTATGCCCTCGTTAAAACATGAACTTCAAGAAGCGTATCGCGTTTTAGAGCTTGAAGCCAAGGCTTTGATGGCTTTGCGCGACCATCTTGATGAATCTTTTGCACAAGCGGTTGATTTAATTTATGAAAATCGTGGCAAAGTGGTGGTTACAGGCATGGGCAAAAGTGGTCATGTGGCTCGTAAGATTGCAGCCACCTTATCGTCAACCGGAACACCCTCAATTTTTGTCCACCCCGCCGAAGCCAGTCATGGTGATTTAGGGATGATTACCCCCCATGATGTGATTGTGGCACTTTCTGTGTCTGGTGAAACCACAGAACTTTCAGATGTCATTGAACACGCCCGCAGGTGGTCTTTACCCTTGATTGCGGTGACACAACAATCTCAAAGTACTTTGGCAGGCATTGCCACCACTGTTTTGGCGTTGCCGAAAATTGAAGAAGCTTGTGCCATCGGCTTGGCGCCCACCACCTCAACCACCATGATGATGGCTTTGGGCGATGCCTTGGCGACCACACTCATGAAAAGACGTGATTTCTCTTTGAACGATTTTGGTGTTTTGCATCCGGGCGGAAAATTGGGTCAACGACTTAAACGTGTCAAAGATCTAATGCATAAGGGTGAAAAAATTCCTTTGGCTTCTCAAGATACGTTAATGAAAGATGTTTTGTTGATTATGACATCCAAAAGCTTTGGCTGTGTCGGCCTAATAGATAGTGATGGACGTTTAACAGGCATTATCACTGATGGAGATTTAAGACGTCATATGTGTCCAAATCTTTTGGATTTACTGGCAAGTGAAGTGATGACAGAAAATCCTCTAACCGTTGAAGGGCATATTCTTGCCCAAGAAGCTCTTGCGCTTTTGAATCAATTTAATCGCACCAATCTTTTTGTGGTAGATTGTCAAAATATTCCTATTGGTATTATTCACATTCATGATTTTCTACGTTCAGATATTGTATAGGACATGAAATGACGGATACCAAATCACCCTTTTTAAGCAAATCAGAGACAATAAAGAAAATAAATTCTTTTCAAGCCACTGTTGATCCTTTGCAACATCAACAAAAGCTTCAGCGGACTCATACAATTCGTTGGCTGAAGATCATTTTTTTCTTTGTCGCGGTCCTTGTATCGGTATTGTTGATTTTATGGCCAGAAATTTCAAAGCTTCGTGATCATCAAATTTTATCTTCTCAAGATTTTGAGGATGAAATTCGCATTCGTAATCGTTTGGGTGCGCCCCGCATGCATTCTGTTGACGAAAAAGGGCGACCTTATTTTTTAAAAGCAAAAACAGCTATTCAAAAAGACAAGCAAATTACGGATTTAGAAACACCTGATAGCACAATGGAAATGACGGATGGCAGTACTATGAAAATTCATGCAAATCATGGATTTTATAATGACGTAACCAAGATGTTAGATTATCAAGATGATGTTAATTTAGAAACCAGCACAGGATATCATTTTAAAACGTCACGTGCTTTCGTCAACCTTCAGAAAAAAGTCGCCTTTGGTGATCAAAAAGTGGTAGGGATTGGTCCAACTGGAAAAATTTGGTCTGAAGGGTTTGAAGCTCATGAAAGTGGTGTTGTTCGTTTCACTGGCAAAAGCCGTTTAATTATTTCTAAACTTAATCTAAATTCTATGAAAACTAAGACAGAAAAGGAAAAACCGTGAATTTAAATCATTTTTCAATTTTAATGATGGTCGGGTTTTTCGGCATTTTTGATGTGTCAGCAACACTTAGTGCGACGCCTTCAACGGCACCAAATAAGGCAGATCAAGCCAATGATATTTTAGGATCAAAAGAAGATCTTCCCCTTGAAATTAACGCTGACAATGACATTGTTTATGATCATAAAAATAACACGTGTGTGGCCACGGGCAATGTCAAAACATTTTATGGCGATTATGCGCTTGATTGTGATGTTCTCACTGCTTTTTTTCGTAAAGATGCGGCTGGTAAAAATGAATTATGGCAAGTTAAAGCAGAAGGTCATGTGGTCATGCATTCTTTAAAAGAGCATCAAATTGCTTATGGCGATCATGGTCTTTACGAACTTGATCGTGATTATGTGACCTTAACTGGGGGAGACTTAAAGTTAATTGTGGATGATTTGATTGTCACCGCAAGAGATTCTCTTGAATATGCCAAGGCTAAAAATATCGCCTATGCTAAAGGCAATGCGGTTGCTGAAAAAGTCGATCGTTTGGTCAAAGGCGATATTCTCACCGCTTTTTTTGTTCGTAATGCCCAAGGAAAACAAGAGATCGAACGTATTGAAGCTCATAAAGATGTGGTCATTTCAACGCCTTCAGAATATGCCACAGGAGACGAAGGCACCTATCGTAAAGCTGATGAATTTGCAACCCTTGAAGGACATGTCAAGATCACCAAACCAACCGAACAAATTGAAGGTAATTATGCTGAAGTGTTGTTGGACACCGGCAAAAGTAAAGTGTTAAAACAAAAGCCAGCTGTCTCTGGTGATAAGACAGCAGGATCAACTACAGCACCATCTCAGCGTGTTCAAGTCCTTATTTTGCCTCGTGCCAAGAAAGCGATCTAAAGACCAATGACAAATCAAAAATCTGATATTTCTTCGCCAGTTGATCGTCCAGGCCTTTATGCTGTTGGTCTTAAGAAAACGTATCGCAAACGTTGTGTGGTCCAAGGCATCGATATTCACCTTCAACGGGGTGAAGCAGTGGGCTTATTAGGGCCAAATGGTGCCGGTAAAACGACATGTTTTTCGATGATTGCCGGCATGGTCACCCCTGATGAAGGCAATATTTATCTTGATGGGTATGACATCAGCAAATTTGCCATGTATCAACGGGCACGTATGGGAATTGGATATTTGCCGCAAGAAGCGTCGATCTTTCGCGGCCTTAACGTTGAAGATAATATTCGTGCGGTCCTTGAAGTTACAAATTTATCGAAAGATCAACGGGAAGATAAGCTGGATAAATTACTGGCTGAATTTATGATCACCCACTTACGCCGTTCGTCTGCTTTAACCTTATCCGGTGGCGAGCGCAGGCGTGTTGAAATTGCACGTGCACTTGCGATTGATCCTCATTTTATTATGCTCGATGAACCTTTGGCGGGTATTGATCCCATCGCTGTTCACGATATCCGTGAATTGATCTCACATTTAAAAGATCGTCAGATCGGTGTGCTGGTCACAGATCACAATGTGCGAGAAATGCTTGATATTGTCGACAGAGCCTATATCATAAGTGAAGGACGTGTTTTAAAAGAAGGCAATCCTTCTGAAATTGTTGCTGATAAAAATGTACGACGCGTCTATTTGGGAGATCACTTCTAACAGACGCGGGGGTTTATGGCGATTTCACAACGTCTCAACCAGAGTCAAACACAATCTTTAACGTTAACGCCTCAATTGCGTGAGGCGATCAAGTTGCTTGAGTTGTCAACTCTTGAAATTTCGACCTATATTGATCAAGCCATTCAAGAAAATCCTTTGCTGTCATTTGAAGAAACTGACCCTGACATTCCTGAGACAACATCCAATGAAGCATCAGAAAATTATGAAGTTGGAAGTTCAGAACAAGATCCTTTTGAGACGCTAACCGATACCGATTATGACAACATGTGGTCCCATGCCTCTCAAGCGTCACCTTCATCTTTTTCAAAGAATTCTTATGGTCAAGAAGATAATTTTTTAGAACGTATTCCCAATAAACCACTGTCATTGTTAGAGCATTTGACAACTCAATTGAACATGAGTTGTCAAGATCCCGTTGAAAAAGGTATTGGCTTTCATTTGATTCATCATTTAGATGAAGCTGGGTATCTGCGCATTGATTTAAATGAATTGGCTAAAAATCTTACGTGTTCTAAAGATCAAATTGAAGATGTTTTGATTAAATTACAGCAATTTGATCCCATCGGTGTTTTTGCGCGCGATTTAGCCGAATGTTTAAAATTACAGTTGCAAGACCAGCAAAAATTATCACCGCGTCACGGTCGTGTTCTCACACATCTTGCTTTATGGGGCGAAGGAAAATTCGACAAACTTTGTCGTCTGACAAATACAACCCGAGAGGAATTGATGGTAGTGATGAAGGATTTAAAAACCTTAAATCCTAAACCAGCCTTAGGTTTTGACATCTCTCCTTTGGTGACGTTGATTCCTGATGTTTACATTCGCTATCAAAAGCAAACAGACTCGTGGCACGTACAATTGAATGAAAATAGTATGCCACGCTTGTGGATTGAACGTCGTTACAAAGGGCTTTCGCTCCCTCAATCTCAAGGTGATCAATTAAAACAATACGTGCAAAATCATTTGCATCATGCCCAATGGTTGATTAAATCACTCGAGCAACGTGCGCAAACCATTACGGCAGTTGCTCAGGAAATTGTTCGCATCCAAGAAAATTTTTTTAAGTATGGTATCCATCATTTAAAGCCCCTCATTTTAAAAGATATTGCTGAACCTTTGGGCTTGCATGAGAGTACAATTTCGCGGGTAACTTCGCATAAGTATATGTCTACCCCGCGTGGCACCTTTGAATTTAAATATTTTTTCTCCCAAGGATTAAAAACAGGCACCGATGCTGAAGATGTGGCAGCCCAAGCCATTAAACACCATATTCGTCAATTGATTGATGCAGAGGATGCCGAAAAGCCTTATTCAGATGATCATGTTGTCAGTATTTTGGAAGGCAAAGGTATTATTTTGGCACGCCGAACGGTTGCCAAATACCGTGAAGTTTTAAAAATACCGTCATCTTATCAACGCCGAAATAAATTTTCTTTAAAAAGTTAAAAGTAACTTCTGTTATAAATATAGGGTTTGAAAAAGAAAAGACGAATGAAAAATAAAAAATTTAATCCTTATGATGTCGCACTCGATGTAGATGAACAAGATATTGTTGACTCATTTGACAATGGAGAATGGCAAACAGTTGATAATTTTGAAGAACAAGCACGACTTGCTCAACAGACGGCAGCTCATTCCTTTGAAAAAAAAGCACATAGCCTTGTGAGTTATCATTTTGAGGACTATAATTAATATATTAAAGGCAAAGTCCTTATATCTCAAGTTCACCACCTGTTCAAAAAAGAACACATAAAAAGAGGAAGGAATATAACAATGAGCATTTCAGTTTCCGGCAAACATGTCGAAATCAGCGACGCTTTTCGTGACCATGTCAGTGCAGGCCTCGATCGTCTTTGGGATAATCATCATATAACGCCTGTGGATGCTCAAGTGACTCTTTCTAAAGAAGGACCTTTTTTTCATTGTGATTTGTCCGCAAAATTGGGTAAAAATTCAACTTTGCGGTGTCAAGGTCGCGGTGATGAAGGCTATTCAAGCTTTGACAATGCCTTGGTGACACTGACACAACGTTTGCGTCGTCACCGCAAAAAAATTCAAGACGTTCATCATCATGCCCGTGCCTATGATAAAATGACTAGTTTCCCTATGTACGTTTTAAATGGTGCTGCGTCTGAACAAGATGCGGAAGAATTGAGTGAAGATCATAATGCCTCAATCATCGCTGAGGTCAACACCCACGTGCCATTGATGTCTGTCAGCGAAGCGGTAACAGAGATGGATTTAAATGATGAAGAAATTTATGTGTTTAAAAATAAAATGAACAACAAATTAAATATTATTCATCGCAGGCGTGATGGCCATATTGGTTGGATTGATCCCAATACAGGCGAATAATATTCTTGATAACCTCGAATTTTTTGTATAGAAAGTTCGAGGTTTAAAACGACTATTCGTTCCTATATTATCTTATAATGTTTTTTAATTTTACCATTCTTTTTGGGCTTGTTTTGAATTTGTTGAGTTGTTCTCAACCAGGTTCTTTTGATCCTGTAGATTCTGCACAACACAATATAATGTCACCTTTACATTTTTTTCAAAATACAGAGGAAATCAAAAATATTTTTTTAAAAGTCAAAGGAACAGTGCCTTCATGGTTATCTGGTCAATTGGTGCGTAATGGACCAGGAATTGTTGAAAATCAGGGAAAATTTCTAAATCATTGGTTTGATGGATTCGCCAAATTGCATGCTTTTACCTTTAAACAAGGAAGGGTAACTTATGATTGCAAATTTTTAAAATCCGATCCTTATCAAAAATTTAAATCAACAGGTACCTTTGATTTTTTAGGATTTGATCAACAACCCATAAAGGATACTTTTTCTTATCTCGATTTCTTATGGAGCCATAAAAATGAAGCTATTGCTAATGCCAATGTTAATGTCGCCAAATTAAATAATAAAAGGGTGGCACTGACAGAAATTCCATTGCCAGTGGAATTTGATCATCAACTTAATACGGTTGCTCCTTTTGAGTATAGGGATGATCTGCCGAAAAAATACAGTTTTGAATCTGCTCATGTTTTGGTAGATCCTGGCACCAAAGAGACATGGAATTTTTTGATAGATATTGGTTTGCTTAAAACATCTTATAAGATTTATAAAATTTTTGCTGATTCAAATGTTCGAAAGTTGGTGTGTTCTATCCCAGTGACATCGATTTCTTATATGCATAGCTTCTCATTAGCTGGCAGATATTTTGTGCTGATTGATTATCCTTTGCGCGCACAAAATCCTCAAGATTTAAATCAGGGATTTATTAAAGCTTTTAAGTGGGATGCAATGGCCAAAACCAAAGTGTATGTGATTGATCGCGACACAGGTCAATATAAAATGTTTCTGACAGATCCTTTTTTCAGTTTTCATCATATCAATGGCTTTGAAAGTAACGGTCAAATTATGGTGGACCTAATTGCTTACAGAACGTCCGATGTGGTCAATAAGGTCAACAGCTATCCTTCAACTCAAACGTCACCAAGTCGATTATTACGATTGAAAATTGATTTTACAAAAGGTGTTGAGAATCAGACTTTAACCTCAGAGCATTTTGAATTTCCACGTTTGAATGAATCTTTTAGAACAAAAGATTACAGGTATTTTTATGCACTTCATACCCGTCCTCAAGGTCATGGATTGGTTAAGTATGATCATAAAGGAAGGCCAAAGTATTGGTATCAAGAGGACGCTTATGCAGGGGAGCCTGTGTTTGTGGCCCATCCTCAAGCCAATTGCGAAGATGATGGTGTAATTTTAAGTATCGTCAATGACTTTAAAGCAAAGAAATCTTTTCTTCTCATTCTAGATGCCAAAAATTTGCAAGAACAAGCGCGATTGATGACACCAAATCTTATTCCTTTTGGATTTCATGGTCAATTTTTTGATGATTAGTTAGCATAAGATTTGTCCAAATTGAAATTTTAAATTTCAAGTTGGATAAAATTATCTATACTAACTTTATGATTTATAGAACCTTAACTCAAAAACTTAAAAAGCTTGCGCAGGCTTTTCTTATGTAATGTTGCTCAAAAAATCATAGTTCATGAAGCAATTGGTGTTGGCGTCTCTAAAGAGGGGGCAGGAGGATTTGGTGCAGGTATAGGATGTTCAGGAGCAGGGATTGACACAGGTTGATCTTTAGAAGTTTCAGCTTTCATTTTTTCTGACAGCAGATCAGCCCCTTTTAAGATAGGCCGGCATAAATTGATCGATCCAATTAAGGTATAGGCAGATTCAAGGTGCGTTGCCTCAATCTTATTGTCTGCCAATTGTTGAATCAAGTGAAGTTTAAGTGTATCAAATTTATTTAATATCATGTCCATAGAAGATATATGTTGAGCCGAGGGGATCGTTTGATGAGGTGCGTTTATGGCAAGCGATTCGTTTGATGCGTCTTGGTTTTCTATAATGGGATGCGCTGGATTTGGTGTTGCCTCAGATGTTAACAGTACGTGGGATGCTGATTGCTCCAGCACCGTTTGTACCACAGGACGACAGATACCAAGGCTGCCTATGATGTCATAAATTTGATCGCGTTCCACAGCCACCAAGGTATCTGAGGTCAGGGCCTGTTTAATTTCAACCACCAATATATCCAAATGTTTCAATGCCATATTTTCAGTATTTTCTTGAGCATTTATATTTAAGGATAAAAATATCAAGACTATAAATATATAATTTTTAATCCAAGGATACTTAATCTGCATTTTATAATCCTCTCTGTTAATTTATAATTTGTTGTAAAATTCGAATAATTTCTTTGGGCGGCGTTAAATGATTTAAATGCGTGATGAAGCGACCTTGGCGGTCCATGACATAAATAATTGAAGAGTGATCCATAATATATTCGGTACTGGTATCATCAGGCTTAGCCTTGGCGCCAAAGACGCGGTAAGCTTTTTTGGCAGATTCAATGTATTGTGCCTCTCCGGTCAATGCGATAAAACTGGGATGATAATTTTCCATATAAATTTTAAGATGGGGCACCGTGTCGCGGGTCGGATCGATTGTAATAAAAATTGGTTGAATTTGCTGTGCTTTGTGACCAAGTTCGGTTAAAGCATCTGTCATATTAATGAGGGCAGCAGGGCAAATATCAGGACAAAAGGTATAGCCAAAATAAATCAGCATGATCTTGCCTTTGAAATCGGCATCTGTGCGGGCTTGGCCATTTTGATCATAGAGTTGAAATGGACCCCCAATGGCTGGAAATCCCTTATTCCCTTTATCTTGACTTTGGGCCACCATATTTGGGCCTGCTTCATTCCATTGTGCCCGAAAATAAATTTTTCCAATCCAGCCACATAAAATCATCACAACGATAATAAAAAGAAGCAGAATGATTGATTTCGCGTTTAAACGCATGTTAAGAGAATCTCCATGAACGATAATTTACTGACTTTGAAGACAAAAGGCCATCTTTTAAAATGACCCTTCATATTATGCCAGTACCTTAAAATTCTTAATCTTCTTTTTGACGACTGTACCGCTTACGTTCGTTGGGATCAAGATATTGTTTTCTTAGGCGAATATTTTTGGGTGTAATTTCAACCAATTCATCATCTTCAATATAAGACATAGCTTGTTCCAGCTTGAGGCGTTGCGCAGGTGTCAAACGAATGGCTTCGTCTTTGCCGGATGCGCGCATGTTCGTCAATTGTTTGGCTTTAAGAGGATTCACTTCCAAATCTTGTTGACGATTATTTTCACCAATGATCATACCATTGTAAACGTCATCCCCTGGTTCAATAAAAAATATACCACGATCTTCAAGGTTGAACAAAGCATAAGCCACTGCTTTGCCGATATCAGTTGAAATCAAAACACCATTACGTTGTTTGCTAATGCCTCCTTTATAAGGCTCATAGGCATGAAAAAGTCGACTCATGACTCCTGTGCCTCGGGTGTCGGTCATAAATTCACCTTGATATCCGATTAAGCCGCGGGCAGGGACTAGGAATGTAACTCTTGTTTTACCACCACTGGATGGGCGCATATCGATCATCTCACCCTTACGAAGGCCAACCTTTTCGATCACAATTCCAGAAAATTCTTCATCAACATCGATCTGAACTTCTTCAATAGGTTCAAGTCTTTGTTGCGTGTCAGGATCATTGCGATAGACCACGCGTGGACGGCTGACAGACAGCTCAAAACCCTCACGGCGCATGGTTTCAATCAAAACACCTAATTGAAGCTCACCACGTCCTGCCACTTCGAATGAATCTTTTTGATCGCTTTCTTTAATTTGAATGGCGACGTTACTTTCGGCCTCGCGGAACAAACGGTCGCGAATCATACGAGAGGTTACTTTTTTACCCTCACGTCCTGCCAAAGGAGAGTCATTGATGGAAAATGTCATCATCAATGTAGGGGGATCAATGGGTTGTGCAGGAATAGCCTCTGTGACCTCAGGCGCGCAAATGGTATCGGCTACCGTTGTGCTTTCAAGTCCTGCGACCGCAATGATGTCGCCTGCAAATGCTTCTTCAATCGGCTCGCGGTTCAATCCGCGGAAAGCCAATAATTTAGTCAAACGTCCTGTTTCTAGAACTTCGCCAGAATGGCCGATGGATTTAACTGGCATGTTAACCCGTGCTACACCCGTTTGGATACGTCCTGTTAAAATACGCCCTAAGAAAGGATCTGCTTCCAATGTCGTCACCAACATCGAAAAAGGGGCATCGGTTTCGACTTTTGGTGCTGGAATATATTGCACAATAGTTTCAAATAAACTTGTCAGTGTCGTCTCCGGTTGACTTAAGTCGCGTGTGGACCAACCTTGTTTGGCTGAGGCAAAAGTTAAAGGAAAATCGAGTTGTTCTTCGGTCGCATCAAGGGCCGCAAAAAGATCAAAAACTTCGTTAGCGACTTCATCAGCACGCGAATCTGGACGGTCGGCCTTGTTGATGACAACAATGGGTTTAAGTCCCAGTTTCAATGCCTTCATCACGACAAACTTGGTTTGTGGCATTGGACCTTCAGCGGCATCCACTAACAATAAAACACCATCCACCATGCTTAAAATTCGCTCAACTTCACCACCAAAATCGGCGTGTCCTGGTGTGTCAACAATATTTAATCGGTAAGGCGTATTTGATTTTTCATCATTCCATTGAACTGATGTACACTTGGCCAAAATGGTAATGCCGCGTTCTTTTTCTAACTCATTCGAGTCCATGGCGCGTTCATCAATTTTCTGATTGTCCCGAAAGGTTCCACTTTGACGGAAAAGAGTATCAACCAAAGTGGTTTTACCATGGTCGACGTGAGCAATAATGGCGAGATTGCGAAGATTTATCATATTTGTCATTGTTTTATTGTCATATCCATTTTGTTTGATGCCTGATTCTGGCGTAGAGATCTTAATTTTTACCCTTAATTGGGGTTTAAAATATGAACTTCATGAAAGTAGTATTCATACAGTTGTTTTCAATTTAAAAATATTTATAGCATTTTAGATGATATTTAGGAAGAAACAAATCACTTTTCTGAAAGTGTTTTTACAATATTTACACCTTCAAAAAAGCAATTTGTTACAAGAAATTTAAATTTCTTAAAATCCTGATTGATTTGGCACAATACGTGAACGTCCACGATCGCTGATCATTAATAAAATTGACTGGCCAGGTGAGAATTTTGTATCCATACCCTGAACCACGGTACGCATTTCACCATTTTGAAGTTCAACCACGTATTCAAAAGCATCTTGGTTTTTCAATTCTTTTTCAGCAAAAGCGCCACCAAGCGCACCTAAGATGGCACCCCCTGCTGTTGTTGCGAGTCGCCCATGTCCTTTACCAAACTGGTTACCCAAAACACCACCACCGATTCCACTAACGGCTGTACCTATATAATTGTCACCCAATTTTTCAGAGCCAACATTGACCGTGCGAACGCTGACGATTCTGCCTTTATAGGTACGTGACGCTTCGCCAACATGGCTGTCAGAATAAGAATTTGGTGAAAGATCGCGTGCGCACCCATTGAGCAAAAAAGCGACGCCACCGATTATGACGAAATGCTTGGCATAAGATAAAATTTTTTGCATAAAACATCTTTCTTTGAAAATAAATAATTAATATCTAATATAAAGGGGCAGAAGTAATTTTGTCTATCAAAATATTTGTCTGAAGTAGATTTTGAAGGCGACAAGCACAATTAATCCATAGATAATTTTTAAGTTCATAGAAAGATTGATTTTTATTTCTGATTGATTTTAATGGGGTTTGTTATAATTTCTATGAAATTTAATAAAGACAAAATTTAGAAAGCTTTAAAAATGAAAAAATTTATTTTAATCTTTTTAATAATGAATAAAGTTGCTTTTGCAACTTTAACGACACTTGAGATATATAATTTTCCTGAAAATCCTTATAAAAAAGTGGAAATTTTTTTACCAAATAATGAATGTATTGTACATGAATTTGGTCGATTCAAAACGTTTGATCCTCAAGTGATAGAAATACCAACACCTATAGATTTAACTCAAGAAAAAGCTAATTATTATTTGATAAAATCTCTTTCTAATCATGATAATAATGAAGTAAAAGAGATAAAAGTAAAAGAAATAGTAAAAGTAAAACTAATAGAAACAAAATGTAATCAAAATCGTATAATAAGTTATGTTCTGTATCGTGATGATTTAAAAGAATTTGATACTGTTACGATAAAACCTTTTATGAAATTTTGTTATTTTCTAGAAGATTGCCAAATAAAATTAAGAATAAATTTTAATAAAGAAAATGTAACTGAAAAATTAGAAAGATCTAGGCAATAAAATTTTTATGACAGAATATTTTTTAAAATTCTGAGCTTGTTATCTCAAGAATTGATCTTTAAAGTTAAAGCATGTCAAATCAAATAAATACGTGTGATATTGCAATTATAGGGGGTGGTCTGGTTGGATCGGTCCTGGCGGGTCTTTTGGCGCCCACTAAATTACGGATTATTGTGTTGGACCGTCATGTATTTGAGTCCACACATACGGAACATTTTGACAGGCGTACCACGGCTGTGTCTTGGGGATCGTCCCTTATTTTACAAAAAATGGGCCTGTGGCAAGATCTTGAACCCATGTCTACACCTATTCGTGAAATTCGGATTTCACAAGCCTCTGGTTCGGGTTTTGTGCATTTCAATGCAGAAGATGCCGGTCATCACCCCATGGGTTTTATTGTTGATAATTTCAAGCTGCGCCAACGTCTTCATCAAGTTTTATTATCTTATGACAACATTGACTTAAAATCGCCTTGTCAGGTGGATTCTTTGATCTTTCATGATCATGAAGCAACAATTCGTTTGAAAGAAGGCGAGGAAATAAAAGCCAAATTAGTGATCGGCGCTGATGGTCGTTTGTCTCAAATTCGTCAAGAAATAAATATCAAAGATTATGCCAGATCTTATCATCAAAGTGCTTTGGTGACATCAGTACGTCACGAGCTTCCCCATCATAATGTGGCCTTTGAGCATTTTTTATCTACAGGACCTTTAGCTTTTTTGCCCCTAAGGACTCATGAATCTTCTTTAGTATGGAGTCTCAATGACGATTGGGCTGATGTGATGAAATCTTTGTCTACCGAAGAATTTGCCCAAGAATTATACTTGAGGTTTCCTTACTTAGGCGGTCTTGAAATCACCTCAGAACGGGCATGTTATCCCCTAAATATAACGGTGGCTCATGGTTTGGTCACAAAACGCTGTGTTTTAATTGGGGATGCAGCTCATGCGATTCATCCAATTGCCGGTCAAGGGGCCAATTTAGGATTTCGAGATGCAGAAGAACTCGCACATATCTTAGCTGAAGCTGCCCATTTAGGTATGGATGTAGGATGTGAAATGTTGCTTAAGCGTTATCAACGCCGTCGCATCACAGATATTGCATCCTTAAGTTTAATGACCGATGGTTTGGTGCGTCTCTTTTCAGGTTCTTCCAAAGCTTTTGGGTTTGTTCGTGGACAAGGCTTGAAAGTGACGCAATCATTGCCTTTTATCAGACGACGTTTAACCCGTCATGCCATGGGTCTTTAAAAAAGGTTAGCTCTAGAATAAGAGCCAACCTGTATTGAAAACTTAACCTTCAGATTTTTCAGCTTCTTCATCGGAAAAACTTTCAAACGAATCTTCCGAAGAACTCTTGTCGGAATCTTCAGGGGATTCTTCTGAAGGATTGCTGGACCACCAATTTGAAACACTGCTCCACGCATTTCCTGTTACTTTACACATGCCACCTACAAGTGTCGGGGTCCCAAAAAAGGCTTGACCTGCTGTACTGCCAACACTATAGCTGATTGCATATATAATTACTCAATGTTATAAATAGGGATGAGTTACGGATATAGTACAGATTTACGGTCTCGTGTTGTTGAGTATTTGT
>JBPBPI010000099.1:0-2571 GCA_050954885.1 Janthinobacterium lividum | reverse complement strand
CTTTTCTATGACCGTCTGTCCTTCAGTGCACGTCTTGAGCAGTGTTGTGGTGAGCAAGCTGGTGATAGTAGACGCCGGGAGGGTAGTCGTCTGCACGGTCGTCAAAGTTTCGAGTTGAGTAAACGTTGCGGTCGAGGTAACGAGGCTTGTAACAAGACTTGGCGTGGTCAGAACTATAGTGGTGCCTTTCTCTGTAATGGTCTGGCCTTCTGTGCAGGTAGTGAGGAAGGTTGAGACCAGGAGGCTTGTTATTGTGGATGCGGGTTGCGTGTATATTGAGGTAATCTAGAGGCTATGATTAGCACGTGTATTTCGGAGAAAGGGGGCCCAGGCAGCTGGGCAACGAAGGAATTAAGAAAATGACTTACAGTAGAAGCAGGTGCAGTTGTCGTCGAAACACTTGTCGCTACGGGCCCGATGTTGATTTCTAGTGTGGTGGTAACCACAGCAGTTGTGGTCAGAAGGCTCGTAAGTATGCTTTCAGTCGTCAGAACGATTATCGTCCCTGCCTGAGTTACGGTTTGTCCTTCTGTGCACGTTGAGATGGAGGTATATGTAACTTCCTTGGTCTGCGTAACTATAGGCAGCGTGGTCGTGATCAGAGACGTCGAAGTCAGGTACATGGTCGTGCTGTAAGGGATTTCCTGAGTTATCGTTACCGGCGATCCGGAGATGCTGGAGGTCATGACTTCCGTCGTGGTAAGCATGACTGTGGTTGGTTGAACGACCAGTGAAGTCACGGTTGTTCCTGGAGCTGTGATCGTGCATTCCGTGGTGTACAAAAGCGTCGTGGTATACGTATGCTCTTTTGTGATTGTGGTAGGTTTGCCAGAAATAGTCGACACGATTTGCTGAGTTGAGACCACTGTGGTTGGCATTTCGATGACTGAAGTTACCGTCGTCGCAGGGGCGGTAGTAGTATAGATGGACTCTGAAACGACTGTCGTGCTGTAAGTGCGCTCCTCCGTAATCGTCGTGGGTGTCCCAGAAATACTCGAAACGAGAACGACGGTGGTTGGGATCTCCAAGATCGCAGTGCTGAAAATCGTTTCCAAGACCGTGTTTTCATGAGTCGTGGTCAAGGTAAAGTTCTGCACAATTGTCGTGGGACTAAGCTTCACGGACGTGATCGTGGTACCGTTTGCGGTGAAGGTGAACGTTTCGCTGCAGATGCTGGTAATAGTGGAGGCTGCGAGTGTCTGATTCTGAACCACCACAACGGTGGTGGGAACCACGACGGTAGTGGGACTAACTGATACAGAAGTTACTGTATAGCTAGCTGTCGTTGTTTTTGTCTTTGTGGTTGGCTGCAAAACCGTTGACGTGGCAGTAGTAATGTCGGTTTCGGTTTCTGTTTCAAGGCATGTTGTAGTTGTCAGGGAAGTCACCGTGGCCGTGACTGTATCATGAGCTGTAACTGTGTCATGGACTGTAGTTCTTTCAGTCACCGTGGACGGCTTCAGGGAGCTGGACAAGACAGGGCTAGCGAGCGACGAAGTGTCGTCAGAACAACTTGTGGTGGTAGCATCGCTATCTGCAGACGGCCCGCCCTGATCAGAAATTAGCAGTGTCTAATAGCCACTAACGAAGAAGTTACTCACGTCGCTTGTAATCTGCCCTGATACAACGCCGAAGGCGAAGAGTGCAATCAAACCCAACTTCATTTTCGATTCTGCAGTTTTTTCTTAAAATATTTCTTGGCTAAATGAATGCGCTGATTATAATGCTTTTTTGGCAGCAGTTTGAACGTCAAGAAATGACCGATTGTGACACGAAATAAGATATTTAGTGTTTTCAGAAAACGGATGGAAGGAGCACAACCTGGAACGAGTGACAGAATGAAATGACCTAACAAACCCCGTCGACATTGTCGGAAACGCAAAGGATTATATGACGTGACGAATGCGAATTTCGTTGTCAAAGACGGATTGCAGCCGTCGGACTTGAAAGGAAAATTTTCTGCCTCGCTCATTGTTTCATAGATTTGGGATCAAGAAACGGCGACAAGCGCGTCATGCATTCACTACTGTTTGTTTCCTCCGGAAGGCAAATACTCCTCCCGGGATAAGCTGAACAAAGAAATGCTTAGTAGCTTGGCGAGGCCTTGAACTTTTGGACTCGGTGTAAAATAACAGATTGGGGGTGATGATCATTGTCTCTGGTATTGAGAGTTGCTTAATGTGGCCACATCTTGACACTTGTAGAGGCAATAAACTAGGTAAAGGTACGCTAGAGAATGACTGTTGGATGCGAATATTAGGACTGCAGAGTAATTCGGTTATCCTAAACTGCAGTCAAGACAATATCATTGACACTACATTGTTCGGTTTTCTGCTTTCGAAATGCATGGTGTGGAATTAATACGCAGTATAGAACGGCTTCACGACCAGTGCTTGTCTCCGTGGAAAAGCCCCATTTTCGAATTACAATTGGCATAACTGAGTGGGACGAAACACACCTTGAACACGACGTCAGCAGAAAATTGGCGAGGCTGACTGAGCCGTAAGGATGTTGCACATTCTTTGTCCACAAACAATTCCTTTGCCTCGAGTCACACAAATGTGAAGATGG
>JBPBPI010000098.1:0-58126 GCA_050954885.1 Janthinobacterium lividum | reverse complement strand
ACAAATACTCAACAACACGAGACCGTAAATCTGTACTATATCCGTAACTCATCCCTATTTATAACATTGAGTAATTATATATGCAATCAGCTATAGTGCCATCAGCATCCCAGATAAAATCATGATACTCCAACCAACTCGCATCATAAAGGTCATGCCCAAATATTTGACCAGCTGGCCGTTGATGTATCCGGCCAAGGCACAGGCAACAGCACCCCCACAAAATGACAGCCATCCAAAGGTACTGGGGCTGATGCCAATTTTTTCAATCAATAAAACAGGCCCGATGACAAACCAACTGAAGAAAGCACCATAGGTTAAAAAGGTACTTAAACTAAGGCCCATAAAAAATCGATTCTTAAGCAAAAGAGCATAATTTTTAACGATGTAGTCTGTTTTTAATTTAGACACATGATAGGTTTGATTCGTTTCTTTGAAAATAAAGATCATCCCAGCCAAAGCCACCAAAGTGTACCCGGTCATAAAAACAAAATTTGCGCGCCAATTGAACAAGACTTGCAAATATCCCCCCAATAGAGGCGCACTGGGGATAATAAATATAATAAAAATGTTTAAGTACGAACTAGAACGCGCCAGATCTTCACCGGTGAAGACATCTCTGAAGATCGAACGCCAAAGACAGGTACACGCACCGGCCCCAAGGCCTTGGATCAAGCGTCCCACAATCAAAGTATCAATTGTTGAGGATGTCATGCAGATCACACTGCCGATAACCATGATGATTAGACCGCTGACAATAGGCGGTTTGCGACCTACGCCTTCTGATAGAGGTCCATAGATTAACTGTGATACCGCAACCCCCAGCATATAAATCGACATGCTCCACTGCACATGGCTGATGGTGGTGTCAAAGCTTAGGGCAATGGCGGGTAAACTGGGGGCATAAATATCGGCTGCCATCTGGGCCAAGCAAACCGCTAAAAGTAAAACCAAGAAAAAAGTGGAACGCAAAACTGAATTTCCTTTTGATGTAACTTTATTCTAATTTTGATAAATTATCATATTGAGATGTGGTGTTTGTAGAATTATTTAAAGGAATTTCAAAAGCGCCACTTTGTCCACTGAACAAACCAGGTTTTGGCCGTTCGCCGTTTTGAGGCGGAAAATCCATCGGTTTGTAATGCTCACAACCAGTTGCAATTATACTTAACCCTATGAAAAGCAAAAGATAGGATCTTACAAAAATCATTTATCGTCGTCCAAGTTTTAAATAAAAGATCCCACCTACATTATTTGCTAAAAATTAATAAAATGAAATATTTTTTTAAATAATTTTTTAACGTGCTTTTTATTTTAATACTAAATATGATACTATAATTTTATGAGTCAGTTTAATAAAAAATTTACAGCAATGAGGAACAATCCTCAAGATGATTGGAAAATTGAAGATCTAAAAACCATTGCACAGCGATATAGTATTAGTTTTCGTCAACCTGGAACAAGCCATGTGACTTTTAGTACATGTTCAGGACTTTGTTTGACGGTTCCTGCTCATAAGCCAATTAAGGCCATTTATATTAAAAGATTTATTGAGCTTATTGATTTCAAAATAAAAGAAGAAAAAATGATTAACTATCCTTTCAATATTCATAAATTATCTGCTGAAGACGGGGGTGGCTATTTAGCGGAAGCTTTCGATCTTAATGGATGCATGGCTGACGGAGATACAATTGAAGAAGCTATCCATAGTTTAGAAGATGCAATTACCTCTTGGATCAAAACTGCTGAAGAATTAGGAACACCCATTCCTGTACCTTCAGATGATGCGAAGTTTAGTGGTAAATGGGTTATTCGTACACCTCGAAGCTTACATCGAAAATTAGTTGAATGCTCTAAGAGCGAAAATGTTAGTTTAAACACTTTAGTAGTTTCACTGCTTGCTGAAGGTATTGGACATAAATCGCAAAAACAGTCTCATTAAAAGTTTTTTATAAAACGTCTACTTTTTTAAAATTTGATCCGTGCGCCTGCAATTGACGCCAAAATACGTTTAAAATTATAGCCCTGTTCTTGAATCATCGCGGATTGACCAAAAGGCGTGCGACTGAGATGATGATATTGAACACCGATGAACACTTCGGTGGCGACACGATCTAAATTTTGCACCAAATAGGCGCCATAGATACGAACCTTTTCGCTGTTATCTTCTGAAAATGTAGTATCGGTATAATCAGAGGGCAAAGGCGTGACGGTATCGTCAAATAAAGCACGGCCACGGCCATAGGTCACAGCAAAGCATGTATTGCCCAGTGTTGGCATGAACGCATGCTGATAGCCCAATTTTGTGGTCCACACAGTACCATTTCGGCGACCTGGATCCCTATAAATTTTGGTGGCCAAAGATCCACCTACACTGATACCTATGGGAAATAAAACAGAGGTAGATCCGCCATATTCGCGCCTGCCCTTGCGCACCGTACGCGTCCCTGCGTTGCTGAGGTAGTTGCTAAAGGGTACATTGGCATAGCCTAGAGCCACGGCCACTTTGGTCTTTGACCATTCACCTGCATAACGTAGTGCATAATCCGTTAAATCCCTTGGTGAATGAGAGGCAGATAAGACAAAACCGTAAAAATTGGGTGTATCATAGCGAATACGATCAACACGGCGTGAGCCCAACACATCGATCCAAACATCACCCACTTGACGATCGCGATCTGGGCTATTGGAATCGCTTTGATCCACACCTGGCACTGGTAACAGGGCTTGTTGTGCGATAGTGCCATTGATAAACCTGACACCTCCTGCAAAACCTGCCAAATCCGCTCCTTGAGTAAACATATCTGTGCCCGTCAAATCTACACCTGAGACATAGTGAGTCGCCGCTTCACCTTGCCCAAGACTCAACATACCATAGCGCTGATGATCAAAATAAACTTCTATTTTACGTTTTCTGAAATAAACAGATGACGCAGAATTATCATCTTGGCCTATATCAAAGGCTTCACTGGAATTGGATTTCACTGCCATTTCAAGAACAGCACCTACCTTAAGGTCTTTATTATAATTTGCCTCTGAGGATATGTTAATACGAGAAGGGGCTGCATCAATATCAACATGAGTTATGTTTTTATTTCGACCATTATCATAATAAGCAACACCACGATTGATCATTCCTGAAATTTTTAATTTGGCCTGGGTATTGCCACTTTGAACCATCTGAATGGGTGCTTGTTCTGTATGTGTGACTTTTTCTTTGTAATGAACTTCAGCTTCTTTTTTTTCAAGCGCATTCACTTTGTTACTTAAAGCTGCAATCTGTTGTTTTAAGATTGCAATTTCACTTTGAGAATTATGAGACACATTTGTTGTTTTTTGGGATTCAAGTTTTGTAAATCCTTCTTGAATACTGCCAAAAGCTATGACCACAGCACTATAGTACAGTAACTTTGCCATCTACCCTCCCCAACAAAGACGTAAAATATTTATATTTTTTAAAACATTAACGGCAATTTAAACAAATTGCAAATACATCAATTTTTGGAAGATGATTTCAATGAAAAAAGCGTTCGAAATTTCAGATGCATTTTGGTCAGTCCATAAAGCCCTAAAATAATTGTATCAATTGTATATAATGCATGAAAAATAACTGCATAAGTGAAAGCTTGCGTGTCAGGAACGCCACAAGTATTTAAAGACAGCACAATCATCAAGTGAAGTGTGCCGGCATAACTGGGGGACGAAGGAACAATGATGGCAACAGTTGTCAAAGCCAACATCAACCATGTTGCACAAAAATCTAAATTGTAATTTGTTGTAAAACCAAAAGCGTCGAAAAGAATATAAATAAAGACCCCTTGTAAACCCCATGTCAAAATGGTTTCAAGGATAAACCAACCATATTCTTGCAAGGATAATAAAGGGGCGACACCCAAAAAAAATGTTCTTATCATCTTTTCAATTCGGTCAACAATAGATTGCGGCAAAAAGAATGTTAAAATCCATGTCAAAAGATTGATTGAAAGATAGTTCATTTTGAAAAGCAGTAATAGTAAGACAAGAAAAGCAGATCCTAAAACAAGCAAACCACCGGCGCTCGCAATCCAATTTGGCAATGGATATAGCATTAATGAGAGACCCAGTAGAAATCCAAAGAAGATAAGGTCTGATAAACGCTCTGTCACAACTGTTGCCAGGACTGAAGATTTGGAAATTTTTAAATGATTTGCCATTTGCCAAGCTCGAATAAAATCACCACCTCTTAAAGGAATCAGCAAATTGGCTAAATTACCCACGCTATAGATTTCAAAAGCCTTGAGAGAACGAACAGGATAAAGAGGTTTTAAAAGCCTTGCCCAGCGTTGACCTCGAAACCACTGGCATGCAAAAAGAGCCAAGTTTGCACCCAATGCCTTTAAAAGATCAATATCTTTAAAACTATTTTTTAAAGATAAAAAATCAATGGATTGAATGGCAAAATAAAAACAAATTAAACTGATACCAAGGCCAAGAAAAAGACGAATCATGGTCATTAGGCAACTAATTCTCCTAAAGGTCGGCCTGAAAGCACATGGAAATGCAAATGAAAAACCTCTTGATGTCCAAAGGTGCCGCAATTGGTGATCAGACGAAACCCATCTTGTTTTAAAGACAAAATGTCAATGACGTGAGATATAGCATGAGATAGGCCCAAAATTTCATCAGGACTTGCTGTTTTATAAAAGTCATCAATGTTACAATAAGGACCTTTAGGAATGATCAAGGCATGAATGGGCGCTTGAGGATAAAGATTGTGAAAGGCCAATGCATGATCGTTTTCATAAATCTTACGCGCCGGTGCTTCTCCTCTTAAAATTTTGGCAAAAATATTATTGGTGTCATAGATTTGAGGATCGGTTGTTTTCATACTTGAGGCAGACATTTTTTCCCTTTAAAAAATTCATGACAAATTTTTAAATACCAGCTATTTTGAGGGTTCACAATTTTAAATGCAAGAAGAGGATTGAAAAATGACAAACAATTCTGAAGCCACTTGGCACGGAACCACAATCCTGTGTGTGCGAAAAAACAATGAAGTAGTGATCGCCGGTGACGGTCAAGTCTCCATGGGCAATACCGTGATTAAATCCAATGCCCGCAAGGTCAGGCGACTGAAGCATGGCAATGTGATTGCTGGTTTTGCTGGAGCTACCGCAGATGCCTTTACTTTATTTGAACGTCTGGAAGCCAAACTTGAGCAATATCCCAGTCAATTGACCCGTGCGTGCGTCGAATTGGCCAAAGATTGGCGTACCGACAAATACTTACGCAAACTCGAAGCTATGCTCGCGGTAGCTGACGCCTCAACCTCGCTGATTTTAACCGGTATGGGCGATGTCCTTGAACCGGAAGACAGTTTAATTGGTATTGGCTCTGGTGGCTCCTACGCTTTAGCAGCCGCCCGTGCTTTGCTACCTATTGAAAATTTGAGTGCCACAGAAATTGCAGAGCGTGCCATGACAATTGCCGCTGATATCTGTGTCTTTACCAATAAGAATGTTATTGTGGAGAAATTATAGTGATTAAATCTTATACCCCAAATGATATTGTCTCAGAACTTAATCGTTATATCATCGGTCAGCATCAAGCCAAACGTGCGGTCGCCATTGCTTTGCGGAATCGTTGGCGCCGCATGCAAGTTGAACAGCCGTTACGCGAAGAAATTTTGCCCAAAAATATTTTGATGATTGGGCCCACCGGTGTGGGTAAAACTGAAATTGCCCGCCGCCTGGCTAAACTATCGGATGCCCCTTTTTTAAAAGTTGAAGCCACCAAGTTCACCGAAGTTGGATATGTCGGTCGTGACGTTGAACAAATCATCCGTGATTTGCTCGAAGTTGCCTTAAATGTTGAAAAAGAACGTCACCGGGTCGAGGTTATGTCCAAAGCCGAGGCCAACGCGCAAGAACGCGTCTTAAAAGTTTTGGTTGGTGAAAATGCCAGCGAAGACACCCGTCACAAATTTCTGACCATGATGCAGAACAAAGAGTTAGACGAGCGTGAAATTGAAGTTGAAGTCAGTGACATCTCTTCTCTTCAAATGCCCACCATGGATGTACCCGGCATGCCAGGTGCCCAGATGGGGATGTTAAACATCAGTGATATGTTAAGTAAAACTTTTGGCAACCGAACTAAGGTTCGCAAAATGTTGGTAGCTGATGCTTTGAAATTATTGGCTCAAGAAGAAAGCGATAAGCTGATTGATCAAGAGCAAACGGTCAAAGATGCCATCGAATCTGTTGAACAAAATGGTATTGTTTTCATCGATGAAATTGACAAAATATCTGCCCGTCAAGAACGTTCCGGCGGCGATGTCAGCCGCGAAGGAGTGCAGCGTGATTTGTTACCGCTCATTGAAGGCACCACAGTTGCCACCAAGCATGGTTCGGTCAAAACTGATCATATCTTGTTTATTGCTTCAGGTGCTTTTCACGTAACCAAACCATCGGATTTGTTGCCTGAACTTCAGGGTCGTCTTCCTATACGTGTTGGACTCGACGCTCTGACCAAAGACGATTTTGTGCGTATTTTAACCGAACCAGAAGCCAGTTTGATCAAACAATATCAAGCCTTATTGATCACCGAAGGCGTTCAATTGGAATTTACAGGTGATGCCATTGCAGAAATGGCTGCCTTAAGCGCTGAGCTCAACGACAATGTGGAAAACATTGGCGCGCGCAGGTTGCATACCGTAATGGAAAAATTGTTAGAAGATATCAGCTTCGATGCCAGCAACAATAGCGGTAAAACCATCACAATTGACGCCGAATATGTCCAAAAAACAGTATGTGAATTGGCCAAAAATACCGATTTATCTCGTTTCATTCTTTAATTTAAAGGAGCAAAACTTAAGGATAATAATGTTATATTTAATCCGTTTTTGTTTGATTGCTATTACTCTGGTAACCCTGTCGACAAGTGCTTTAAAGGCTTCGGTCCAAAAAGAAATGCAGCAGAAATACAAAAGTCTTGTCGACAGTAAAGATGCTTTTATCTCATCTGGTCTTTTGATGACAGAGGCTGAACATGAAAGTCTACGCCATCTTAAAATTGATAAGTTTGATGAGTATGACAATTTTGGTGATTCTGATCAACTTAAAGAACAGATAAAAGATTTTTTACATAATTTAGGTTCGCAAGATGACGAAACGACTCAAGTCATTGCAAATTTGATCACACGTTTAAATAAGGCTGTCATCCGAGCCAGTCAAAAAGAGATATCTTAGGTGTGTTTAAGAGCCTTTAAAGAAACGACTGCTTTTGATCAACCAAGATGGCATATGGATGGGTGTTATTATGAATCGTTCGACGGTACGCAACTTAAATTTGCTATAGTATTTAAGGGACCAAGTACTTTATTTTATCCGCTTTCATTCGATGAGCGTCAAAAGTTTACGGACTTTACATCAGAGAGTTGGCAAAAGATTCGCACGCAGTTTGATCAATCTCTTCAACAAAACACTATGACGGAAGAACAAATTCAAGATGAGAAAAATAGACTTTATGAACAGGAGGAAAAAATCTTCTTAAGTCAAATGATTCAAAAGTCTCAAATTATTTCTCTTCCCTCAGGCCAAGGCATGATCTTCAAGGTTGGTAATTTAACCACGGCGGCTCTCCATTCAGAACCGCCGATTAAAGAAGATCGACTTTTCTTGTCCATTGTTCCTTGTGGTTTTAAAGACATCAGTGGTATGCGTCAACGACTTGGTAAAAAATCATAATTTTAATTTCGCCATTGTTTTTTTAAGCTTAGCATCTAATTCAATTCTCTCATTGATTATCTCATCATCTGTTTTATTGACTATCTTATCTAAGCTTAACTGATTTTTCTTATAATGTGATTGCGACATTTTTATGATTGAATCTTTAGATTCAATAATAGATTCAGCATCGATTGGTGATATTTCAGGATGTTTTTCTCTATATTGTAGATAATCTCTCTTTTGTTCTTCCATTTTTTCTAGATCTGTTTCTATTTTTTGTTGCTGATCTTTTAAAAATTTTATTCGTTCTCTATTTATTCCTCTTTGATTCATAAGAATTGAGAATCTTTCTATACTCTCTGTTGTTACTTCTTTACTATTTTCATAAGAAGCATACGTTTTTTTTAAATCTTCTTGTGCCTCAGGATCTTGAGTTTTTAATATTTCCTTATTTAAGGCAACAATAGTATTATAATATCTTTTTTGATTTTTACGTGCCTTAGGATCTTGAGTTTTTGATATTTCCTTATTTATTGCAGCAATAGTATCATGATATTTTTTTTGATTTTTATATGCCTCAGGATCTTGAGTTTTTGATATTTCCTTATTTATTGCAGCAATAGTATCATGATATATGTCTTGATTTATACGTGTAGATAGTTGATCCAACCCTCTTTCCATAACCATGCCTATGATTTTGCACGGCGTTAGGTCAGGTTGATTTTCTCGTATTTTCTCTTTTATAGAATTAAAGAAAATTTCATCCTCTCTATCTCGCTCTTCACTTTGTTGCTTCATCTCTGCCATATTTGGAAGACGCATGTTTTTATTATCTTTAACCTCATCAACTTCAGGTATATTCGTGGTGGCCCATAATTGTCCCGACAAGATCAAAGTGGAATAAACAATTGTAATGATTTTATATCTTAAATTCATGAGTAATTCCTTTTTTCAGTTTAAAAATATGGTTTAAATTTTAAGGACATCAATAGTATGCCTCAGTCTCTTGAGAGAAAGATATTCTCTCAAGAAAAAAATCTAATATATAAAACTTTAATTGCTTATTTTCTCAAGATCAGCCGTAAATTTAGCCATTTCACTTAAACGCGACTCATTTTCATTATAAATTGACTGAAGCTGTTCTTTGATGGAATTCAGTTTCTGCATATATTTTTCAGTTGATAATTTTTCTTCAGACGATTTTATTTGTTGTTGAAAATCTGTTATTGCAATATTTGCATGCTCTATTTCTGATTTTATTTCCTGTTGTTGATTTTCTAAAAATTCTTTTTGTTTGACAATTTTATCTTGTGTGTTTCTAATTTCATCTGATAAATTTTTCTTTACCTCTTGTTGTTGATTTATGTGAGAGGCTTTTTGATCAGAATGTGTTTCCAATGAATCAAGAACATTTGTCAAAGTTTTTAATAGTTCTAAAGCCAGAGGATGTTGCGTTTGCCTCATGATTGAATTTACAGAGGCTGATACGTTTTTAATGTTCTTTTTTTCTATCTCAATATTTTCAATTAAAGTTAATTTATCGTTTTGAGGTAAGATGACAGGATTACACCATTGAATACTTTCAGTTTTATTTTGAGAGAATTTTGATTCATTATTATCTTTATCACTTTTTGATTGTTTTAATAATTCTGACAAAATCTCTTGTTTTTTTTCATTTTCTAATAATTTTTCTGGAATTGTACGAAGTTTTTTTAAGTTTTCTTGTACTTCAAGATTTTGTATAACTGACATTTGTTGATTTATATCTGTAATTACTTGAGTATAATTATTTTTATTATCTTTAACCTCATCAACTTCAGGTATATTCGTGGTGGCCCATAATTGTCCCGACAAGATCAAAGTGGAATAAACAATTGTGATAATTTTATGTCTTAAATTCATGAGTAATTCCCTTTTTAAGTTAAAAAATATGCTTAAGATTTTAAATCTAAAGCATATCTTATTGAAATTAAAGTTTATTTAAAATATTTTAAATTTTGGGACTGACTTTATTTGATTTTATAAAAGCCAACAAATCTGCATTGACCTGTTCCGCATGGGTCACACACATACCATGAGAGGCACCAGAGTACGCCTCAAGAATTGAATTTTTAACTAATTTTGAAGCACGTTCAGCGGAATCTTTTATAGGCACAGTTTGATCATCATCCCCATGAAGAAATAAAGTGGGAACCGTAATTTTCTTCAAATCTTCGGTAAAATCTGTTTCAGAAAAAGCACGAATACCATCGTATTGCGCCTTAATGGATCCCATCATTCCTTGCATCCAGAAAGAATCCAGAACACCTTGAGATTTCTCGGCTAAAAATTTGTCATAATTAAAAAATGAGAGAGAAAAATCTTGATAAAATTGAGGGCGATTCTTCCTCAGTTGGTCGCGCATATCATCAAACACATCCATCTCAAGTCCATCAGGATTGGCAGGCGTCTTTAACATCAGTGGCGGCACCGCACCAATCAACACAATTTTCTTCAAACGACTTTCGCCATGACGACGGATATAGCGTACAATTTCACCTCCACCTGCTGAATGGCCCACAAGGGTCACATTTGTCAAATTCAACTGTTCCAACAAAGACGCCAAATCATCAGCATATGTGTCCATGTTGTGACCATCCCAAGGCTGACTTGACCGGCCATGGCCGCGACGATCGTGTGCAATGACTCGATATCCGTGTTCGCCCAAAAATAACATTTGCGCGTCCCAAGCATCAGCACTTAATGGCCAGCCGTGCGAAAATACAATGGCGTCTCCTTGACCCCAATCTTTATAATAAATTTGCGTGTTATCTTTGGTGGTGATCATTGGCATTTTATTTTTCCTGTTTATGTTTTATTTTATTTGTTCCCTCATAAATATATACAACGAGCATTACTTTGTAAATAAACAGGAAATTATAGTAAATATATTTTTATAAAGAATTGATTCTTATCAAAAAGTTATTTTGGGAATAATTCAAATTTAGTTGCTAAAGCCAAAACAACTTCAATCATAATTAAAACAATAATAATCCATTCTAATTTTGTACTATGTCGGTGATTCAGGGTATCGCTCAGGATTTGATACAGATCGTGCATAATATCCAATTTTCGGTTCAAAGTTTGTGTGCGAGACCGTATGGTCACGTCTTTGGCAACCATTTGATACAGAGGCTCAAGTTCAGGATTGTCCCAAAAAAAATCAGGGGGATTTAAAAAATCAGAATGTAAGTTAATTGAGCTGCGCTCTGAAAAAAGCAAGCCAATCTTACGGCTTATTTGGCGTTGAGATAAAGGAACGATTCCTTTTTGTACCAACGCATCGGTAATTTCTTTAACTTCACCAATCACTTTTTCAATACGGGATTCAAAAGAAGCTAGTTTTATAGATTGCGCTAAGCCTTGAGAGATGGTGAATTTTTCAAGGAAATCTTGTTCACTATTCAAACAAATATGATCTTGATGCATATTTGGTGATTTTCCATATTCAAATGAGAAATAATCAGATTCCATGATAGCCAAAGATTCATGCTCATAGGGGCGAATTTGATTTAAAAATTTCTTTTCCTGGCTCTCGCTGACATGCCAAAAAATCACAACACCAAAAGCAAACAAGAAAATATCGCTTGCTTCATCTTTTAAATGATAGGAACCCTCATGAATCAAAATAGGAGAAAAGGAATTAAGTTGATCAACCAACCGTTGGATATTATAAGAACTTGCTGAACAATAGGCTGAACATCGCATTGTATGACTCGCATTAGGTTACCGAATTCGCAATTGTCTCATATTTAATAAAATGTTGCAGAAAAAGATTTTAATAAAATGATTTAATTTCGATTAACAAATTTAAAAATCACAGCAAACTATGTAAAAATTTAATTTATTAGATTTAAGTAACATCATAAAAAATCATTATTTGATATGATCAAGGGTTTACATTAAATAAGTAATTTTAATAAATCTTTTAAGATAAAAATTCTTACTTTATATAAACCCTTATTTTAGATAAGATAAGTTAAATATGTAAAACTATATTACATTGTTGTTTTTAAAACAGGTAGATTATCTAAAATTTTCAAATCAAATCCTGCATTTTTCAAAAGCGTTTCTGGATTATAGAAATCTCTTCCCATATTTGTGGCAAACTCAGACACTTTTAAAGCCTCGTAATTATACCAAAGAGGTCCCAAAGACAATCCATTTTCTGAAAAATGGTTTTGAATTCCTGGCAATAGATGTTGCTTATAATAGCGACCAACATAATCATCTAAAGGATTCCAAACAGGTAGATTATCTAAAATTCTTAAATCAAATCCTGCATTTTTCAAAAGCGTTTCTGGATTATAGAAACCTTTTCCCATATTTGTGGCAAAATCTGAAATTTCTAAAGCATTAAAATCATACCAAAGAGGTCCCAAAGACAATCCATTTTCTGAAAAATGTTTTTGAATTCCTGGTAATAGATGTTGCTTATAATAGCGACCAACATAATCATCTAAAGGATTCCAAACAGGTAGATTATCTAAAATTCTTAGATCAAATCCTGCATTTTTCAAAAGCGTCTCTGGATGATAAAAATCTTCTTTCATACTTTTGGCAAAATCTGAAATTTCTAAAGCATTAAAATCATACCAAAGAGGTCCCAAAGACAATCCATTTTCTGAAAAATATTTTTGAATTTCTGGCAATAAATGATTTTTGTAATATAGACTGGTATAATCTTCGACAAAAACTTCTTTAAGATTCATTTTAGACAACATTTTCTCTAATGCTTTTTCAAATGTATTTGTGTCAATTTCAGAAAAAATTTTATCATATAATTTTCTTACATTTCCATTTGTGATCAAGTCTTGAAAATCTTGATTAACCATCTCACCTCTTTCAAGGGGTGGAATAAGATGAAAAGTTAATGCTCCCTTACTTTGAGATATATTTTCATCATTATATAAAACTAAAGAACAAAATAAAGCCCCTACTTCTCTGTTATAACCTGTAATTCTAAAATCACTACCAGATGCTACAAGGCTGGGGTTTCCATAAGGATCTTGTCCTGGATGGGTGCTAATATTATTCTTATAAAAATTACCTTCAGGTAAATTTTCTAAAATAAGATTTGATTTTGAATCTAAATTAAAAATAGCAGCAGAAATATTTTTATTTGAACTGTAACTAAAATCATTTTTTTCAATAGCATCATCAATATAATAATGAGGTCTTAGTGTAATTTGTTCTTGTCCAAAATCAATATTTTGAGCAAGAAAAAAAACATTGATATTTTCTCTGTTAATATTAGGAAAAATTTGATTTAAAACATCGTTTGACACTTGATTTTTAATAATACTGGGAATTTCTAAACTTAAATAAGTATATTCTGGATTGTGATTATAAGAATGGATTCTTGGTATTTTAGGATATTGACCTTCAGGATAAAGATTTGAAAATCCTTTGTATTTAGGAGTTTCAACTAAAGTCTTACCTTGAAAACCATATAATGAAGCACCATCTTCTAAAAGTTGAGAAAGTTGACTATTTATCGTATATTGATCTATATATAGATCTGTTGAAATTACTTTATTAGCTAAAAAAGTAAAAGAAACTGTTGTTAAGAGTAATTTTAAATATTTTTTCATAACTTAACCTTTAATATATATTTGACAATAATATATAATACATTATTTTTTTTAAATTGTCAAAATTTTTATCAAAATAAGTAATTTATATTTTAATTAATGTCAATTAAATTATAAATTACTTATATAAAAAATTATATTTTATTTATAATTGTCTTAAAAATAATCAATTTTTATTAATATTTAACTACATATTAAAAATATGGCTTACATCTAGAATAAATTTGCATAATATTTAGCTTTTAAGGCAAAAAGTATCAAATTTTATTTTAAGAAAGATACATCATGACGAATATAGTGATAGAACGAGATAAAGTCACAGAAGAAATGATTTTTAAAGCCAACAATTGGTCAGATAAAGATTTAGCTTTTTTCAATCAAATTAAATTTCCAGATGAAACATCTGAGTCTTTTCGCGAATCAACGGCTTATTATCTCAAAAAATTTGCACTCTATGAACAAGGAAAAAAGTTTTTGGGTTGGAACTGGTGTGCTTTTTTTATGGGCTCTTACTGGGGAAATTATAGAAGAATTTATAGTTTATTTTTTATTGAAATTCTATATATGATATTTTATTTTTTAATAAATATTTCAAAAAATAATTCCGCTTTTGATGATTCAGCAAGCTCAGTAAATCTATTTGTATCTGCTATTTCTATAGGATATCGAATTATATTTGGATGTTATGCCAATTTATTTTATGTCAAAAAAATCATTAAAAAAATTCAACAAGGATCTTTATCTTACAAACCAAGCGTTTGGATGATACTAAGCCCTATAGCTATCTTAATTTTAATAGGATTAATAGGAACATTCATCTTAGATTCTTGACCTTATCTCTTTGGTTCTAGATAAAATTATCATTAAAAATAATTATATTTTTGTTGACAAAATGGTTAAAAAATATGAATTTTTCTAAATAAATTTTTGGAAGAAATAGATAATGTTTAGATATTTAACTCAAATCAGATCATTAACAGCGTCTCTATTGCTTGGTGTATCATCTTTGATAATGGAAAATAAGGCGCTAGCTTCAAATTTGTTGGATGATCTATATTTTTCATCACAAGAAAATTCTGAATCTCTTTATATTTCAGGGAAAAAGTATTTTAAAAATAATTTATCAACTTCTGAAGATTTTCAAAAAGCATTAGATAACCTGGAAGGGGCTGCAAACTTAGGTCATCCCCATGCCGCTTATAAATTGGCTGAAATTTATCAGCAAGGATTTAAAACCATACCGCAAGATAGAGAAAAATCTTATCAATATTTTGATATGGCTTCTCGCTATGGAGATCCACAAGCTTCTTATATTGTTAAAAATTGGGTAGAAATTTTAAAGCAGCTTGATGAATTTAAGTACTTTGAAAATGATGAAATGGATGTAGAACCCCCCCTAACTTATGTCTATGCCCTCTTATCTAAAGCTAAATATGAGCAAGATAATACAAGAGCAAAATTTGAAATGGGTAAAATTTATTTTGAAGGTCGGGAAGATATAGGCGTAAATCCCGTTAAAAGATTAAAATATTTAAAATTAGCCGCCGACCAAAAATTTATTCCTGCTCATTTTATGTTGGGAAATATTTACGATTGTGGCTTGAAAGGAATTTCCCAAGACAAAGAAAAAGCTATTACACATTACAGAGAAGCCGCAGCACATGGTTATTTGGATGCCAGAGAAAAATTACCGCAATTAGAGGAAGAAATAACGAAAGCTCTGAACTTACTTAATAATTTTCCACAGCTACTAAAAGAACCAGATAGATCCGACAAAAGAGAAATTCTTTATAAAATTTGGAAATATTTTAAAGAATATCCTGAATTAGCAAAAAAATTTACATCCTTAGAAAATGCCAGACTTTATCTTATTCAATCGGCTGAAGAAGATTATATTCCAGCGCTTTTTGAATTGGGAATAAATTATCTGCGCGGAATTAATGATTTTGAAAGCAATGAAGAAGAAGGCCTGAAATATCTTACAAGAGCTGAGGCGAAAGGAAGCAAAAAAGCGAAGAATTTTTTAAAGAAATATTTAAATTCATTAAAACAAAATTTTCTTAAAAGACCTCGAGAAGAAGGAAAAGAACCCGAGGCCAAAAGACTAAAAACAGGTAATGTCGAAGAAAATAAAAATTTACCTGAAGATAATCTTGAGCTTGTTTTTTCTTTAACAACGTCCTCAACAACACCTCTCAAACCATCTCAAAATTTTCTCGGTCAGCCTTTAGCTTTAAATCAAGACACATCCGACGTTCAGATAAAAATTGCAGAATATCTAAAAGACGCCTCTCCTGATATTCAATATATTTGGAGCATTTATAGATATTCAAGAAACAAATCATATTTTGATTTTGAAAAAGGTAAAAAATTCTTTGAACTTATTAAACAATTAGAACTTGATTTGAAACTGGGTGATTCTGAAGCTCTCTATAAAAAAAGTTTGATTTATTTCTGCCTTGCTGGAACATCATCAGAAATTAAAAAGGATCATATTATTCAACAAGCCATAGAGCAAATGAATGAGGCTGCTCATTATGGGTATCAACAAGCCTGCTCATGGTTGACAAAACTTTATACAGAAAACATCCCTGGCATTGATATCAAGTTGGATTTTGAAAAAGCTCAAGTTTACAATCTTATGGCCTCAAATGCTTTTGATACACGGACTCCGGTTAATTTTATAGATGATTTAGGGACAATCTTTGAATCTTCCAAAGAAAAAGACAATCAACAAATAAATAATCTTAATTTTTCTGAGCTTTTATCTTTGCCAGCAACTCACAAAACAACAAATAATTTTCTGACAGTAGGAGAAATCCTAAGCCAGGCTGTTGAACTTTCCCAAGGGCTTGCGAGGGCAGATGAAAAATATCTTCTTCAGCTCCATCAACTATTTACGACAGGTCAGGGATTTATTAAACCTCATCCCTATCATGCTCTCCTATGTCTTAATAAAGCCACAATATTCAACCATCGTCAAAAAGGAGAAGACGTCTCTTGTCTTCAACAACTTCTTGTCCCATCTTTGCCTATAAGTTTTGAAGAATTTAAAGATCTCCAAGATAAAGCCTTTAAAGATAATGATGTAGATGCCAAATTCAATTTGGCTTTCTTATTTTTGTTGGGAGAGAGAGGAATACCTCAGTCTTCCTTGCTAGGAACGCTATAGTTGAATGTGATTATGTTTTGACATACACAATTCTCTTTTCGTTAGGCAAACCAATATTTTAATATTCCTCTAATGACAAAACATAACCTTATTCAGCTATATATACCCTCGATAGTCAACTTAGTGTTTTTACTATTCCTCTTTTTGAAGGCTATCATAAATTGCTCAGAACTGTTTTAGAAAGCCTGACCTTAAAATATAATCTAATGACTTTTAGTACAAATTATGGATTAAAGAATATATAAGACGTTTAATTAAAAAATATTTTGATCAATTTTTTGCTCTTAAGTTTTTTATGAGCGGAAGTTCAATAAAAAAAACGTGAACTCTCGATGTCTTAACATGACGATTTTTACTACTTCTCAGTACATTTTTTCTATACGATCAGAGATCAAGTTGATAAGATCTTTGATATGAATATCATATTTTCTCTTTGAATAAGTCTTTGAAAACTTTATCTAAAGTAGATTTCTATGTTTTTTTCAATTTTACGTAAACTTGCACATTGTATAACGATATAAATATAAGGCCCAATTGATGCAAAAAAATTATCTTTCTCTTATTATATTATCTCATTTTTTATTCATACCTGATATGAAAGCGAGTTCGGCCCAAGAATTTAATCGTTATTTTTTTCCATATTTAGAGGAGAAATTTGAACAAACTTATCCGAATTCTCAAAGAACCATGTCCTCTATATCTGCTGTGACTTCCATGATTGATCAATTAAAAGATATAGAAAAGCTGCCCTTTATAAAAGCAGACCTTCTGACCGATCCTCAGCTTAAAATTTTTGCAAAATCTATTGATTTTAAATATAAAGATTTTGATTATTGGATTGCACTAATTTTGCGAGCTAATAAACAAGATCTTTTTCCAGAATTTATTGAAGAAGCCCGTGCGCGAGGTCAGCAAGATCAGGCATCAGGATTGGCACAATATAATTTGGGTCATCTTTTCATGAGAGAGATTGGGATAGAGCGTGATGAACGAGAAGCTTACAAATGGTATAAAAAGTCATCCTATCAAGGTCTTAAACAAGCTAAAAGTACCCTTGGTTTAATAGATAAATTCAGCCTTACTGATAGAAGAGATCAAATAGATTCTATTGAATACATGTTAAATTATTTAAAAGATGAAAAAAATAAATATAGATACGATGAAGTAAAAAGTTTTTTAGGAACTAAACTTGAGAAAGCATTTGTTTCATCTGAAGAAATAAAGAGCATCAGCTCTAATTATAGTATTAAGTTTCATGGACTAAAAAAACAAATACAGGAAAGTTTTGATTTTTTTAAAATTCAAGAGGAGTTAAACCAAACAACACTTTCTCAAAAAGAACTATTAAAGCCGATATTTGGCTTGATAGAGGTTAGAAATTCTCAAATATCTCTAACACAAAAAGAAATTGCGATTTCTTATTTAAATTCTTTAAATCAAGAACTAAAGGATTTTACAAAAGAATGTTTAAAAGTCATTCAGGCATTTGCACGTTCCGATTTTATGATGGATGGATTAAAACTCGGAAATGATGAATTAAGACAAGAGTGTAAAAAAAGTTATAAAATCAAAGCTTATGAACATAAGGAAATCACTTATTTAAGCTTTACGATTTTTGGCATTAGCTTGGATAATATAAATAATTCAGATCAACTTATGGTCATTTTAAATCCAGAACAAACCTCATGGCCAAAGGCAAATCAGCAACTGCAGGATTTAGAACAGAGGCTCTTACAGCATTATCAAACACAGCTAGATGTATACAAAATATCAAAAGATCACAGCTTGTTTCAAAATTCTATGGCAGAAGATCATAAAAAAAAGATTTCATATTTCAATTCTTTGATCTCTACCTTGAATAAACAAGAAGAATCAGACCAGGATTTATTAATGAAACACCTGTTTGAAGCCCGTAAGCATCAAGATCGAGCTTCGCATATCATGTTGCGCCAGAAAGAACCAAAAGCAGCCGAAACTGAAATTAACTTTTTTCAACAAATGATTGAAAAATCAAAATTTAAAATTGAATTATACCAGAAAACAGCACAAATATCCCAACAAATGGAAGATCTTTTAAGCGATAGTGCCCATCGAAATTATCATTTTTTTGAAGATCATCCAGGTTGGGATGAATTTAAGCAAAAAAAATAATAAAACATTCAGGAATAATTTTTATATTCTTCCTCATAACCAACGTCTATAAAATAAAGGCCTGCGGCAGGAGCGGTGGGTCCCCCAGCTGAGCGAAGTCTGGTGTCCAACGCGGTTTGTAAGTCATCTAAATTCCACTTCCCTTCCCCAACCCATTTTAAGGCACCCATAATATTGCGCACTTGATGATGCAAAAAAGAACGTGCCTGGATATCAAGCCAAATTTGAGTGTCATGTTGAGTTACTTGACAAAAATCAATGGTTTTCATGGCTGATGCTGCTTGACAGCTGGTGGCGCGAAAGGTGGTAAAATCATGTTGTCCAATTAATAATTGGGCCGCCTCGTGCATTTTTTGAGCATTTAAAGATTTAGGTACCCACCACACCCGATTTTGTTCTAAAACCGGCGGTGCTTTACGGTTTAAAATAACATAGCGATAACGGCGCCAGCGGGCTGAAAAACGAGCATGAAACTCTTCAGACACTTGAAGACAATTTATAATTGCCACCGAATGAGGACGCATAAAAAAATTTAAGGCCGACATAATTTTTAAAGGATCATGGGCATAATTGAGGTCAAAATGCGCCACTTGACCACAGGCATGCACTCCAGCATCGGTGCGACCGGCGCCTTCAACCAAAACCGGCGCGCGGATAAATTTTTCGAGAGCTTGTTGCAGCACCTGTTGAATTGACATTCCATTGGCCTGCCATTGCCAACCCACAAAAGGCGTGCCGTCATATTCAATCGTAATTTTATAACGCGGCATCAGGCAAAGAAAGTTGCAGACCCACAGCCATAGGTGTGCCATTTAAAAAATCTTTAACGTGACAAGGCGATTTGCCAGGCCGTTGAAGCTCAATCAACCGCAGGGCACCTTCACCGCAGGCAATTAAAAGGGCCGCGTCCAAAATCTGACCCGGAAGAGGCACAGGATCGACCATGACCGGTAATGGTTCCCAAACCGCTTTGAGAACTTTAATCTTTTGTCCCTGGTGTTCAAAGAAAGATCCAGGCCACACATCAAAGGCACGAATTTGACAGGCGAGATGTTGCGCTGTTTTACGCCAATCTAAGAGGGCTTCCTGTTTACTAATTTTGGCTGCATGGGTCACACCTTCTTGAGACTGAGGACGTGCCACCAAAGTTTCATCCTTAAGTCCTTGTAATGTCATTTCCAGATGATCAGCACCTAAGTGTGCTAGCTGCTTATATAAAGAACTTGAGGTCGTCTCAGAAGTAATAGGGACTGTTTTTTCTAATAAAATATCACCTGTGTCTAAGCCTTCATCCATATGCATCATGGTCACACCTGTTGTAGTATCTCCTGCCAAAATTGCACGTTGAATGGGTGCTGCTCCCCGCCAGCTCGGCAGAATCGATCCATGAATATTAATGCACCCTCGTTTGGGCATGTCAAGAATGGCACGAGGCAAAATTAAACCATAAGCCGCGACCACCGCAAAATCACAATCATGATGTTTAAAGTCTTCTTGTGTTTGAGTCTCTTTCAAAGTTAATGGTGTTAAAACAGTTAAATTATGGGCTAAAGCAAAAAGATGAACCGGCGAATATTGCACATTGTGACCACGCCCCGCCGGACGCGGTGGTTGAGTGTAAACCGCCCTGATATCAAAATCTGCTTCAATCAATTTCTGCAGACTGGGGACCGCAAATTCAGGTGTACCCATAAAGACAATTTTTGATTTTGACATTTATAACTTTGGTTGCTTATGACTTTTGGCAGCTTTGCGTAAGATAAGCTGTCGTTTCAATGACGAAAGATGATCTATAAACAAAACACCATTTAAATGATCAATTTCGTGCTGAAAGGCATGAGCCAGAAAACCTGAGGCCTCACGTTCAATGATTTCATTGTACTCGTTCATATAACGAATTTTTAAGGTCAAAGATCGTTTAACTTCACCGTATTGTTCCGGCACCGATAAACAGCCTTCCATCATGAACTCAACATCATCAGAACGCCATAAAATTTCAGGATTGATAAACTTCATCAGCTCCCGTCGGTCCGATTCTTCATCTGCCGCCGCGTCGATGACAATAATACGCTTATCAACGCCCACCTGGGTTGCTGCCAATCCCACACCGTCGTTGGCATACATGGTCTCAACCATATCGTTTAAAAAAGAACGAATGGCATCATCCACATGTTCAACAGGTTTTGCTTTAATTTTAAGCCGTGGATTAGGAATTTTTAAAATATTTAAAAGAGCCATTTTTTAAAGGCATCCTATTTTCTAAGTGGTACAATATTATTTAGGTAAAAAAATTTCCTCGTCAATTTTGCGCGCTGATTCAGCAAGCAAAATGGGAATACCATCACGGATGGGATACGCAAGTTTAGCTTGATCGCTGATCAGTTCTTGAGCTTCAACATCGTATCTTAAAGGTCCCCGCGTGACCGGGCAGATTAATATTTCAAGTAATTTTGGATCAACTGCTTTTAACCCATTGGTCATAATAAATTTCCTTTCAATGTGTTACCCATGTGGCACCAACACCTTTTAAATAAGCTTTTTCAATCAGGGCCGTCATCATACGACAACGTTGCAAAAGATTTGGACTTTCAAGTAAAGCTTGCTTTTCCCGCGGCTCAAAAGGGCAAACCATGGTTAAAGACGTAATCAAACGTTCATCGGACGCGGCATTAATTTCATCCCAATTGGCAGATATATTGAACAAAGATAAATATTCCCGCAACAACAATAAAAGGTTTTCACGTTCAAAGATTGGATGCTGTTCCGGTATACTATCATAGGTATAATCATCATAAGAGACTTTTACCCGACGATAATTTTTTTTGGATTTAAGTTCTTTAACAATTGTAAACCGCATCAGACCAGAGACAATGATGAGTGCTTTACCGGTTTCACTTTCAGTAAAGGTTGTAATTTTACCCAAACATCCCAAGGGGAAAATTTTATCATGTTTGGTAGATTGAGGAACTTTTTGAACCACACCGACCAAACGATCTTTCTTAAAAGCATCATCCACCAGTTCTGCAAATTTCTCATTTTCAATGGCAATGGGTAAATGAGCGCGCGGTAGCAAAACCATGCTTGATAAATCAAAAATTGGAATTTCAGTTGGAAGGTCTTGAAGACCAGAAAGCATCGAATCAAGTGTCATGTAAAAAGTATCCTGGATAAACGTTTACGTGCCGCCATCGTAAGAGAGTGAGAAAAACCAAGAATGTCAAGAAAATTCATGAGTTCAGCTTTAGCTTTTGTAAAAATGACAGGATCTTTTTGGCTTAAAACTTTGAAAAGTTCGTCAATGGCTTCAGCCGCATCACCTTGACCAAATAAACCCTTGGCCAAATCAATTCTTTGATCGACATTTGTTGGATTTTGTAGAAGATCATCACGAAGAAATTGTAAATCACCTATCTTTTGACCTGCTTCCACCAAATCGATCGCTTTTTTTAATGTAATTACATCGGCTTGATTTTGGACACTCTGAGAAATTAAATTTTGGTAGGCTTTGGCTTTTTGTAAATCTTTTTGCCCAAGATAACAACGGCTCATACCAATCAATGCCGATACATTTTCAGAGTCTTGCATCAAAATATGAGTGAAAATTTCTAGAGCACTTGTGATTTCTTTTTGATCAAGCCTTTTATAGGCTTCTTTAAGATAATCTTCTAAAGACAAAGGCAAATGAACTTTAACACGCTCAAAAAAAGCTTTCAGCTCACTGGGGGTTAAGCTTTCTACAAACCCATCAACAGGCACACCTGCCACAAAAGCAATTACCGTTGGCAAGGCTTGAACACGCATTTGTTGTGCAATTTCAGGTTGCTCATCGATATTTATCTTGGCTAAGACAAATCGATTTTGACTTTCGCGAACCAGTTTTTCTAACAAAGGCGTCAGTTGACGACAAGACGCACACCAAGGTGCCCAAAAATCGACCAAAACACCCTGAGTTTTAGATCCTTCGATCACATCTTTATGAAATGTTTCACGTGTAACATTTTTAATTAGTGTAGAAGATGATTGAGGATTGTTTGCAAGAATTTGCATCTATTTTGTCCTTTACTAGATCTTTAAGCATGTCCAAGACACATACAAAGATTTCATCAAAAATATACGCAATTTAATACCCAAATTCAATGTTTAATATTTTGACTTATATTTTGTTCAAAAATGACATCAAAAAAACAAATTTTAAAGTCAAAAATAATTTTTATCTTCACAATAATCAGTACAAGTCAAAATAATTTCTTGAATTTTAAGTTACAATTTCTGTATGGTATTTATTAATTCTGAAACAAATTTAAATTTTATTGAAAGTACAGATGACTCAATCAATTGAAATAATGGATTATGATGATGATGCAAAAGGATATTTTAGAAAATTAAATAATCAATATCATGGTATATGGAAGATAACTTGGCCTGATGGCAAAACAAAATGGGAACAAGTTCTTCATAAAGGATCTGTGCATGGCTATAATCGTCATTGGAATTTAGAGGGCAAACAAGTTGAAGAAGACTATTATTGGAGAGATCTTCTTAATGGTATTAGTCGTAAATGGTATGACAATGGAATATTAAAAGAAGAAAATCAATGGGATATGGGGACATTATTAAGTGAAAAATATTATGATGTAGAAGGTAATCTTATAAAGAAAGAAACTTATCCAGAAAGAAAAAAGTACGAAGATATAAAAGATTTAAATACTATTTCCAATGATTATAAAATAATCACAAAATATCTTGATTTTGATTAAGACATACATTCAAATATTAACACTGTTCTTAAAGAATTCAAAAAACAAGCATTTATTGTTCACAAACAACCGATAAATACTATAGACAAAATTTTAAAAAATTTTGATGGCTCTTTCACAGGAGATATTAAATTATGTCAAGAAGGCGAAATTTGGCCTCAGCACCAAGGAACATATTTATCGCCACTTATACAATTACGTTTAAAAGATCTGCCAGAGGTTCCTAATTTTTTAAAAGATATAGCCTATCTTATGATTTTTATGCATCCCGAAGGTTATAATGATTATTGTGATGAAGATCAAACGACTCTTTGTATTAGAGCCTATACCCATGAACAAAAGCTTTCACTTATAACAAAACCAAATGATGTGATTTATGAAACAAATCAATTAAAATTTGACGTTTTTGAAGATTATCCATCAGATGATTTTCCACCTGGGGTAAGTGAATATTTGATTGAAAAATATAGCGATGAAAGTCAACCAAATCCCTATAAATGTCATATGGAAAGCAAAATTTCAGGATGGCCATCTTGGATACAATCCTCACAATTATCTGAAGAATATGAATTTATCTTGCAAATTGATGACTATGGAAAACCATATTGGGATTGGGGAGATTGCCCTATGTTATATATTTTTCGTCACATTAAAACAGGTAAATTTTGTGGAGAAGTACAGATGTTTTAAAGATTAAAAATAATAAATCACTATAAATAAACGTAATTGATATTAATTTTTTGAAATCATGATCTGATCATCTTGCGGCTTTGTCGTTGAAACAAGATATAGACAACAATTAAGGCAAGAGCCAGCGTGTACCAGATAATGGCATATTGAAGATGATTGTTCCTGAGATGAAGAACGGGCTGAGCCGGTGATGGATAAATGCCTTTCACAACGGGTCCCGTTTCAACCACATACAAAGGTGCCACATTTTTAAGATTCGCGTGCTGGGCAATATCCAAAGGATCAAGCTGATAGATCTCACCGCGATCATAACGATTGGACGGTGTCATAAAATTATGATCACTCTTGGGACGGGTATATCCTTTTAATGTGACAGCCAATAGATTAACTGTTTTATAGGTCTCAGCTAGCGGTATCCAGCCACGATCCACTAAAATAATGACACCATTCGACTGTTTCATCGCCATAATCAAATGGTACCCAATTTGGCCATCGAGGCTGCGACCTTGTAATTTTAACTTAAAATCTTTTAAAAAAGATCCGGTGATTTGAACCGATGTGAATTCAACCACAGGTGTTTGGGAAGAAAGTAAATTTTTTATATCTTGTGGGGGTGTTGCCAAACGATCGTGAAAGACTTGAATCAGATTTTCTTTCCATTGCAGACGATATATCTGCCATGTCCCCAAAAAAATCAGCAAGCAAACACCTATAATCGTCATCATCAAAGGAACACGCGTGGTAGCTGATTGCCCTTTAATGATCAAGATCCCCACCAATAAATACTGATGAACAAAAAGATCCAAACAATATCGACAAAATGCCAGTACCAAGCGGCGGCTTCAAAACCAAAGTGATCTTTGGCGGTAAAATGACCAAGACGTGCGCGGAAATAACAGACCAATAAGAAGACGGCCCCTACAAAAACATGAAAGCCATGGAAACCGGTTGCCATATAAAAAGTCGAGGGATAAATTCCCCCTTTGAAGGCAAATGTGGCATGAGAATATTCGTGAGCCTGTACACCCAAAAAAGCAAATCCAAGCAAGACCGTAAACAAAAGCTTTTGTTTCATATCTTGATAGTCACCCTCAATCATCGCATGGTGCGCCCACGTCAATGTGGTGCCGGATAAAAGCAGAATTAAGGTGTTTAGATAAGGCAAATCAAAAGGATCTAGTGTGTGAATCCCTTTGGGCGGCCAGACATGACCGATGGCTTCTGTGGGAAATAAGCTGGCATTAAAATAAGCCCAAAAGAACGCCATAAAAAACATGACTTCTGAGGCAATGAAAAGAGCCATGCCATAGCGAAACCCGTTCTTGACTTCAGGGGTATGTTCACTTTTTGATTCGCGGATGACATCGCGCCACCATCCCACAAGAGTAAAGACAAACAAACCTGTGCCAAGACTCAACACGATAGGGCCATGCTTGCGCACATATAAAATCAAGCCAACCACCATGAGGAAAGCCGCCATTGAACCAACAGCGGGCCAAGGACTAGGTTTTACCAAATGAAAGGGATGTTGGGGTTTGATCTCGCTCATAGGGGCCTCGTTATTATTTTTGCTGATGCGATTCATCCTTTGACCACCAATTGGTAAAGTAAATACCAACCAGAGGATCTATTGTAGGATAGCCAAATTTATCCCAATGCGCCAGAAAAGTTTTATTGTGATGAAACAAAGGAATGGTATAATAGCCCCATAGTAAAGCGCGATCCAAGGCATGAACAGATGTTTTTAAAGTTTCATAATCTTTGGCATTGGCAACTTGGCGGCATAAACCATCAATCGTCTTTGATTTAATACCGATGGCATTGCGACTGAAAGGTTTATCAGCTTCTGCACTACCCCAATAATATTGTTGTTCGGTGCCCGGCGAGAAGGTATGTCCCCAAAACCAAATTGTCATGTCAAAGTCAAAGTTGCCCATGCGATTTTCAAATTGTGCCGCATCAACCATCCGAATTTTGGCTTTAATTCCCACATGTTTTAAAGAACGCATAAAAGCCAACGCCTTCTTTTCATCACTGGGTTTACACAGAATAATTTCAAATTCAAACGGTTTGTTGGAATCTTTGTGACGCAAAACACCATCTCTGATGTGCCAACCGGCTTCTTTTAAAAGAGCAATCGCTTTTTTTAAGTTATCTCGACTTTGTGTGGGATCTTTAGCTATAGGCAAATGAAAGGGTTCTTGATAAAGCTCAGCAGGTAGATCCTTTCGGTAAGGCTCGAACAACGCCAATTCATCCCCTTGGGGAATGCCTGTGTTGGCCAAATAGGTATTGGCGAAATAACTTTCGGTTCGAACTTTAGTGTTATGAGTTGAAGATCGATGACGGGTCTCAGAACCAAATACATAAGTTAAAGCCTGACGCACCCGAATGTCTGAAAAAATATCACGACGTAGGTTAAAAACAAATCCATTAAGACCGACAGGACGTGTATGTTCATAGTCAATTTTTAAAATACGACCATCTTGAATAGCTGGAAAATTAAAATCTCGTGCCCAAACTTTAGGATCTGATTCAGCAGCAAGATCAACGTGACCAATTTTAAACGCTTCAAACTCGACTTGCTTATTGCGGTAATATTCAAAAAAGACTTCGTCAAAGTTAAACCGGCCGCGATTGATTGGCAAATCCCGTGCCCAATGATCGGGGCGACGCAGGTAACGAATGGAATGACCCGGTTTGACATCAGCCACTTTGTAAGGTCCTGATCCAACAATGGGTGTCATGACGACTTTCTCAAAATCTTTGCCGTCAAAAAAATGTTTGGGCATGACTGTCATGAGGGCCATTAAGAGAGGGGCTTCCAAATCATATTTACCATCGGGCTGTACCTTAAATGTAAATTTGACACTGAGATCAGAAAGTTTTTCAGCCTTTGCCACTTTACCGTAAAAAAGCTGAATATTGGCCGGTCCTTTTTCTTTTAAGGTTTCATAGGTAAAGATCACGTCATCGGCTGTGATTGATTTTCCATCCGCCCATTTGGCTTGAGGGTTGATATTAAATGTAATAGACGAACGATCGGGTGCCATCGCCGCAGATTCTGCAATCAAGCCATAGAGTGAAAATGGCTCGTCGGCAGATCGACGCATGAGCGTCTCAAACACCAAAGTTTCGCTGTAAAAACTTAAACCGGGGGGCGGCGTTCCCTTTAATACAAAAGGATTTAAGGTGTCAAAAGTCCCCATGACCGAAAATTTAATCCGACCGCCTTTGGGGGCATCCGGATTGACATAAGAAAAATTTTTAAAGTCTGAAGCATACTTTAAATTTCCATGCATGGAAATGCCATGGGTTGCCGGATCAGTAGCTTGAGCTGAATAAAGGCTACAAACAATTGCTAAAGCATACACAACAGATTTTTGAAAAAAGGGTATCATCTTTGTCTTTTCTTTGAAGGTTTTTGGGGGATAAAAGGTTTATCAGCGGTGGGCAAAGTAATACCCAATTCTTTGGCTTCAAGCATTTTGTATTCATCACGTAATCTGGCGGCTTCTTCGAATTCTAAATTGCCTGCTGCCTCTTTCATACGTTTTTCAAGATCCGCCATGTAAGTTTTTAATTTTTTGCCCACTAAATTGAGGGTTGGATCGTCTTCTAAAGCGATCGTAACATGGTCTTTTTCATAAACGCTGAACAAAACATTGTTAATCGACTTTTTAACAGATTCAGGCGTAATCCCGTTGGCCACATTAAAGGCTTGTTGCTTCTCGCGGCGACGCTGGGTTTCTTCCAAAGCAAATTTCATTGATCCCGTTATTTTATCGGCATATAAAATAGCACGGCCATCGACATTACGCGCGGCACGTCCGATGGTTTGAACGAGGGACGTTTTAGACCTTAAAAAACCTTCTTTGTCGGCATCCAGAATGGCAACCAATGCACATTCAGGAATATCTAAACCCTCACGCAACAGGTTAATACCGACCAAGACGTCAAAAATACCGCGGCGAAGATCCCGGATGATTTCAATACGTTCAAGGGTATCAACATCCGAATGGACATACCGTGTCCTCAACCCGGCTTCAATTAAATATTCGGTCAAAGCTTCGGCCATTTTTTTGGTCAAGGTAGTCACAAGGGTGCGATAGCCACATTTGGCGGTTTCCAAACATTCTGCAATCAGATCGTCAATTTGATGTTGTGTAGGACGGACCAAACACACAGGATCGGTCAGACCTGTTGGACGAATTAATTGTTCAACAAAGACGCCTTCTGTCTGTTCTAATTCCCATGGACTAGGTGTAGCGGAAACAAACACGGTTTGAGGACGCATAACATCCCATTCTTCAAATTTTAGGGGACGGTTGTCACGACAAGATGGCAAACGAAAACCATGTTCCGTGAGTGTCATTTTGCGAGCGGCGTCTCCTCGGTACATGCCTTTAATTTGAGGCACACCCACATGGCTTTCATCCACAATCAGCAAAGCATTTTCTGGCAAGTATTCAAACAAAGTGGGTGGCGGCGCGCCATGAGGACGTCCGGTCAGAAACCGCGAATAATTTTCAATACCCGCACAAATGCCTGTGGCTTCAAGCATTTCCAAATCAAAGGTGGTTCTTTGCTTCAGTCGTTGTGCCTCAAGCAATCTATTGTCACGTTCAAATTCTTCCAAACGTTGTTTAAGTTCTTGTTTGATTAATTTGATGGCTTGTTGAATGGTTGGTTTGCCGGTGACATAGTGGCTATTGGGGAAAATCCTGATGCTGTCCAAAGGATTCATTTTGGCCCCTGTCAAAGGATCAATCTCGTGAATTTCTTCCAGATCATCACCAAAGAAAGAAAGTCGCCATGCCCGGTCTTCTAAGTGAGACGGAAAAATCTCGACCGTATCACCGGTCACCCGGAAAGTGCCACGATGAAAGCTGATGTCGTTGCGTTTGTATTGAAGTTCGACCAACCCCTGAATCAGCTCACGCACCGGAACCTTATCACCTTTGATCACGGGAATGGTCATTTTAGCGTAATCTTCTACCGCGCCAATACCGTAAAGACACGACACACTTGAGACGATAATCACATCGTCTCGCTCAAGCAGCGCCCGGGTGGCCGCGTGACGCATGCGATCCAACTCTTCGTTGATGGTGGCTTCTTTTTCAATAAAAGTGTCGGACCGCGGCACATAGGCTTCTGGTTGATAATAATCATAATAAGAGACGAAATATTCCACCGCATTGTCGGGGAAAAATTCTTTCATCTCGCCATAAAGTTGTGCTGCCAAGGTTTTGTTGGGCGCCATAATAAGACTGGGTCGCGATAATTCTTGAATCACGTGGGCCATGGTAAATGTTTTACCCGATCCAGTTACCCCCAATAAAACATTATTTTTTTCATTAGCTTGCAGACTTTTGACAAGTTCTTGAATGGCTTGGGGTTGATCCCCAGCCGGTTGAAAATCTGATTTAAGCTTGAATAGATTAGAAGCCACGATTTCTCTCTTAAAAAAATGATAGGCCCTATTTTAAGATATAACCTTGGAAAAACAATACATTTTTTGATAATAAGAAAATAAATTCTATATGATTTATGGTTTTTCAAAAACTTCATCAAAAAAATCGCAAAATTTGTAAAATCAGCATCATTGCTATGTTAAAGTAAGCAAATATTAAGCTGAAAAATATGTAAGATTTTGTATAAAGGTAACCTCATGTCCGTATACCCAGAGCACGACGAAGATTTCTATGGATGGGCACTTCATACAGCGCAATTTTTAAAAGATAAGAAGATGGATGAAGTTGATGTAGATTATTTAATCGAGGAACTGGAAGATAGGGGACGAAGCGAAAAACATCAACTTATTAATCGTTTCTCTTTCCTTATTGCTCATCTCATGAAATGGCAATATCAGCCTGTTTATCGAGGAAACAGTTAGGAATCAACTATTGAACATCAACGTAATAAGATAAAGCGACTTATCCGAGATAATCCTAGCTTAAAACCTCAAATTTTAGATATAATAATAGAAGGCTTTTCAGATAGTAAACCTATTATCAAAAAAGATACTCTTAATATTTTAAAGATACTTCCTTCTTCTTGTCCTTATACCTTTGAACAGCTTATTGACGATACTTTTTATTCAAAATAAAATTCTGTTTTAATTTCCATAATTATATTATAAATAACAATAAAAATTAAATAAACAGTAAAGAATTTATAATGTACATCTATAAAAAATTTTTATTATCAATGTTATTTTTAACAAATTTTTGTTTTGCAACTGATACTGATCTTGAAGATCCAAATAAAACCATTCTTCAACTATGGCGTGATGCCGCTGTTCTTGAGACAGAGCAGGCACATAACAAGCAAGCCAGTTTGTGGTGGGATTTAGTTTTACAAAATCCCTATAAAACAAAAAGTGATTTTCATCGTGCTGCCACATCTTATTACAGAAGCGGTCATTATAATAAAGCGGTTAGTGTTTATGAAAAACTGGTTGGTGTTGAGAACCCTACAATTGAAGATTGTCGAAATTTTTTGATTTGTTTTAAAAGTTTTGCTCAAAACCAAGAAAAATTTGATCAAAAAATACTTAATTTATTACAAAAAGCTCTTTTAGTTTCTAAGGATGATAATTCTATTGATGGTTGTTACATTGATAAAGCCGAAGCTGTTTTAAAAAACAGCTTTAGAAATCTGACTGATCCAGAGCAAAGAGAAATAGATTTTCATAGACAAGCTTGTAATTATTTTGAAGCACTTCGTTCGTCTCATCCTGAAAATACAATGAAATATTTTTATAAATTAGGCAAACTTCACTATAACTATGCTTTGACCCATATTGATATTTTAGAGAGATCAGCTTATTTGAGACAATCAAAAGAATATTTTAAAGAATCAGCTCGAGATAAATCTCAACCCTATTTAATAAATATCAAGATGCTATTAGGATAAATTATCCAAAATTAAAGGGTTGAACAGTACAATCCTTTAATTAAATAAAATTTACTTGGTCAAATCTATTTTATAAACAAACACAAAGAGATATACTAAATACAAACAAATTTATAAACGAGCGTAATCTGTTGACATCTTTTGATACTTTGTTATCCCCTTACACGTCGCAACAATTAAATTTGAAAAATAAGGTTGTGTTGGCGCCCATGACACGTTGTCAAGCAGATCCCGAACAAATGCCGTCTCAAAATATGTGCGATTTTTATACAGATCGCTCAAGCTGTGGTTTGATTGTCACCGAGGCGACTTGTATTAGTGATGAATCCAATGCGTATTTTAACACACCGGGTATTTACACCAGCGAACAAGCCAAGGCTTGGTGTCAAATTGTGGATAAAGTTCATACGCAAGGGGCAAAGATTTTTGCCCAATTGTGGCATGCTGGAATGATGGGTCATAGTTCTTTTCGTCAAGGACGTTTGCCCCTCTCGCCATCAGGTATCAAACCTCTGAAAGAACTTGTGCCTCGCCTGCAAGTTCCCTATGAAACACCTCATATCATGGACATGGCAGATTTTGATTTGATTAAAGGTTATTTTGTACAAGCAGCCGATTATGCCATTAGACTTGGTCAATTTGATGGTGTTGAAATTCACGCCGCCAATGGCTATTTATTCGATTCATTTCTGCATTACAGCACCAATAAACGTACTGATCGCTATGGTAGAAACCTAGAAGGCATGAGCCGTTTTTTACTTGAGGTGATTGAAGCCGTTGCGCAAAAAGTTGGTGGATTTTCAAAAGTTGGCATTCGATTGTCGCCTGTGCCACCGCCCAATATGGAAAGCCTTCTTGAAACCTCTGAAGATCAAAATGTTTATGCGTATTTATTAAATAAATTATCAGAACTTTCCTTGGCCTATGTTCATCTATCCAGCGATGACGATGATAAAACACGAGGATTTTTACCAGTTAAATCTAGTGAATTTTTACGAAAATATTATCAAGGTACGTTAATTGTTGGTGGAAATTATAGTCTTGAGCATGCAGAGCAAACATTGACATCTCAACAAGCTGATTTGATTTATTTTGGTAAAAAGATTTTAGCCAATCCTGATTTTGTTGATAAGTTAAATGAAGAAACAGCATCCCAACTTACACCTTTTTCACCCGCCATGATTGCTAGCCCCCCTAGACTTTAATCATCAATTTTTAATCACCACTTTTATTGCTAATATTTTTAAGATTTATTAAAAATAATATTAACGAATTAAAAATTTTAATGACAGTGAGAATTCATAGATTATGAAAAAAATCATGTTGACGATGACAAGATATTTAGCATTATTAATATTTTTTATAACAACGACTCAAAGCAGTTCACAATTTCAAGAATGGGATAACGAGAGTAAAATCCAGCCATATTTTAATGCTATTCAATTTATCAAACAAAAATTAGAAATACATGTGAATGAGAAAAAATCTAAAAATAATTTTTTTGGAAATGATTTTGAAGTTTGTATTTCACCAAATGGTGCACATCGTCGTACGCCTCGTTATCTTTATTTACAAACCTATTCTTATAAAAAGGAACAAGACGAGAATCTATATTTTCTTTGGACTCCTTTTGGAAAAGTAGAACTTTTAGGACATGAACTTTTCGGACATAATTTTCTTAATGAAATTATTTTAGGTGTAAATAATCATCAAAAAATATATAAAAAACATCAAGATCTTTTTTCCTGCTCTAAAAATTTTTTACAGGATATGAAAAAATATTGGACCTTAAGAGATGTTACACAACATGTTCAACTTTATCATTATGTTAATTTTGAACAAGAAGAAAAACTTTACGGCCCGTGTCCTTTTTCTAAATTCTTGCCTCTAGAGCCAAAAATAAAATTTCATTTATATCTGATCGAAGAAATCAATAATCATAATTTTATTGAAGGAATCAATACTCTTGATCTTATCATTTATGAGCCTGTAAATAGATCAAGAGAGCAACATAATAGAGAAATAGAAATTTTTTCTAAATTATCTAATGGATTAAATAAATTTTGAAGTATGTAATCAGCTTTTAACTCAAATTTTTTATTATTACTTAAATGATAAATTTATTAACATTAATTGAGGATTGATAAGTTGACTTTAGAGCAACCATCTCAATTAGTTCTCTTTTGGGCCGCCATGATTATAAATCCGCCTAGGCTTTAAAGTTTTTACTCGATCTTTTACTTAATCGACTTTTTTTTATTTTCTATTTTCAATTCAATACCCATGGCTTCTCGAATTTCTGTTGACGTTAGGGATTCAAAATCCTTGCTAAATTTAGGAGACCCAGGATCATCAAACCATTGTTTTAAGATGTCAAATTTCTTATTTTGTACCAAGTAATCTACCATAGAATGAATATTTAATTCTTCAGAAAATGTTAAAGGATGAGATGCCTTACGAATTTTGGCATTTATCAAGATCTGATGTTTTTCAAGGACTTTTTCCAAACGTTGAGTTTGGCTCCAGTTAGAAACGTTTGTAATACTCCAAGGTCCAAAAGAGGCAAAAATAAATAAAACAACAATGCTTGACAAAGAAAACTTAAAAAGTTGATCGCGTTGTTTTACATAAGAAAAAACAATAATCAGCGTCATCCAAATTAAATGCAAAAGAATTGCATAACGCCCTTCGGTGATGCCAAATTGATCAATTCGATTACCAACGCCGATGGTCAAAAGAATGAGAGGAACAAGCATAAATTTAAAAAGATGTTTGCTGAAAAATGCAAAAATAGCCGATGTTTTATGCAGTGGATAACTTGCAAAGTAGGTCAAAACGGCGATGGTGTTAAAAATTGACACCAAATAAGCAATGCCACCTTTTGGTAAATTCCATTCAAGTGCAATTTTTGCTGCATAAGCGTGCAAAATAATATCGTAAATTAACAAGATCGGCAAAATAACATAAAGTAAAAGAGACCGCATCACTTTACCCAAATGTGGGGATTCTGTTGTCTTGAAAGAGGTTGGAATCTTAAACATGACCATCACAGGACAAAAGAAAGTGGTGATAAAAAGCCAAGTATCAACATAAAGTTGATCTTTAAAATTAAAACCCAGCAAAAATTTTAAGCTGGCAAGGATGGCAAAAATACCCGCACTTAACATAATCGCCACCAATGCGGTCAGGCCAATATGACGCCAAAGATCATAATTAAATTGCCACACATCGCCATCATTTGTTTGTCTACCAACAAAAGGTGCGATAAATATAGATAGAAATAGGCCAAGTCCCAAAAGATTAAAGGTACAAAGGGTAAATAAATTTTTATGAATGGCATAAGCTATGATCAAGAAAACAGGCAGACCAATCAAATAATAACGTACCGAAGACCACTTATGGCTTTCTGTATAAAGCTTAAAAAATATAAACCAGCAACAACCACAAAATAAAATTCCAAGACCTTGAAAAAAGATTATGAGGGTTTCAAGTTGATTTTTATTTACAATAAAAACAGCTAATTGATTTTTACTGATGATAAAAAAAGCCAACGCACATAGTAAAGGCAGTGGAAATCGTTTGATAACCAAAAGTGCTTGATTCAGCATTAAAGATAAATTATTTTGTAAAGTATTTGAAAGCATTTATGTTTTAAAATTTCTTTAAAGGACTATTAAAGAATTTAATATCATAAATTTAAATTTTTAAATCAAAATAATTATATTCTCTTAAAAGATACCTCAAAATCATCGCCTAAGATGTTCATGATTTCGTCACGTGATTTGATCAATTTTGCATTCGAATAAAAAAGTTTAAGCTTTTTTAGTTTTGATAAAGGATTTTTTCGCTTTTTTTCCACAAAATCTTGAAATTTTTTTAAATTAATTTTACGACAATAAAAAGTAAAACTTTCTAAATAATTATTTTGCGCAATTGAATTGAGGACATAAAAATTATCGTAATCACTTGCATTGTTGGTGTCTATATCATCTCTCACTATCTCTAATTTTTGAATCGGCAGAGAAGCTATATCCTTAACATCAATATGATTTTTTTGAAAATTGTATAGTGTCAGTTTTTTCAAAGGTTTTTGATTAATTTTTTCAAATAAAAATTTTAAAATTTCTTTATTATTTTCTGTCTTACTTGATCTTCCCAACATTAAAGATGTTAATTTTGAATTTTGAAAAAGTGTTGTTATATGCTGCTGCGTCATGCAAAAAGTATCAACAATTACTTGAGAACTCAATATTTTAAGAGCTAAATTTAGTGTTGAATCTTCCTCATAGCCATACTCAAGAGTTAAATACAAAGATTTTATATAATTAAGTGTGGCAAGTTTTTTCATAATTTGAAAAGTTCTTTTTTTATCTTGATGTTGAAGATAAAGCTTTAAAGATTCAATTTGAGGATTATCTTTTACAAATTTTGTAATTTGCTCATAAGTTATATTACGACTGTATTGAAGAGCTATGTGTCTCGGTTTTAAAAATCCGTCTAAGTTTAAAAATTTATTGAAAACCGTATGATGACAATAATCAAAGGTACTTGGAAATGGTCTTGATCTGACATAGATTAAACCATCATAATGAGCTTTATAAAGCTTAAAGTTGTCAATATCTTTTATATGTTCAAAGTATCTCGTATTATAAGGTATCTCATCACAATATTCACTCAATGGTTCATAATATTTTTTGCCTTTTAAAATCTTAAAATCCCTCAAATTGACTGTAAAATTTTCTTCAATATAGTGTCTGGTTAATTTTTCAAAGAATTTATTGATTAATCTAATTTTTAGAATTTGTGAAAAATAGGATGAAATAAGATCTTGAAGCTCCTTAGGCGAAGATAAAATTCTTTGATCAACACCAATAAAACTTTTTGCAATACTTTTGTCATAACTCTTTTTTAATTTTTTGATCTCATCATTGAGTTGACTCAGTTGAGCTTGAGTTTTTGTCCGTTCTACCAAAATTGAAAATTTTTTGGGCGATGTTTTAATCTTTGTATAAATATCTGATTGATGATGTTGTTCTTTTAATTCTTCAATTTGAGAATCAAAATCATCTAATCTTGCTTGAACTTCGTTTTGTTTTACAAGACGTCTTTCAATTTTTTGTCTTTCGTCATCAATATCACTGGCATAACCTGATAGTAAATTGATAATTAAAAATAGACTTATCAATAACTTATACATTATATTTTTGTATCCTAAAAAGCTTAGATTTTTAGAATATATTTATTCTTAACGCAATGACAAAGTGGCCAAGGTATCGTTAACAACCGGCAGGTTACAAACATGACGTTGATGCCAAAGGGCATAGGACAGCAACATCCACGGCACATTACCATATTTGTCATTTTTAAAAACTTCTAAAACATGTTCAGGCCTTAAAAATTCTTCAATGCCAGGCTGACGGGCAACTAGCGTGCCCAGACGATTGGCTTTGCCGCGAATCCAAGCCTCAACCGGTACGTTGAATCCTTTCTTTTTGGCAAAAGGTTCAGCCAGCGGAAGATGACGTGCCAGCCATTGCCTTAAGACCCATTTTCCTTGTCCTCGGCGAATCTTAAGAGTGTCTGGCAACGTAAAAAGTTGATCAAAAATCATTCGATCCAAATAAGGGGTACGCCCTTCAATGCCATGATGCATCAAACAACGATCTAACTTTAATAGCAAATTGTTGGGCAACCAGCTTTCAAGATCGATCATTTGAGCGGCTTGTACTTTGGTTGATGTGCGCGATAAAGCATCGCTTTGCAACTGATCAAGATTCTGACGCCACGGCTCGAGCAAGGGTGCCATGGGGGTGCCACGAAAGCTGCCGTGACGACGGGACAAACGTCCCCCCAACCAAGTGGGCCAAGAAACTTTTTGATATCGCCTGTACCCGGCCAACATTTCATCGCCGCCCTCGCCACTCAAAATCACTTTGACATCGGGGGCTGCCACTGACGCCAGTTTAAAGGTTGGCACCATGGCTTGATCAAAAATAGGATCGTCATGGGCCGCAATCACCTGGGGCAAAAGAGACCAAAAATCTTGTTCTGAAAAATTAATTTCTGTATGGTCAGTTTGAAAATGCTGGCTTAATTTTGCCGCCTGACCGCGTTCGTCTTGGACAGATTTATTTTCAAATCCAATGGTATAGGTCCGAAGCTTTTGGGATGTCTCACGCCTCATAAAAGCCAGTAAACTGCCGGAATCGAGGCCGCCTGATAAGAACAAGCCATAAGGCACATCGGATCGAAGATGAACCTGAACACTGTTTTGAAAAGTTTGTTCGTAAAGATCGAGGGCCGGCTCAAAGGACGTTACAGCAGACATCTGGGATTTTTTCTTTTCTTGATGCCTGTGGATAATTTCACCCTGTCGAATCACCAAAGTCTCTCCAGGCAGCAAACGTTGAATGCCACCGAAAATGGTTTTTTGACCAGTGCTATAACGCAATTGTAATAATTCTGTACGAACCTCAGGATCAACATCACGACGCACCAAACCGGTTTCCAGGATCGCTTGTAGCTCTGAGGCAAAGATAAACCCTTGGGGTGTTTGAGCATAATAAAGTTGTTTCATGCCAAATAAATCTCGGGACAAGATCAGATCTTGAGTGGTAGGATCGTAAAGTGCCAGGCTGTACATGCCGCGCAAATGGTCTGTAAAAGATAGACCGTAACGGGCGTAGAGAGCTAGGATCACTTCACAATCCGACTGCGTGCGAAATTTAAATTCTGGAAAGCCTTGTTTAAGCTCAAGATAATTATAAATCTCTCCATTGACCACCAATAAACGTCCTGCATCATCGATGAGTGGTTGCTGTCCGGTTGCTAAATCAATGATGGAGAGACGGCGATGAACCAAACCAACTTGATCTCGTATTTCAATGGCTTCACCGTCGGGTCCACGATGGGCCAGACTTTTTGCCATTATTTTTAAAAGATCAAGACGAGGAGACCTATGTTTGGTCGAAAAACCGGCAATACCACACATGATTAAACCTTTGGTTTTGTCTGAAGAATTTTATGAAAGAAATCGATATACTGACGACAAACTTTTTCTTCGGTAAAATGATCAAGATAAGTCTCTTCACCGGCTTTGGCCAAATCAGACGCCAAATTGGCCTCTTGCTGCACCCTTTGAATGGCTTGTGCCATACCTTCAATATCTTCAAGGGGGACCAGCAAACCATTTTCTCCTTCTTGAATCAAACCAAGGGCACCAGCACTTTTGGCGGCAATTACCGGCAGACCATAGGCCCAAGCTTCGATAATAACATTGCCCAGCGGTTCAATGCGAGAGGGACAAATATAGGCATTGGCTGCTCGATATAATGTCCCCACATTATACTGCCAGGGGATGAAACGGACACGATCTTGCACACCATGACGCTGGGCCAGGGTGCGCAAGGAAACCTCTCGCTCGCCCTCTCCTACCAGCCATAAATAGACATCAGATAAAGATACCAAAGCTGGTATCAAAATATCAAAGGCTTTATCGTCATGAAACCGTCCCATGGACAAAATTAAAAAGGCGTTTTCCGGTGTATTGTAAACGGCTCGATTTTGAGAGGCGACATCCGCAGGTGGATCAACAAAATTGGGCAAATAAGCTGTTTTTTCAGACGGCCACCTTTCTTTGATAAAATATTGTTGAATGTCTACTGTATTGCCAATTAAATAATTGGCTTTTTGATAATATTTTAAGTCGTAATAGCCACCCAAACGGGCCACACTGACAAAATCACCTGATGGACACAGATCGCTGGCACGGCTCATCCATGTCATGACAATGTCTGGCTGAAATTGATCAACGGCCCCACGAATAATTTTTGGGGTACGAAAATCCAACAATCGCCTGAAAGGGGCGGTGGTGACCGCAATATTTTGAAGTTCAAAGGGATTAACACGTGATGGAAAAGGACGGCAGACCACATGTTGCTGAAGGTGACGTTTGGCCAGTGCAGGAATCAAACGGTCAAAAAATTTCTCGGCCCCCCCTCTTTCAGCACCCGCCATGACTTGTAAAATCCGCACGATCAACCATCCTTTAATTTGAAATAAATCAGAGTGTATACGGCTTCTTTGATTCTGTGAAGGAAACTTGAAAAATATCTTCGAAGGGATTTAAATTTAAAAAATTTAATTATGAAAAATAAAACAAATTCTTTAAAATTAATTAATCGTATTGTCATTTATGAATTACTTGAGTAAAATTTTAAGATAATAATTTGGAAAAAACCATGTATCTTTCAACTTACTCTTTTGTTAAAAAAATAACTTTTTACTCTTTTGTATTTTTGGCTATATTTTTTTGTAGTCATCAAAGCAATTGTCAGGAAGATTTATCCAAACAAAATGAACCAACAACCAAAGAAATTGATTTTAAAAAACAACCTGACGACTTTTATGAAAAAAGATTAAACCCACAAACTTATGGCGTTTGTCGTCGTCAAGACACCGAATCTCCGGGATCTGGTCAATATGATAAGTTTTATGAAAAAGGAACCTATTATTGTGCATGTTGTGGTGGTGATCATGCCTTATTCAGCTCGGACACCAAATATGACTCTGGCACAGGATGGCCCAGTTTTTGGGCACCTTTTAATGAAAAAAGTGTCATCTTAACTAAAGAATCTTCTTTGTTCATGGGCGATAGAGTTGAGGTCAGTTGCACCCGATGTGGCTCTCATTTAGGACACGTTTTTGATGATGGCCCCAAAGAACATACTGGAAAAAGATATTGTATGAATTCTGTAGCCTTAAGTTTTACGCCCCAAGGTGAAAAGTCAAAATCATCATTTTTACTAAATTATTAAAGGGGAACATCAAAATCAATGAGACAAAAATACTTTTTTCTATTAACCTTTTTCCTAAGCTTTGCCTCAAAAATTTACGGATCTGGAGATTTAAAAAACATGAAGACGATGCCACAACAAGAAGCCTTATTTGCCATGGGATGCTTCTGGAGCGGTGAATCTGCTTTTCAAGATCATGATACCAATGCGCAACTTCCTGGAATTATTTCTATAAAAGTCGGGTATACCGGCGGCACATCAAAAAATCCAACCTATGAAAGCCATGAAGGTCATCAAGAAGCGGTTCAAATTATCTTTGATCCCAGTATTATTTCTTACAAACAATTATTAGAGGTCTTTTGGCACAATATTGATCCTTTTAATAATGAAGGGCAATTTTGTGATATCGGCGCTTCTTATATACCGGCTATCTTTTTCAAAAGTGTCGAGCAAAAGCAAACAATAGAAGAATCCAAAGCAAAAGTGGAAAAAGTCCTTAAAAGGCCAATTATGATTGCCATCAAAGAAGCAACGCCTTTTTACAATGCTGAAGAGTATCATCAAAACTTTAAGGTTAAAAACCCTGAGGCTTATGATTCATACAGACGTGGCTCTAGACGCGATCAACGTTTAGGTGACATTTGGCATAAATAAATTTTTAAAGAAAAGATTGCCTTTAAATTAAGCGATCTTTTCTTCACTTGTTTAGGTTCTGTGAAAGTTTCTTAAAAAAGTATCTTTTGGCTATTTTTAGCTGCAAATCTTTCTAAAATTTTTGAAATATGAATAACTATTCCTGCAAAATTTAGAAAATTCTCACTTAAAAATATCTTAAAATCTATCTTCTTAAGAAATCTTCACAGAACCTAGCTTAATGATTTAAGTGCCTGTTGATAATGACTTAATGAATTTTTGCCATCTTCCTGACGACGCTGAATTTTTTCAACAATTTCTTCGGGCGCTTTTTTGATAAATTCTTGATTTTCAAGTTTGTTATGAAGATCTCGCAGTTCTTTTTCAACCTCAACAATCAATTTTTGCAAACGTGCTTGCTCTTGGCTTTGGTCAATTAACTCACCAAATGGCAGATAAAAGGTTGTCTCTCCTAAAATAAATTGGACCGCTCCTTGTGGCACAACATCATTTTCTTCAAAAGCTTCAAGACGTCCTAGATGCTCAAGCAACGCACGATACTGGATCAAACGCTCACTGGTTTGATCGGAGCCTGAAATCCAACCCAAGGTTAATTTTAAAGCGGGGGATAAATTAAAACTGGTCTTCAGACGACGCACTGTTGTGATCAAGTCAATGGCCCAAGAAATATCTTGTCGTGATGGATCTTGTTGCCAAGATGCCAAAGATTGATGTTGAAAAGGCCAAGACGAGGTGATTAAAAGTTCTGAGGCGTCAGGGGCGATGTGCTGCCAAATTTCTTCGGTGATAAAAGGCATAAAAGGATGCAGAAGACGTATGAGTTTAGCCACACACCATGCGGCACACGCGCGTGTTTCTTTTTGGGCTTCAAGGTCATCGCCCAAAAGAATTGGTTTAATAAATTCAAGATACCAATCACAGAACTGACCCCAAATAGTTTGATACAAGGCGGATGCTGCTGTATTAAAACGATAAGCCGCCAACTCCTCTTCAAGGCGGTGCGCCAGATCGATCACTTCGCTGATCATCCATCGGTTGACACTTAAAGAACAACTCTCAGGATCAAAATCTTTTTGATATACAGCACCATTTTGAAGGCAAAAGCGTGTGGCATTCCAAAGTTTGGTGGCAAAGTTGCGATATCCTTCCACTATACTTATGGAAAACTTGACATCACGAGCAGGTGCTGCAAGGGCTGCCATAGAAAAACGCAAAGCATCCACGCCATAGGTTGCCATGAGTGTCAAAGGATTGACCACATTGCCTTTGGATTTTGACATTTTTTGACCTTGTTGGTCGCGCACCAAGGCATGAAGATAAACCGTTTTGAACGGTACTTCTTTCATGACATATAAACCCATCATCATCATGCGGGCCACCCAAAAGAATAAAATATCGACACCGGTTACCAACACAGAAGTCGGATAATATCTTTCCAATTCCGCCGTTTGCTCAGGCCACCCCAATGTTGAGAAAGGCCACAACGCTGACGAAAACCAAGTATCCAAAACATCTTCATCTTGGATCAAATCAACGGCTTTGCCATAATGTTGTTTTGCTTGATCTCGAGCATCTTCTAAAGTCAAGGCTACAAACACCTGGCCGTCTGGTCCGTACCAAGCAGGAATGCGGTGTCCCCACCACAATTGACGGGAAATACACCAAGGTTGAATATTCTCTAACCAACGATAATAAGTTGCGGCCAATTGTTGGGGAACAATTTGTGTACGACCTTGTCTCACCGCATCCAAGGCGGGCTGTGCCAACGTTTTGGCATCGACAAACCATTGATCGGTCAAATAAGGCTCTAAAATCGCATTGGACCTCTCACCATAAGGAACCGTATGAAGAATATCTTCAATTTTTTCCACAAGATTAAGGTTTTCTAAGGCTTGAATCACAGCATCCCGAGCCTTAAATCGCTCAAAACCCTGAAACTCTGATACCACATTTTGATTCAGACAAGCATTTTCATCAAAAATTGATATCATTTCAAGTTGATGTCGCTGGCCTACGTCAAAATCGTTAAAGTCATGAGCAGGCGTGATTTTAACCGCACCCGATCCTTTAGCAGGATCACAATAATCATCCATGATTACAGGAATGACACGTCCTTGAAGGGGCACAATCAAATGTTTGCCTTTTAAAAATTGATAACGCGCATCTTCAGGGTGAACGGCGACTGCTGTATCACCAAACAAAGTTTCGGGTCGTGTGGTGGCCACCACGACAAAATCCGATGAATCTTCTATTTGATATTTTAAATAATACAGTTTGCCTTTGGTATCGGTTGGTTTAACTTCAAGATCTGAGACTGCCGTTTGAAGTTTTGGATCCCAATTGACTAACCGCTTAGCCCGGTAAATTAATTTATCCTGAAAAAGACGCACAAAGATCGTGCATACCGCGTCACTTAAACCTTCGTCTAAGGTAAAACGACCCCGCTCCCAATCGGGTGACAAACCCAACTGACGTTGTTGGGATAAAATAGTGCCGCCTGACTCTGCCTTCCATTGCCAAACCCGCTCTAAAAATTTATCGCGTCCCAAATCTTGCCTTTTCAAACCCTCAGCGTCCATTTGCCGTTCAACCACGGCTTGGGTGGCGATACCCGCATGATCCATGCCCGGCTGCCACAAGACATCATGGCCCAACATACGATGATAACGAATTAAAATATCTTGCAAAGAGTAGGTTAAAGCATGGCCCATATGCAAACTGCCGGTGACATTGGGCGGTGGCATCATAATCACATAAGGCGTTTTTTGAGAATCTTGTGTCAGGCGAAAACAATGACTGCTTTCCCATAGGGCATAAAATTTATCTTCAATGTCTTGGGGCAAAAAGGTTTTATCGAGCATGTTTCTTTAATGATTATTATGAGTATTAAAAAGAGAGAAACTTTTTCAAAAGTTTCTCAAAAGATTAAGCAGCTTTTTCAGTTTTTGGTTGTTGCAACACTTTTTCAATTTGTTCCAAAACCAAACTTTTAACCAATGAAGGAAGATGAGCATCAAGCCATTCTTTTAAAAGAGGTCTTAACAATTCACGCATTAGATCATCAACCGTGTAATTTGCGACCGTGGCCGCCGTTGGTGGTGCCATCTCTGTTTGCGAGATGCGATTTTCCTTGACACGTGATAGAGCAGCAAAAGCAGCCGCTGATTCTTGAAGCGTATGATCAGATAGAAAATTATTTTCTTCAAAGGACGCTTGATTTGCATCAGCGACAAAATTAGAAAAGTTCTTTACAGACGGCGATTGTACTTGAGGTTGAGAAGCTGTCACGGAAGATACTGCTCTATCTTCATCAGATTTATTTGTTTGATGATCGAAAGTATTAACATCAAATTCTTCATTAGGGTGCATGTTATCCTCTTGCTTTAATGACGGTAGAAATGGCTCTGATTTAAAATCTGTTAACTCAGGTAATATTTCAGCTCCCTCAAAATGAGCTTCATTTTTTTCCGACGCCAGCGACGGTGTCTCTACCTTTGACGGCAGATCAACCACAGATCCATCTTCTTGAACCAATCTTGTCAAATCCAGAACTTCACTATGCGCCTGATCAGCAGTATCAGAATCTTTTGTAGATAAATTGGATCCTTCAACTTCTTCTTCTAAAATTTTCTCGCGAATTGAAGATAAAATATCATTAAATTCTTGTTGAGATTGCGACTCTGGATAGGTCATGGTGTCAGTCCTCTTGAATCGGAAGGGGCATCTTGCAACCCAATCCATTGATTACGTATAGCTTCAGGATATGTGTTAATATCGTAAGCTTGAACATCTAATTGAAGTGCCTCAGGCGTCAATTCACCTAATAATAAAAGGAGCCTGTACAAGTTTACAATCAAGTCGCGTCGTGCATTCAAGGCACTCAATTTAATATCAACAAGACTTGATTCGGCTTGCAAAACGTCTAACAAAGTGCGCTCTCCCACCATGTATTCTTGACGGGTTCCTTCCACACCAATCTTACCGGCATTGACCGCCGCATCATAATATTTAATTTGATCCCGACTGGTTTGAACATTTTCCCACGCTTGCTTGGCATCGTTGATGGCTTGATTGCGGGCTGATTTTAATTCATATTTTCTCTGCACAGCCGTTTGTTCAACTTGACGCAGCCTGGACCAGTCGCCTCCGCCGTCATTGTAAAAAGGTACGGTTAGTCTTACCAATCCTTGTACTGTATTTTGGCGGGTACGTTGTAGGTTTGTATCCAAGTTTCGGCCAGCATTACCTTGCAAGTCAACGCTGGGAAGTAAGGCCCCTGTGGTTGCGTCAATCGTGTATTGAGCTGCCTGCGCGTCATTGTCAGCCTTGATAATTAATAAATTATATTTGCCAACAGCTTCAATAAATTCTTCTAAAGATTTTGGAAACTCATAGGTTTCATCTAAGGGGCGAGGTAGTTTAATGTCTAAAGGGGGTTCACCACCGGTTACCTGTACATACGTGGCACGACTATTTTCAGCATCTCTTTGTGCGGCTGATCGGTCCGCTACGCTTTTTTCATAACTAGATTCCGCTTGTGCTACATCAGTGCTTGAACTTTCTCCCACATCAGCTTGCGTTCTGGCTTGATCAAGACTTTGCTTGTAAAAATTTTCGCTGGTTTGAATTGTTTTAACGCGCTCGCGGTTATACCAAAGATCGGTATAAGCTTGAATCGCCTTTAAGAGCGTACTTTGTTCAACATTTTGTAAATCAGCGCGTGCTGAGCGAATTTGACTTTCAGCAACCTTGGTATTGGCAACCGTTGTGCCACCCTTGTAAAGATTTTGTGTGACATTCACACTTGCGGCTTTAGGATTTGATGAAGAAGTCCCTTTTCGTGTTCTTTGTCCATTACCTATTTGATCATCTACCAAAGAATATCCGGTACTGGCTTGGCCTGTAATTGTGGGACGCCAACCACCAATGGCTTGAGAGAGATTTTCTGAGGTCGCGTAGTAAGCACGCAAACGTGCTTTGATATCAGGATTGTAATTATAGGCATCGACCAAAGCTTTATTGAAAGGATGGGCATTTTCAAGTTGAAGATTGGTATCTCGTTTTGGATGAATCAAACGCGTGTGATCGATTCTTAGCCAAACAGGTGTCTTATCTACTTGTTTGACAGGCACTGATTTGGCAACTTGAACAACCTTTGTTTGAGAATTTTTCTTCACCACTGTTTTAGAATTCTTGCTTTTACGGGCTTTAGAATTTTTGGGTAAAGTTGTCTCAAACGTCGCGTCATTAGCTGCGCTTACAGGGCTTCCTTCAAGCAGTATGCAAGCAACGCTGAGATGAAGAAGAACCTTAAACTTGGTCATAACATATCTTTCTTTCTAATAAATGGAGACATTGGGGTCAATTATGTGTGACCACCGATGAATTCCCCCTTTTAAGCTTAATACTTTATCAAAACCTTTTGCTCTTAGCAAATGACATGCACGCAAACTTCGGATGCCATGATGACAATACACCACAATCCATTTATCTTGGGAAAGCTGATCTTGCTTATTTTCAAGAGATCCTAAAGGAATAGAGATATAATTTTGAAGATGGGCGATCTCAATTTCCCAAGGCTCCCGCACATCTAAAAGTTGATGACTTTCAGAATCTGAAAATTTCTGCTGGTAATCTTCAATAGATATCTCAAAAATATTGTTCGGAAAATTAATTTCTTGTGCAAATATCATAGCTGAAACTCGCAAGGTCTTTGAAAATCTTCTAAAATCGGTGCTGCAGCTTCAAAAGGATGAATCGTTGTCCAGCTATTTTCTCGCCTCGTGACGATAGTTGCTTGACAAAAATTAACACCTACTTTTTTCTTCATCAAAACAAGTCGTCCACCCTCTTTTAATTGATCAATTAAATCAATGGGCAGATGGCACATTGCGCCTTCAATTACAATGACATCATAAGGAGCTTGCTTTTGCCAACCTTTGTCAAGAGGCCCAAAGACGGCTTCAATATTTGTTATATTAAAATTTGTCATCAATTGTTGCAGGCGCGTGATAAGAGAGGGATGTGTATCAAGACCCGTGACATGACGGGCGAGGAAACTCAGAACAATCGATGAATAACCGGTGCCAAAACCAATATCAAGCACAACTTCATCCTCTTGAATATTGGCTTCTTGTAAAAGTTTTGCAAAGATCATGGGTGCCAAAAGATAACGATTTTTAAACACCTCAATTGTTTGATCTCCATAACAAAGTGATGTTTGAAGCTGAGACACAAATTTCTCGCGCGGCAGTACCGACATGGCTTTGATCAATTTTGGGCATGCAATTTTATGAGGCAAAATTTGACTCAAAATCATATTTTGGCGTGTCTGATCATAATTTGTCATCAAAATTTTACACTGTCGTTTGGTATTTAAAAAACAAAATTTACGCTATCATATTTTTACCAAAAACAAAGAAAATTTTATATCTGAAATAGAATCACCTTTAATTATATTTCAATAAACGTGATAAAATGTTATCTGTTTTTACATAATTTACTTAAATAAACTTAATCACCATGAAGCCTTGTAATTAATGGATAATTTATAAATCTTTTTCAAGTTGATCATCGATTTTGGTTGACCTTTTTATGGGATGCATTTAAGTAATATCTTGCTCAATGAATTAAAATAACAGGTCTTTTGTCTATGATTATTGTATTTGGATCCCTAAATATTGATATGGTTTTACCTGTCGAGACGATGCCACGTGCAGGAGATACAGTTTTATGTCCTGAATACAGTTTGCATCCCGGTGGCAAAGGTGCCAATCAAGCGGTTGCTGCTGCTCGTGTGGGGGCAGATGTTTATATGTTTGGGTGTGTTGGTAATGATTCTTTTGGGAAAATTTGTCAGGATTCTCTTGAAAAAACAGGCGTTATTACTGATCATATCAAAGTTTCAGGCACACCAACCGGATGCGCCACCATTTGTGTCGATAAAAGCGGTGAAAACATGATCACTGTTGCCAGTGGTGCCAATTTGGATGCAAAATCTAGTCATGTTATGGATGACTTTTTAAGCGATCAAACCACTTTGGTTTTACAAATGGAAGTGCCAGCGCAAGAAAACTGGTCTTTAATTCAACGCGCACACGCACACGGTACACGCATTATTTTAAATCTGGCACCTGCAAGACAAGTGCCTGATGATATTTTAAAATCTTTATCTGTTTTAGTGATGAATCAAATTGAAGCCACTGTTTTGGCCCTGAATTTGGGATTTGATGTTATTTCACCGACTATTGCGGCACGCCGTATATCTGCCAAATATGGCATCACAGCCATCGTAACCCTGGGTGCAGATGGTGCTTTTGCGGCCAGTCCTCAAGGAACATGGACCGTTCAAGCGTTACCTATTAAAGCCATCGACACCACCGCTGCAGGAGATGCCTTTGTAGGTGTTTTGGCCGCAAGTCTTGATCAAAATTTAAGCTTAGACCAATCTTTAAAACGCGCAGCTGTTGCCAGCGGTCTTGCGTGTATGACACGGGGTGCCCAGCCTAGTTTGCCCACACTTGACCGTGTTGACAGCACTCTTTCCCAAATTCAAACACCAAAGCGTGCTGTTTAAAACATATTTATGAATAAACTATTTTCTTATTTTTATCTGTAAGGATCTGATTTTAAAAGATAGTTTTGTATATAACAACTCACGCCCTCTTCCAATGTTGTTAAAGGTTTTTTATATCCCATTTCTTGCTGCAATTGTGTCATATCGGCTTGGGTAAAGTATTGATACTTTGGCTGAAGATGGAGTGGCATATCAATAAAATCAATCTTTGGTTCTTGACCAAGTGTTTTAAAGACGATTGAGGCTAAATCGTAAAAGCTGCGAGAGACGCCTGTACCAACATTAAAAAGACCATTTACTTGAGATTGATCGCAAAGCCATAGCATAAGATCGACGCAATCTTCAATCCAGATAAAATCACGCAATTGTTTTCCATCATCATAATTCTTGCGATAAGATTTAAACAGACAAGCTGTTTTACCTTCAGAAATTTGATTGAATAATTTAAGGACAATACTGCGCATATCTGCCTTATGATATTCATTGGGTCCATAAACATTAAAAAATTTTAAGCCGACACATTGTGGCGGTAATTTGGCACCAGTCTTGCGCAAAGACGATATATACCGATCAAAAAGATGTTTACTCCAACCGTATGCATTTAAGGGTATATATTTTGCAAGCAGATCTTGGGCGTCTCCGTCCTTAAAACCTGAAGATCCATCACCATAGGTTGCCGCAGAGGACGCATAAATCAAACGTATATTATTTAAGGCACAAGCTTCCAAGACCATTTTTGAAAACTTAAAATTCATCGACATAATCAGATCGACATTTGTCTCAGTGGTCGAGCTGTTGGCGCCCATATGATAAATAATTTTGATCTTTGATCCATACGTATCAAGAAAAGATTTAAAATCTTGAGGTGCAATAAAATCAGCGATTGAACGTCGTTTAAGATTTTGCCAGCGTTCATCTGACATCAAATTATCACAAATAAATATTGGACCTAATTGATTTTCTTCAAGTTTGGCTACTAAATTTGAGCCAATAAAACCTGCGCCACCGGTGACCACAATCATTAATTTTTATCTCTAAAGTATTTTTTTGAAAAACTTTTATTACCATAATATATAAGTTCTGTGAAGGTTACTCAGAAATATCTCAAAATCTATTTAAAATTTTGTTCATTAGGTTTTGTAAATAAATCTTCAAAATTTTCTTCACAAAACCTAATTATCTAAAAATAATTTAACTATATTTTAAAATCGCAGCAACGACCAAAACGGCACCAATTACACCCACAACATTTGCTAAAATAACAACTTTATCGCGGATGAGAAGACCGTAGACAAGCCACGCGCTTAAGGAAAAACAAGGAATTAGAAAACCTTCTAAAGATAAGTTATCTGCACTTTTAGTCGTAAAAATTTTATAGGCTTGCATGTAGAAAAAAGCTTGACCTAATGTACCAATAATCATCATAAATTTGGCATAATATTCAAGAAAAACATCATAAGAAGTTTTTTTGGTTATATCAGGTTCTATACTTTGATTGGCGGGTTCTAGATTATTATAATTTGTTTCAATAGGATGTGTTTCAACAAACTTTTCTTTAAGTTGCGTCATGGGTATTATCCTTAATTTTCTTCTTATCTCCGTAAAATTCAAGGGCTGTTCGTCGCGCCTTGGTATGTTCAACAATGGGCCTTGGATAATCTTGTCCTAAAACAATGCCGGCTTTTTGTAAAATATCTTCGGTTGCTGCCCAAGGTTGGTGAATATAGGATTTGGGTAAATTTTTAAGCTCGGGCACCCAGGTTCGGACATAATTGCCCTCAGGATCAAATTTTTCACCCTGAAGGATAGGATTAAAAATCCGAACATAAGATGAGGCACTGATGCCGCTCCCCACAACCCATTGCCAGTTGATCGCATTGCTTGCAAGGTCTGCATCAACCAATGTGTCCCAAAACCACTTTTCGCCATAAGTCCAGTCAACCAACAAATGTTTACACAAAAAAGAAGCCATAATCATTCGAACGCGATTATGCATCCATCCTGTATACCACAATTGACGCATCCCTGCATCAACAATCGGATATCCTGTGCATCCTTTTTGCCAGCATGTTAAAGATTCTTGCGAATGTTGCCATTTAATTTTGGTGAATTTTGATTGAAAGGGTTGATCGGGAAAGGTCGGAAAATGATAAAGCAAATAAGCACAAAATTCTCGCCACCCAATTTCGCGCAAATATTTTTTAGCACCACTCGACGATTCACCTAATTGATGAATCCGAGACCAAATTTGTCGTGGCCCTATCTCGCCAAAATGCAAATGTGGGGATAACTTTGACGAGCCATGATAGTCGGGCCGACTTCGGTCTTGTCTATAATTTACCAAAGCGTTTGTTTCCACAAATTCAGACAATCTTGACTGCGCCCCTTGTTCTCCTGGTTGCCACTCTTGACCAAAGCCAACATCCCAAGATATTTTGGGCAACAAATTCCAATCTTGTAGTTGATCTGAGGCAACATTTCCTGCAAAAGGCAGCAAAGTATTGGGAACCTCAACCGGCGGATCTGGTGTCTTATTTTTTAAGCACGCTTTCCAAAAATAGCGATAAACTCTGATGGGTTCTTTTTTATAAGTTAAAATTGTCCATGGCTCAAACAGCAAAAAACTATTGAAACTTTCAACTTCGATCCCGACCTGTTTAAAATGAGTTTTTAAGGCGCGATCACGCTCAATTGTATAGGGTTGATAACAACGATTCCAATAAAGGGCTGAGGCTTGAGTCTCCTTTAAAACATCTTTTAAAATTTCAAGAGGATTGCCACGCCGCAAAATAAGCTTTAACCCTTTTTCCTCAAAAGATTTGCCCAAACTGATGAGAGAATGATGAAGCCACCATTGCTGTGCCCCACCCATGGCCCAAGGTTTTGACGTCGTGGTATCTAAAATATAAAGTGGAATAATCGGAAGATTGCGCAGACACGCTTGTTGTAAAGCTTGATTGTCTTGAAGCCGCAGATCTTGTCGAAGCCATAAAAGCGTGGCTGTCACGAACTTTCTTTCATCAAATTATTTGAGTGTTAAATCATAAACCATTCTTTCATTCTTTCCTAGCTGTGGTAGATTTTGAGTATGAACTTTGATATTTCTGATATTTGCAAATTTTATCAAACCCGATTGGGACAGACGGCCTATCGATATATTGACCATAAAATAACGCAATTTTGGTCGGATGGTGCTGGTGATGTGATCGTGGGTTATGGCTATGCAACGCCTTATATCGACCGTTACCTTCAAACCGCCTCTCGTGTCATTGGCTTGATGCCGTGTTCTCAAGGGGCCATACCTTGGCCTAAAAACAAGGCCAACCTAGTAGCTTTAACACCAGCCGATTATTTGCCTTTGTTGGACAATTCTGTTGATCGAATTTTGATGGTTCATGCCTTGGAACATTCTGATAATCCATCTCAACTTTTTCGTGAAGCATGGCGCGTTTTGGTAGATGGCGGTCGGCTTTTAATCATTGTGCCCAACCGGCGTGGTTTTTGGGCACGTAATCCTTTAACGCCTTTTGGACATGGCAAACCTTATTCAGGACGTCAACTTTTTGGCTTAATGGAAAAAAGTTTGTTCACCCCTTATAAACCCAAATATGCCCTTTTTGCCCCGCCATTAAATTCCAAAGTATTGCTACAATTTTCTGATTCTTTTGAACATTTAGGATCTGCCTGGATCAAAAAATGGGGCGGGGTTACCTTGATGGAGACATCCAAACAAATTGCTTCTCTAAGTCTGGAATCCCCCCGTACTTGGCGTCCGTCAATCTTTGTGCCAACGCCAATTCCTACCACGGATCAACTTTGTGATCATAAAAAGAAATGAAGCTTTTTGATTGAATAAAAAATGGGATCCAGACATAAAACCTCGATCCCACGATTATAATTAAGTAATAATTTATTTAAGTTTTGTTCAAATAATCTATCTTAATCCTTAAAAATTGATTCAATATAATCTTCTTTTTTCAAGAATTGCTTGTTGCGGTAAGGCGCACCTTTAATAAGTAAATCTTTTAAATATTGCGGCATTTCTTGTAATTGAGTTAAAACTTCTTCATGTTCTTCAATTTTTTTAATGAGTTTGACTTGATGTGTTAATTCATCAGATGGATCGTCTGACATTAACTGCAGGCGCGATATATGTTGCCTGTTTAAAGCTTTGGCCAGATCGCTTATTTCAACTTCTATTTGGTAACTTGCTAAGATTCCATTTTGGACGCTTAAAATGTCAGAAATGGTTTTATTGTAAGATAAAACTTTACCTGTATTTAAAATAATGTCCATCAACCAATCGGCCATCTCAATATTGTCTTTGCCAAAGGTGAGGTAAGATTGACCTGGCAGTTCATAATATTTAATGTCCGGACATTTGCTGGATTTAAACGCGTCTGTGTCTTTAGGTTGCAAGCAAGTCACCATAAAACCAGGTTGATCATAAGCTTTGATTACCTTAAGTACAATTTCTTCAAAAGCTATAATTTCTTGATAAGATTTGAAGAAAGAAGGAATCGCATGTTGGCTTTCTTTAAAAGATGAACCCGCTCGGTTAATGCCTTTTTCGATCTCATGTAATACCAAGTAAGCTTCAATATTATTTTTCAGTGTTTTTTGATTGGCCATGAGGTCTATTTCATGTTCAAGTATGATGGTTGGTAATACAAAAGTGACAAGCTCTTTTATTATGTTCTTTAAATTATCTTCAAGATCTAAACATTTATCTTTATTTTTAAAACTTTTTAAACACCATTTAAGAGATTGGGCTAAATCTTGATCAATTCCTTGTCCTTTAAAGTACATGTATCCAAGATTAAATTGAGCAATCGCAAATCCTTGCTCAGCTGCTTTTTGATACCATTCAAAAGCTTTTTTAAAATCTTGATCAACACCCTCTCCATGTTGATACATATATCCAAGATTATTTTGAGTATTTGCATTTTTTTGCCTGGCTGCTTTTTGATACCATTCAACAGCTTTTTTTGAATTTTGATCAACACCTTTTCCATGTTGATACATATATCCAAGATTATTTTGAGACGCAGGTGTGGCAGTCTCACTTTCGCCTTTTTCTTTCGCTAATTTTAAGCTGCGATCAAATCCAGAATCTTTTGGAAAAGTCATGATCAGTATAATGATCCAACTGTCAAACAAATCATGATTGGGCATAATAGCTAAATCAATTTGCTTGAGTTCTTCTAAATTGTTATTTTTTATATGATTTAGAGAGATTTTAGAAACATATTGTCCAATTTTAAATTTCTGCAAAATATCTTCGACAAGTTTAGAAAATTTTATGTCTTGTTCAAAATTTGGTTCATTTTCAGTTGCGTGCAAAGTTAGACCTTGAGTCGTAATAAATGCCAGTACAGAGAAAATGGATATTTTCCTTATTAAATTTTTCATGAAATACCTTTCGAATATTAAAAAATGTAAATATAAATAACCCAATAACTGATTTTGAAGGTATGTACAATTATGCTTGCAATTTTGTATGGAATGCACGTATCTTAAGGATGATCAAAAGGCATGAGGTTTTTTGATTATAGAAACAAGTGGGACCAAGACATAAAATCTCAATCCCACTGCGCATATGACAAATGGTACTAACAAATGTCAGGTGCTGACCAAAACGACTAAAAGTAGAAGGAAGTCATTATGGCTGGACGTATTATATCCACATCACCTCTTGCAACGCAAACAAATATCCATAAATTTTATCGCTCAAAAACACCCAAGTATCGTGTGAATTTTCATGATTATATAGCGTTGTTTTGCGCCAAAAATCGTTGGTTATTTGCCATCTTTTCAAGAATCGGTGACCCAAGGTTTATAACTTCTTAGCTGTTGACACAACATAGTGCAGCGGGAAGTCAGTGATTTATGCAAATTACTCTGGATAAACTTGGTCATTTAAATCTTGGATTATTATTTAATTTGATTTTTTACTAAATCTTTAAGTTAATCTTTGACCTGTGCTTGGTGGCTTCTCGCTGTTCTTTTCACAAGGAACATTACATCATGGATACACAATACAAAAACGATCCCAGAGCCTTAACTCAGCCCCTGTACTTGGACAAAGACGACAACTTGTCGGATCACGTAACCTATCAACATTTTAAAGATCTGACACAAGAGCTGAAGCAAGATCGCTTTGACTATGATTATGGCGGCGACTTAGGGGTTGCGCCAAAGAAAGTTAAAGTAAAGAAAGCACGTCCTGCCAAACCGTTGCCTCAACCATCGCCCGCGGTGATCCGCATCGATTGGAATTACTGGCGTACCTTCTACTATGTGGTTAAGGCCGGCGGTTTTACCGAAGCTGAGGGCTATCTTTACACCTCACAGTCATCCATCAGCCGCATCATTCAAAAGCTTGAAAAAATGTTGGGCAAAAGGCTCATAGTGCGCCGCACGGCACGACCCACCTCAATCACAACGCTGACGCCCACCGGTACCATGATTATGGCTCAAATATCCCAAGGAGCTGAATCTTTTGAAGCTCTCAATTCTTATGTTAAACAAAACTTAAAAAAGAAAAAACCAATTGAGACGTGACTGAACAGATAACATTTTTAAGGAAATAAAATTAATTTAAGTCCAAAGACAATAAAGATGGCACCTGTGATGCGGTCAATTAAATAGCCAATTGAATTAAATTTTTCTTTGGCACGCTTGTGGGACAAACAGAAGGCGACAAAGCTAAACCATAGCAAAGCTTGGCCTGCAATGAGAATAATGTATAAAATTTTAACAGATGATGTCGTATCAGGTGTAATAAAGACGGAAAATATACTCACAAAATAAAGAAAACATTTGGGATTCAAAAGGGTTGTATAAAAACCAGAACCTATGGCCTTCAAAGATGAAATCTCTGTTTTAGAATGATGATAAACATCTGTTTTTTGCGTTTTCTTTGCCCTGATATTTTTAAATCCGATGTACAGTAGGTAACCGGCCCCCAAATATTTTAAAATTGATAACACCCAATTATTTTCTTGTATAATCAACCCCAGACCCAATACGGAAGATGTGACGTATACTAGATCTCCCAGTGTAATTCCCAAAGCTGTTAGAAGAGCATTTTTGCGCGAATACCGAATGCTGTTTTTCACAACGATGGCAAAATCAGGGCCAGGGCTGATAAGTGCGAGTAAATTAATTGTGGCCAAACTTATGAAGGATGTAAGATCAAACATGACAAAACTATTCGGGGTTTAAAATCTATTACATAAAAATACGGTAAGCATGAGTAACACTGTTGTTTATATAATGGTTTCATTTTTTAAATAAATAAGACCAAAATTAAAAAGTTAGGCGATAATATCAGGCAGAAGTCTGCTTTGAATTCGCAACATTTGGTCTTTCAATAACAATTTACGTTTTTTCAAACGCTGAACCGCAATTTGATTCACAATTGTTTCATTTCTCAATTTCTCAATCAAAAGATCGAGTTCCCGATGCTCTTCATTAAGCTTTCCCAGCTGATTGTGTAGAATCTCTTGTTGGTCCATGGGTTGCGTTAACACTCACTTTTAAAGGTATAATTGCTATTTTACGAACAGGTACGAAGGAAATATCGTAAGCCTTCTTGCGCTGTTTATAACAAATGATATAACGTTTGAATAGCAATTCATAGAGCAAGAGTAATTTTATGACAAAACGTATTGGTATTTTGACAAGTGGAGGCGATTGTGCTGGCTTAAATGCTGTGCTGCGGGCAGTCACATTGCGGGCAATTCAAAGCTATGGCTGGGAAGTTTATGGCATTCGACAGGGAACTGAGGGACTTTTAAAAAATCCTGTTGATTATCAAAAATTGGATTTAAAAACTTTTGAAGGACCAATTCAAAGGTCTGGCGGGACAATGTTGGGGTCAACCACCAAAGGCAATCCGTTGGCTTATGTCATGGACGACAAAACAGTGAAAGATCGTAGCCAAGAATTTATCGATGGTTGTCGCTCATTGGGTCTTGAGGCGATCATTGGCATTGGTGGCGATGGCAGCTTAAGAATTTTAAGAGATGTAATGGCCAAAGCTAATATGCCCTTTATTGGTATTCCCAAAACCATCGACAATGATTTGGATGTCACTGAAAGCTCGATTGGCTTTACAACCGCTGTTGAAATTGCTACCGAAGCTCTCGATCGACTTCAGCCAACGGCCGCAAGCCACGACCGGGTGATGATCCTAGAGGTTATGGGACGAGATGCAGGCCATATTGCATTATCTGCAGGCATTGCAGGGGGTGCTGATATTATTTTGATTCCTGAAATTTCTTATAAGCTTGATCATATCGTTCAAAAAATTGAAAATATTTTAAAAACAGATCGGAAATTTGCTTTACTGGTGGTGGCTGAGGCTGTCAAAACAGAAGATAACACGCCCCTAGAAATTCAATACGCCAACGGACAAGCGCGATATGGTGGTATCGGACATTACTTAAGTGCGCAAATTTCATCACGTACCAAAGCAGAGACTCGGTTTACGGTGTTGGGTCATGTGCAACGAGGCGCGCCCCCTATTGCCTCTGATCGTATTTTAGCCTCTTCTTTTGGTGTTTGTGCAGTTGATCTTATTGCACAAAACAAATATGATCGCATGGTTGCTTGGCAAAATCGCAGGGTTATTGATGTACCCATTTTGGATGCTATCAAAGTCAATCGCGTGGTTGATCCCCATGAAAATTTAGTTCACACAGCACGAGGCCTCAATATTTGTTTGGGTGATGAACCGTGACTTGATGATTATTTTCATGCCTAGGCCTTTATAGAAGAATTTATGAACATAATTTAAACAATGATATCCCGCAAAAATCGCGGAGGAGGAAGACAATGGCATATCCTTTAATGCGCAAAGCAACGGCTTTGTGGTTGGTCGAAAACACGACGTTAACTTTTGATCAAATTGCGGTCTTTTGCGGCCTTCATCCTCTTGAAATTCAATCTTTGGCAGATGGTGAAATTGGCATAGGACTTGCCCCTTTTGATCCTATCTTGAACAATCAATTGACAGCAGAAGAAATTCAACGCGCCAGCAAAGATTCCAATGCCGTTTTGCAATTGTCGCCTTTCCAAGATTTGTCTCAGAAGAAAAAATCAGGGGGCAAATACACACCTGTTGCTCGTCGTAAAGAACGACCTGATGGCATTGCATGGGTGCTTAAAAATCATCCTGAAATTTCAGATACAGTATTGATTCGTCTTTTGGGAACCACCAAAGCCACAATTGATTCGATCCGAACCAAATCTCATTGGAATTCAACCAACATTAAGCCACGTCACCCGGTGACTTTAGGGCTTTGTTCTCAAACTGATTTAGATGAGGCAGTTGCACGGGCAGACCGTGGTACCTCAGCTTCTGAGGGAGAAGCATCTTAAATATAAAAGTAGTATCCTAAAAAATTTAGGATACTATCTTTAAAATATTAAAACATTTCTTCAAGAGTTGAACGTTCTGTGGACAATTTTCCTTCTTCGCCTTGGACAATTTGATCAATTTTAAGCCGCGCTTCAGACAATAGTTTTTCACATTGACGTCTTAAAGCTGTGCCGCGTTCGTAAGACGTCATGGCTTCTTTTAAGGGAATACGACCCTCTTCTAACCTGCGTACCAGTCCTTCCAACTCGCGAAGAGATTCTTCAAAAGAGAGGGTGGCAACATGGGTCGTGGGTGCAGATGGCTCTAGCATAGAAACTCCTAAATCTTTGTGAATGTATCAGAAATTTACATGAAAAATAATTAAAATCCAATGGGGAGTATCCATAAATTTTAAGATTTTTTTGAAGAAGAGATCGGATCGCTGCGATGTAAAACGATACTGATGCGTCGATTCTGATCCGACGAGGGGGGTGATGTTTTAAGAGGTTCTGTGTCTGCGCGTCCTGCCACATACAATAACCGGTCTGGTTTAAGACCAAATTCTAAGAGCGCGCGACGTGTGGCATTGGCACGATCGCTGGAAAGCTCCCAGGTATAGCTGAATGAGTTTATGTTTTTACATAATGGCAAGATTATGATCTAGGTTGTGTAAGAAGTTTAAAGGGGTGGCTCTGTCCTTTCTGAGT
>JBPBPI010000097.1:0-2523 GCA_050954885.1 Janthinobacterium lividum | reverse complement strand
TGACACGTGGGACTGGGATTGCAACAATTTCCACAATAGTGTAAGCTTTCTCGGGTTTGTTAAGAAATAAATCTTGCTAATCAACCGGTAGTATGCTGAATACTCCCTCGCCGTCCCATCCGCAGCCGGCGCTGCACCCACATCAGCCCCAGCTGCCAATGCTGGACCAGCGCCGCCCAAAGCCGAAGATCCTCTCCTTGAAGTCATTAACACCCCCGGCGGTGTCGGTGCCGGTCAGGACTCGCTCGCTGAAGCCAACGTGACACCCATCGGAGACTCCGTGACGGAAGAGAAGATCGAGTACCGGGACGAGAATGGTCGACTACTTGACGAGGCAGAGGTGAAAGCGCTTGAAGGCAAAGTCTCGTTCAGCACGAGATACGAGACGCGCACGCGTCTGGTGGACTCGGAGGGCAACCAGCTCCACGAGGGTGTTGTAGAGGAGTCCGTGGCTGGTACGCTCGCTGTAGGTGAAAACCCGGAGACGGGTGGTGCCCCTGAAGCAGACGCGTCTGCAGCTCCCCCCCACGTGGACGTTGGTGCGGATCTTGCGAAGGAGGCGGTTGTCGAGAACTCGCAAGAGAGTGCTGAGCCTAGCTCCGAGCCGGAACTTGGCAGCGCGACTGGGAAGGAGGAACTCTAAGTGAGACTGATCATAGGCTCGATGTGGCTGTACGATACATTCGTGTGATGGTGTCACACGGCACGTGACACCGCAAAACTAGGTATCTGATCTTAGGAAATTGTCATGACAGATTTTAATGTTCATTGTAACCGAGCAAGGCGTTCATTCTATGCCATCCATGTTCTGTGTGGCGCTGTCTGTAAAAGTGCAGACTCGACTTGCCTGGTGAACAAGTGAGGCGCCCATCGAGATTGACGGGGCTAGCGGCTCCTATATCAATTTTCCCAATGCATATATCTGCTAGGTCTACCTGGTTACTGGAATTCAGGCGATTTGCTACATCCTCGCTGGTAGATATCTTAGAATTTGTAGATTACTAGTGTATAGGCAAGACAAAATCACTTTGTTCAAATAGGACGTTATGTGAGCTTCAAAGCCTGAAAGTGTCGTCTGAATGAACCAAATGATTGATACATTGACCATGATGAATTGATAAAGCAGTGGACTGCTCAAGGCATAGCGATGCCGTGCTTGCGATCGTCTTCCTCGTATTCATCTAGCAGTTGTCAGCCCTGCCACAGCTTGCAAGTATGCCTGATCGATCAAAACCCACCTTTGTCTTCGTCCATACCGGGCATCATCATGTTGCGGGTCAACAGCGCCCGCAGATGAGATACGAACACGAAGATCCACATACAGACGAGTAGTATCGTCATGATAGAGCCGACCCAAAGGATGGCCTGACTCTCGAGCTGCGTTCCGATGTCTATGGTCGCAATGGTGAAGCCAACGTTGGGAAACACAAAAGCCCACCAGACGAGGTGGAAAGACATTTTGCGTATCCCTATCAGCACGCTGATTACGGTAATGCAAAAAAACCAGAATGCTAGTGTCCAGAGAAAGATGGCCATGAAGAGCGCCACTATCCGGAGAACCTCTGGCGCTGATGGGTGGGTTGCGAAATAGGCAGTCTGGGGTAGAGAGTTGCTCAGGCCGATGAGGGCGAGTCCTGTGAAGGAGGGTGGGCCTACTGCTATGAACATACCCGGGCGTAGATTGGGAGCTGGGAGGCCGTATTGCATCAGACGGCCAAGATAGATGGCGTACATGAGGAATGAAACCATCCAGCCGAGCCCCTGAAGTGTGACACCCGCAACAATGATTGGGGCTCGTTGGACTGGTGGCTGGGAGCTGGCGATCAGAGAAGCGAGGGTGCCACAGAGCATGACAGGCAATATTGGCAGTACCCAGGATGGTGTCATGGATTGGATTGTCAGTTGCCTGGGGCCGGTGAAGAGATACCAATACTGCACAATTGCGACAATCAGTGTGACGGCCGTGTAGATCCAGAATAGGACACGCATTGCCCTAATAAGCCAGGGACCACAGGATGGGACCCCATAGACTTGAATTGAGCCGAGTATGTTGACCAAAGCTAGCAATGCGGTTGGAAAGAACAGAGATTCCGTTGGATGAGTCAAGGATTTCCAAAGGCTCTAGAAGCAGTCGTTAATTGCGAGAGTCTGGTAGGAGGAAGAGAATGTCTTACACCCCGATTCATGAAAAATCGCGCCGAGATGGCCGTACATATGCAAGAAAAGATAACGATGTCGAAGATAAAGACAACCTTGCCAATCGTTCGCAAGCCGGTGAACTTGTGAGGCTGGTCGGCGAACAACAACGCCAGATCACCAGTGGACATCTGATAGAACATCGTTAGTCAAATGTGTCCAGAGTCCCTGTGCTGCTGAAGTGGTGACCGGAAACGTGAACCAAGCCCATGTGAAGCTTTCAGAAGTCAGCAAAATGAAGTTTCGGGATCCAAGCCACAAGACAGACATACTGTTTGATGCGCTCACGCAGTGTGACATCTCTAGAGACATCGCCCTCCTCGTACG
>JBPBPI010000096.1:0-3662 GCA_050954885.1 Janthinobacterium lividum | reverse complement strand
GGATTCATGAGCGCTTCGTATTCTTCGGATACCTTTTGGGATCTTTCCCTAAATTTATGCATTGCAAAGACGAAGTCTTGGAATATTTTTCCAGTTGGCTGTCCATCACTCCCTAGCCTGAAGTGGGCAACTAGCTTATCAATGTAGTCTCCCCTTGTGAGAGTCGGATTCCACACCATACGCTGCCTTGTTGAAGAATCTGCGTATTGTATAACTTCCCTCCGAGATCCAACGTGGCGTTTATCATCCACGACTGTTTTGTTTGTTCTTGATGTAGGAGTCACTGATGATGAGCGAGATCTTGGATCTAGAGGTTGTAAGACATACGCTAAGAATCAATCAGCGTTGAGCAAAACCACAAGGCGCACACCTGAAATACCTATCGGCTCCTGAGTAGCACCTCTATCGACTGACGATCTGCGAGAGCTAGGTTTTCCAGATCGGAAAAGGTCTTCTCTCTGCTGTACAGCTTCTTGTGGCGGTTTATTCGATGACGTGGATGCTCTGCGGGACACTCGCCCGCGATCTGGATCTGCTATTTTTTGGCCCGCTAGTGGGTCAGCGAGAGACGAAGCTCGTTTAGTAGGTGTTCGTGACGATGAGCGGCTGTTGGGGTGAGCCGCGGTCGGATCACGCCAACTTGTAGGGGGGCACAACGTTTTTCCTCCGTTCGATAGGCTGATGTTTGTATGTCCTGTTCGGGCGGACGCTTGCGAACCAGGCCCACCACGGAGAGAACTTCTTAAAGGTTGGGCTCTTACCGAAACGGATCTGGAAACCGATAATGAGCGGGCGCTCTGAAGTACTTCTGCATCCTGGATACTCGTCGATCTCACACTACCTTGATTGCTCCACGGCTTATTTTCAGCACCATCGGCACCTAAACTATTCACCCAAACGGCTACCCTATCACTAGCGGGTGCCGAGCCCGTATTTGCGTCGGTTTTTGACTGTTGTTGTTCTAGTGCTGTCCTTGCGTGAGACATGCTAGCCCTTCGTCCTGCTTTTCGTTAGCTAGTATCAAATACAAAGATTATCTTTATACCTACTATCACCCTTGGGTGTATGTTCGGAAACGGGCTGAACTGTACCCTGTGGCGATTTAGGCCAAGGAGGAATGTTGATCGTGCGAGTTTGTTGGTCCGTTGCTTGTTGCCTCTGCAGACTAACCGAACGTCTAACTATCCGGAGTGGTGTCTGTTCCTTTGTTCTCTGAGTCCGAGGGGCTGGTAATCCATACTTGGATTTCTCGGACTGTTGGTTTGCAGTCGGTGCTAGAGTTATATTAGCGATACGCTACCAACATCTCTCTTCCGCGCATGTACGTTACCGAAATAAGGGTTTGTTCTGATCATATCCGGCGATTCCGGGAAAGACCCACGGTTTGCATCGCTAGGTGCGGGCGCTTTGATGTCACGTCGTCGAGTAGTGCCTGCATCGATGTCAGCGTTCTTTTCTCGTCCATTGAATCTCGCTATATATTGCTACCTTGAGAGTTTCGTTGCGAGCTGCTCGTGACGTTTTGATCTTTCTTGGGTGGAGAACAAGGATCGTCGGAGCCACTTTTGTTACTATTCGACCTGCTACCTCCATCGTACCGCGCGACAGAGGACTCGGAACTCTTGCGGCGAAAACTCACTTCAATCAACATTCTGGTTATTAGCAGTTTCACCGGATACAGGAATACGTGGAGTATCTTACGGAAACTTTGGATAAAGATATGACTGCGAGTTCTCCTATTGCCACCTGAGTCTTTCGAGTGAAAGCCGCGGTTAAAAAGGCCCATGTTGCCCTTCGTAATGCAACCCTATTCGAGTTGATTTGCCTAGACTTCCTGTACTACTCCTCGTGGTAGAGAAAGTGAAATTTGGAAACCATCTACTCGGACGGGGACGGCTGTTTGACCCCGTGAGATCCTCACACTTGAATCCCACAGCCGGTTCAGCACGTCACCCGCTCCGAACTAGAACCTCATAAGATGTTAAAAATGTCGAGATTCGGTTTATGATAGCGACATGAATGTGGCAGTCGGGGATGGCTTCGAAACTTCTATCAGTCGTACGAGGTGTTAAGTATCGCGTCCAATTGATAGCAACCGCGTCCGAGGTTTGTGAGAGCGGCCGCTTGTCTGCGGGACTCGTGAGAATATCTAGAATCTCAGTCCTTTCAAGCTCAAGAATTTTCCGCCGGGAAAATTAATTATCGTGGGTCAGTGCACTTCCTGCTCCCTTTCTGAAATCGGTGCAGCCATCAGAGTGCAGAAACGTGCTTGGTTCTAGTTGAAACTCGAAAGTATAGGTCGTCTAGGGGGACCCGCACGTCCCCGCTTGCTCTTAGCGTGTTCCAGCCTCGCATATGCCGTCACACGGATCCGTGCGTGTGACTCCGAATTTCGAAAGATCTCAGATTGTGGTTAGCGTGCCAACAAAACTTCGATCGATGGGACGGAATGGAAAGTCGCAGGGGTTGGCCAACATGGATCCTAGAATAGAACACCAATATTTGTAAGTGTTTCAGACCATGCGGAATCTACACTAGATTAATGCTAACCAAGAGTGAGAGGCTTGCAGCCAACAACGCACAGACCAACGGTAAGTCTTTTTTCATGCCGCGCAATCACCCGCTTTTCTGTTTCCAACCCCTCAGTGACCCGCTTTCACCTCCTAGGCTGTAATCACCCACTTCTTTTTCTATTCTAGCAACAATCACATCGATCTCCTATCACCCGGTTTTGATTTTTATGCGGTACACACGCCACATTTCCAGGAGTCGTGTGCAGCTTTTCAGATCCCCTACGACGGTTCATGGAGGAATCGCGTTTCAGGCGAAGATCGACTTCGAGATTTGATGGTAATTACCTCTAGTAAACCGGTCTAATTAGAGATTTGTGTGTAGCTGTGTGATTTGAGTCAATGACACGAACCAGAGGTAAGCGTAAACGAGAGCCACCCCGGGATGTCTTTTTCCGCCGAGTAGAGTAATGATTTGTGCTAACGTTAGGTTGTAATTATTATTTATCACAACAGAACTGCTCTATCACATCGGCCAGATCCGATAAGGTACAATATGCACGGTCCCTAACAAGGCTGGAAATATGCAAAACGGCTGGTCGACCAGGATTATTCAGGGGTTCCGTCACATTAATCACATCTTTGTCACACATAGTCTTGCTAAAAAAAGATACAGGTCCCCTTTGGTGATTCATGGGATGGTTTCGGAGCTATTTTCAGCTACAATGTGCCGTATCGACAGGGGTCGTGAATGATTTGCCGCTCTCGACTATGGACTTGAAAGGGGCGAATTCCTGAATTCCAAGACAAAACTGCAAGGGTGGCATGCGGTCCATGCGGGGCCGTGGTGATATGTGTCGAGCCTCGTCCCCTAGCTGACGAAGCACACGGGCATCAGCATAAATATAAATAAGCACTCTTGCTCGAGTACTGACTTCACTTCTTTCCAACATCTAAACTTGACAAGATCCATTTTTAGGCACCTTTGGGTTTTGAGACAATGGTCGCACCTACAGGAAGCGGATCTCATAATCTACGCACATCCTCAACAGCACCTTCAAGACTCGAGGGAGAGACGCAATCGGGTAAATGGCCGCTGCGACGGATAAGGACTGTAGATCAGCTATATGCGCATGCTCCGATGCTGCCAAA
>JBPBPI010000095.1:0-2627 GCA_050954885.1 Janthinobacterium lividum | reverse complement strand
AGCGGCCGGGGTAAGTAAGGTTTTGGGGAGACTATGGGGCTGAATTGGGTATATTTAGGCAGGCAAGGCGTCCTTGTTAACGCGATTGTTGCTTGATTCTCCTCAACGAGTTGTAACTTTTTCGTTCTCAGATGATATGGAAAGGAGAAGAAGAAAGAGAGAGTACCTGTGACAACCTTGGAGTGACTCATTGTGGTCTTATAAATATCGCTCTGTTCTGCCATGATCATTGAGATACGTCTTCGCTGAGCGTTAGTCCCTTCACTCCTCGTGCCTCTGCCATTTTGCCATCTTGACTCCTCGTGCCTCTGCTTCTGAGGCAATGTCGAGGTTCCGGAAGACCCACAATTGATTGCATTTCAAGCTTGGTCTTGATCGTGTACAGCAAAGGCTTTTACATGGGCCAGAGCCAGTATTCGTCGAATCAAGTCAATTTCCTGTACAGAGGCACATCTGTGATGCCCCAATGATGGGCTGTGTAACGCACCTGTCAATAGGAATAGCAGAATAGTATTTCTTCAGGGAGACATCCTGATGTCCTGCTTTCTCATGGGGAACAAAAAGACCCTGCGGAGGCACCCCGAAGTAATACGAAGTAGAAGGCACTGTAAGAACAGAAGGGACCTGCAGAGGCACGTTTAGGAAATTATTGGGTCTGAAAGTGGACCATTATTAGCTTAAAGACGCGCCTAAAGTTCTCTACTTCCGTTCTCCGCTTGTTGCAAAAGAGAAAAGTGAGGACCCTGCAGAGGCACATCTATCATTCTAAGGCAGTGGTAGAAAAGGGCCCTGCAGAGGCACATTTGTCTCGCTTCCAACTTTGCCATTTATACGTCAGGTATAGAAACATCTGCAGAGGCACATCTAGCGGATTGGTCTGTGCTGGAAGTGTGGTATTCGTCGCTGTGGTGCCTCTGCGAATTACTCGTTCCGAACCTCCCTTAGACTTAACCTGTCACGCCGATTCACAAGACAGTACATGTGATTCTGATCGTGCAGAGGCACATATGTCATTCCAAAGGAACCCACTTTTCTTTGCGAGGTGGCTGAACCTAGCTCTGCGACAAATAGCACTTCGGGGTGTATCCAGTCCAGCCTTCCCGTCTACCCACGACACCCAGGCTGAATCGGTGTCGTTCTGTACCGTGCCAAACAGTGTGGCAAGCTTTCCTTCCATCAATCCTGGCCCCTGTTGCATTAGCGCCCAACTCCCTGGACAATCACCCGTAACCCGTCAAGCCCGTATTCCTGTAAGGCGCCCTTCTCATTTCGAGGCAGAGCCACCTCAGTAACATGGGAATGAGTATGAACTTGGCGATCAAGCGATCAGCTACAATTGCCACTTATTTATACTCTACAGGACCTTCATCTCTTCGACCACTCCCTACACATAAAATACACTATCAACCCTTTCAACGACGAAGATGTTCACGCAGCAATAGTCAGCTCCAAAATGCTTTGAAGAGCGCTTCGGATGTCCATTGAACTCCCAGAAAACAAATCATCATACCACTTGCCAATGCAGCTCACTTGAGATCATGGCTTTCCGGTGTCCATCCTGCTTTAAATCATACACGCGGAATTCGACTCTCAAACAGCATTACCAGATTCATCTTGGATTCAAGCCTTTTACTTGTCCGAGCCCAAATTGCCCCCGCAGATTTACCAGGAAAACAGACTTGACGAACCATGTTAAAACACACTCCCTGACGAAAGCCTTGGTATGCAGAGAGCATCCCAGCGATACAACCAGAGGATGTGACAAACAATTCGATCGTATCTCGTCCTTACGGAGACACCAGCGTTCTAAAGCTTGCAACGGGCAACATTCGCCTGCAAATGAGGCTGTTGCCGAGGTCAATGGACTGGAAGAGCAATTAGCCCGCTCTGATGCCCCCATATCGACCGTCACCTACATAAAAAGCGACACAGAGACAGAGCATCCGAATCTCTCTCGTGCTGGTTCGGTCATGGCCAGAAGCGGAGAATCTTCAGCTTCGACGGATGAGACCGACTTGTCTGATGGGCCATTATCAAGCTTGAACTTGCACAATAGGTGCATTGACTTCGACGGGCATAGCTTGAGATCATGCAAAGATGTTTGGAAAGAGATAGACATAGGATGTCTACCCGTGAATGGTAACAGGCTCTGGCTCATACATGCGATCAAAGATCAATACGAACATCTAGTTGACCATGGGTTGGGCATCAGTGCTCCAAAACGTGTCATCTTGGACCCAGTCCTGCTGCACAGGCATGTTTCGATCATTCGTCATATCGCAGCTGATGACAGTGTACAAGATCGGCTGGCTCTGAAAGCAATTGCAAGCATCATCAGGGACTTACTTGGGACGGGTCTGCAGCTGTTCTTAAATGGGCCACCTGCTTTGAGGATCAATGATGGACATAATCGACACGGGGGTAAACAGATCCTGAAACTTCTGGACCAGCTCCTCGACAGAAGCCCAATTCCCACCTTCAAGGAACTCCACGAGTGCATCTGCGTTCTTCTGTCTTCAGTTCGCGCTTTCCATCTGTTATGAAACCGATGACTACCTCTACGTACTCTGGAACCTTGCGTGTGATCTCCATGACCAAGATCCGTCGATCATCTACGACGACTTATA
>JBPBPI010000094.1:0-7762 GCA_050954885.1 Janthinobacterium lividum | reverse complement strand
GTCCCATTAACGCTTTTGCTCATCTTATTGCTGGGATGATCAATTATCAACTTAGACACGATAAACCTTCTCTACAACCTTAAGCATAACTCGGGTTACATTATAGCACATGCTTCCTTTGCCAGGTCTTGAATTTCAGCCTGAACTTCAGGATGAGCCAAAAATTCTACTTGTGAATTTGTAGTCTTTTGTATTTCTAACAACCGTAATTGTACATCTTGGTTTTTTTTCTTTGAATTTTCTTCTTCTAATAAATATTTTTGAACTTCAGGATGGGCCATAATTTCTGAATGTGAATTTTCAATACCTAATGTTTTTGACAATTGTAACCCTAGAACTTCTACTTCTTTCTCAAAATAATATTTCCGCAATGGATATTCTATGTTGGGCAATTTTTTTTGACTATCCACATAATTTGAAATTATATCAAGGTTACCTTCAGTCGAGGGATAAATTTTATTAGAAGCTCTGACATAAGATACGAGAATATGAAGGTCTTTACTAAAATGAAAATTCACATCGGTAGGCGCCTCTCCCCCCCTAGAATATTCTTTCCAATCTAAAATCATATTTTCTATTTCTGAAGTAATAAAATAATCTCTAGTATTGCTTATCTCACATATATCAAGTAGGACACGTAAGGGTATATGAGAATTCTCTGTATTTTTATAATCACCATTTTTAGCTTTTTTTTCAAGATCGGTTCTGATCCAATAAGATGCAATTGGGTTGTAAAAGTTAAAATCCTCAGATCCAAAACAATTTAATTTTAAATCAGGCCGAAAATATTGAATTGTTTTTTCAGCCAAACGATAATTATCTTTGGATGTTAGAGCCAGATTTGTAAAACTTTTTACATCCATATGAGAGACAACTTGCGTTGTTGTTTCTTCTGGTAACTCAGGAAACGGAGAGACAACCAGAGCCGTTGATGTCACTTCATCAGGCTCAAAGGGTTTATTTTCAGTTGCAATACTTTTACCTGCCAATAAGGCAAATACTAGGGCGGTGGACAATAAAAATTTCTTAGACATGATTAAATACTCGTATTGTGTGTTGTTGATAAGTAATACATAGTTATTTTATTTATTATTGTCAATAAAAAATATTATTATTATATTATTACCATAAATATCAAGTAATATTTTTAAAAATTAAGTTAAAAATTATAATAATGTGACTTAAAGTCTCAATTAATTCATCTGAAATTTTTAAACCTGATTTTAAGATCACTCACAATAATGCTTACAATTTTGTATGGAATACACGTATCTTAGTGATGATCAGAGGGCATGCGGCTTTTTGATTGAATAAACAAGTGGGACCAAGACAAAATCTCAATCCCACTGCGCACAAGACAAATGGTACAACAAATGTCAGGTGCTAACCCTAATAACTTACAGGAGTCATTAATGGCTGGACGTATTATATTCACATCATCCCTTGTAACGCAATCAGATATCCACAAATTTTATCACGCAAACAAATCGAATGATTATGTGAATTTTCATGAAAAATCACGAGATAATAGTGCGTTGTTTCGCGCCAAAATGGCTGGTTATCTAAGATCATTTCAAGTACCGGTGACACAAGGTTTATAACTTCTTAGCTGTTGACACAATACAGTGCAGCGGGAAGTCAGGGCTTTACTTTAAGTAACGCCTACATAAACTTGGTCATTTAAGTTTTGGATTTGATCCTTCATTGGTCTTTGACAGATACTTGGTAGCTTCTCGCTGTTCTTTTTTCACAAGGAATACATCATGGATATACGCTATAAATGCGACCCCAGAGCCTCAACCCAGCCGCTATTTTTGGATGGTGACCATAACTTATCTAATCATCTGACCTATCAAGATTTTAAAGACGTCATCCAGGATCAATTTGACGATGGTCATGTTAAGGTCGATCCACCCAAGAAAAAACGTCGCCTACAATTGGTGACAATTAAACCTATCAATTGGGACAACTTACGGGTTTTTTATTATGTGGTCAAAGCCGGCAGTTTTACCAAGGCGGCGCCCTATCTCTATCTGTCGCAACCCGCCATCAGCCGCGCCATTGAAAATTTGGAAGTGTGTCTAGGCGAAAAGTTATTGCTGCGAGCGTCATCTCCGGCCAATGCCACCATAACCCTGACACCGGCCGGATGGATGGTACTAGAACAGGTCAACCAAAGCGCCGCCTGCTTCGATGTCCTCAACGCACATGTCCTCAAAAATCACAATAAAAGGAAAAGTGGGATCGAATCATAATTTATATACCGTTTGACTTCGGTCAAACGGTGAAACGCATAGAGAATCCAGATTTTGATAAATATTCAGGAACTTGCACATAAAATAATTTATTTGGGTTTTGGATCTTTGTTTCAAAGATCTTGATTTTCACTGATGCGAAATCTTGGTGCTTTAATCCGAAACCAAAGCACGATCATACGTGTCAAAAAACCACCGATCAGGGTAATAATGACAGCTTTCAGCACAGTTTCGGGGGATGCAAATTTTTTATCGAAGATCAAATAAGTGGTTAATAGTGCCCCCCATATTAAGGGAATTTCGGCATAAAATTCCCCGCGTAACGCCCAAATGATTCGATCGTCTCTTAATAAATCTCGCATAATGCCACCACCCACACCTGTGAGGACTGCCAAAATAGGGCCCCATAACCATAACGGATCACTTTTGGTGGAAAAAGCAACAGTTACGCCGATGACTGTAAAAGCCGCAAGTCCTAAGGCATCAAAGGCTTCAATCAACATGGTTAAATTTTTGGATTGTTGACCAACTTTTAAAAATTTTTGATGATTTTTTTGACTTACTATAAATAATAATTTTTGGCCCCACCGCACAAAAAGATAGACCACTAAGATGGTGATACAAATAGAAAGAACATAGATCGGGGTGCGTAAGACACCAATGGGAGATCGGTTCACAATCAAATCACGTACAATGCCACCACCTACGGCCGGTAGTGTGGCGAGTAATGCGGCTTTGAAAAAGCTAGCGCGTTCGCGGTAGGCAATGATCAAACCTGAAATGGCAAAGGCCACCGTCCCCATAATATCAATGATAATAAACCAATTTCGGTCAATAGTTTGCATCAAGAGTATAGGAAACAAATATTCCCGCATGATGGCATCATATTGACCTGATTTTCTCACCTTTTGAATGGCTTGATTAAATTGAGCCACTGTTTCCAAGGATATTGTTTTTTTACTAAACATTAAACTGATGGGGATGGTGCCCAAAACTTGTTCTTCAATTTTATCTAAATTGTTTGTGCGCCATGACGCGGTGGCCCCTGCGATTCGATCTGCCAAAAATCCATCAATTTTTTCATCTGTTAAGAGACTTAAATTTTCGTACGTATTTCCAACTTTTATAAATAACTTTTCATGAGCAGGATCGGCCACAAATTCATTTAATTTTGGATCAATATAGACAAATCCTTCGACCACACCCAATTTAAAATTATTTTTTTTAACTTCTTTAATAAATTCTGGAATTGTTTCAAAAACAAGTTTTTTCTTGGATCTTTTAAGGGTGAAAAGACTGTTACTTTCTTCCCGATAAGGATCACTGAAATAAGCATAAACTTCACGTCTGGGCGTGCGGGTGGCTCCTGCGGCAATATCTTTTGTGCCATCAGCAAGTCCTTGTAAATGATCCTTCCAAGATGTGGGATCGATTGATATTTTATAATTGGTGTAATGAATAATGGCGGCTTGAAGACTGATGTCCAATCCCATTAGTTCAGACGACCCTTTACCTTGATCTAGATATTGATAAGGATCCCAAAGATACCATCCCCCTTTTAATTCTTTTTTAATTTCTTTGGCGGCAAAAGCACTTGTCATACACAGTATCAAAAATAAAAAAGAAAAGAATTTTTTTATCAAGTCGACTGTCCCTATGTGTCTTATTTTTAATGAGATTTTATCAGTAAACTTTAATTTAACATAGACATAAATTTATCTCAAAAATTTTACTAAATAATTTTTGATCTTGTTTTCTAAATTTTTTTATATATTTAGACTTAAAAAAATATGACTTTAATAAATAATTTTTAGATTAATTTGACAGAATTAGAAATACTGTAAAAATAATTACACTAAAAATTATTGAACTATACTTATTTTTACGAATTTTTAATAAGATCTACTTATTGTAAATAACATTATAAATATTAATTCAAGGAAAATTAAAATGATCGCTTTAAAAAAAATCAGTATGACGTTGTTATTTACTTTTTTTATCGGAAATGCCTTCAGCACTATGACTATTGAAAACGATACAGGTGTCTCTTCCTATAGAGTTCATACAACAAAAGGAATTGATGTTCAAAACTTTCGCCTCAGAGCAACCTTTCATGAAACAGCAAAAGATTTAGATTGGTTGAACGAAAACCACACAAAAGTCAACAAAGCTTATGTACCCGAATGGAATGGAACAACTTCTAAACCTGTTAAAATTGATTTTCCTGGGCTTTTGTTTCCTTATACAAAATCTGTGACCCTTTATTTAACAGCTTCTTCCTATGGTGAAGAAAATCCAAATCGATTTCTAAGTGCTCTTACTTTTAAATTAGATAATCCTCAATGGGTTGACAATATTCACATAATTTTTAAAGGCTTAAACGATGACAAATCGCCAAACGTGGAATTAAGTATTACCAATTCTTCAAAAATAATTGAGAAAATTAAAAGTAAACTTTTCACCTCTTATGTCATGTTACAAGATTAATATCTTAAAAAGGTGACGCTCTACTTTCAATAAAAGAGCGTCCCACAAATCATTTTAAAGAATATCTCAAAATCTATCTTTCCAAAAAACCTAACATTTATGTAAAATTCTTCTCATATATATCCAAAGCAAAATTGTCAATTTTTTGGAAATTATCTTATAAAAACCACTTATTCTTCTTGTGGAATTTTTCAGACCCTTATATATTTTGAATTGTCGTTAAGGTGCTTTTGAAAAAAAGAGAATAGGGAATACGTCAGCATCATTGCTGAGACGTGGCTGTACCCGCAACTGTATTATAAATTTAAACTGCAAACGCTATTTTTATAAAGTCAGGAGACCTGCCTTAACAGCCATCTCTCTTTTCAGCGGGATTTACTGGAAATTGACGGTCCTTGCGACACTTGTGTCCTCCGACGGTGGCATCTATCCACCTCTAAATTCGTGAGGGCTTTTGTCATGCCTTTTATTTTGGCAGATCATTGGTTTAAAATTTTAAAAACCTTGTATTTTTGCCATGTTTTATTTTTTTGTAAAAATGTGACAGCTAATTCTTATATCCCTGAAGTGACCATCACACCGTCTTATTTAGATAAAACAATAGAATTTGGCAAACAACAAACCTATGAAGACAACAAGCAGCAACAAAAAGAAACCATCATTGATGCCCTAAGGCAAATACCTGGTGTTCAATTATCTTCTTATGGTGATGGGACAATTCAAAGTTATGTTAAATTAAGAGGTGTCAATACAGAACATACCGCGGTCAGAATTTTTGGCTTAAAAATTAATGATGTTGCCAATGGCGGCAGATTTGATTTTATAAATATTGCCTCTTCCAACATTCAATCAACTAATGTTCATAATTTTTCATCTGAATCAACCATTGGCGGGACAATTGACCTCATTCCTCAACAAGGTTACGGCCCTCTTCAAACAACCTTAGACGTCGAAAGTGGCTCTTATGATACCCTGCGCACGCAAGGGTCACTCAGTGGCTCTACTGAAAAAAGTGATTATTATATGGCGGCCCACACGTTAAAAAGCGGCACGGGTTCACTGACACACAAAAGATTGGGCACAACGCTTACGGATCATAGTCTCAATCGATCTTTTACCACACGTTTAGGCCATGTTATTACCCCTCATTGGCACACAGATTTATATGCCTCTTGTCATCAAACTTATACCCAAGATAGTGATATTTTGAATAATTTACCACATGAATCAGGCAATCATGGTCTTTATCAACGTCATTTTATTTTGATGAACAATCATTTTAAAACCTTAAATCATCTTTGGGATCATGACGTGGCACTCGGTCATATTCAAAGCAGATACAATCAGTCTTTTGAACCAACATCTCCTTATTTAAACAAAGGACAAAGCTTTAAAGGTATTTATAACACGCGACTTAAATTTCATCCTCATCAACATTTTTTAACGTCGGTTGGCACAACCCAAGACATTACCAAACAAAATAACCTTGAGGGCCACAGTTTAAAATCTCATCATGTGCAATTGACCTATTTGAATGATTTGATACCACATTTTATTTTAGAGACACGGGGCCGTTTAGACAAACAGACCTTTTCAAAAACTCATGGTACCTATTTTGGATCAGCAAAATATTACATCAAACCAACACTCATACTTTTCACACGCTATGGTACCGGATTTGAAGCACCAACAGCCTTTGATTTTTATAGCAGTTCCTCATCCTCTATCGATAATCGGCATCTGAAACCTGTAACAAGTCAAAATTTCGATTTAGGCGTTGAAGCAAAACCTTATAATTCACTTACCCTTTCCCTGAGTTATTTTCGCAACAATATTCACAACTTATTGACCACGATTAAAAATGCTCAAGGAAAGTATCAACGTGTGAATTTAGAGGGCCGCGGTATTCAAGGTCTTGAAAGCAGCTTGCGGTATAAATTAAATCAAGACACACGGTTGCGTGCGGCATATACATTAACCCATGCCATCGATCGGCCAAGCAACTTGCGATCAATTCGTCTTGCACGTCATCAGATTCATACAGGCGTTGATTTTAGGTATCAAGAAAAGACAACTTTGTTTACGGAACTGTCATACGAAAGTCCTACCAAAGATATTGATTTTTACAGAAGTCTTGCAAAACGTGTGACCTTACCAGCGACTGTTAATCTGCGTCTGGGTGGGGCTTATAAAATGACGGATCATCTTGAGATCACGACCCGTTTAGAAAATGCCTTAAACCGACAAGCTGAATATATTTATGGCTATGCAGGTCGGGGTTTAGGCATTTATGCAGGTCTAAGATTTAAAAACTGAAAGAATGAATTTTAGTGACGTATCTCGATTTCCAGGATTTTTCAATCCTGGAGATTTTAACTTTAACTAGGTTTTGTAAAGGTTTCTTAGAAAGATAGATTTTGAGATATTTTTTAAGTGAAAATTTTCTAAATTTTGAAGGAATAGTTATTCATATTTCAAAAAATTTAGAAAAATTTGTAGCTCAAAAATAGCCAAAAGATACTTTTTTAGGAAATCGTCACAGAACCTGATTACCAACCTTATGCATCATGGGATTTACGTGTTTCATCAGTGGCGGGCAAGTTGGCATTGTCAGGATTCACACCCACGGTGCCAGATTCTTTAGCAAAGTTTTTCATTGCACTATTGCTTTCCATCCGTGCTTTACAAGCAGCAAAATCTCGTGAATTTTCACTATAATTTCGCTTGCAGTCATTTTCCCAATTTGTGCGATGGTTAGAATTGGTTTCACATCCTGCCAAAAGTAAGACTGCAAGCGTCAAGTAAGAAGCATTTTTCATAATTTTATATTCCTTTTTAATCAATCATTGTTCATTTAACACGTTAGAAATGAAACAGAATACTGTCAAGTCAAGGTCTTAAGAATATCTTGGGATCATTTGAACTATAGCTGATTGACGTAATGATTTGTCTTTGATATTTTGAGTGAATGAGTTACGGATATAGCATAGATTTAAGGGAACGTGTTCTGTTTTATATTG
>JBPBPI010000093.1:0-7212 GCA_050954885.1 Janthinobacterium lividum | reverse complement strand
TTAACGCTTTTGCTCATCTTATTGCTGGGATGATCAATTATCAACTTAGACACGATAAACCTTCTCTACAACCTTAAGCATAACTCGGGTTAATTTAGACCAAATTGATGTTGCTAAAGAGCGAATGAAAAAAGTGGGTCTAGAAAATGTAACCTTTATTCAAGGGGACATATATGCTCTTAACAATTCTTATTTTAATTCAGCTGATCTTGTTTATGCTCGATTTGTCTTAATGCATTTAATGCGTCCCAGAGAAGCTTTAACACAAATACATAATTTATTAAAATCAGATGGTGTTTTTGTATCACAAGAATCAATTATGAAGACAAGTTATTCTTCTATTAAAATTCCTGAACTGGAAGATTATACAGAAACATTAATCGCATTGGGTGCCCATAAAGGTGTTGATTATAATATTGGTGATAAATTAAAAAACCTTTGTACACAATCTTATTTTAAAAAAGTAGATACTTACTTTATTCAACAAAGATTGAAGCCTCAACAAGTTAAATTTATTCTTCTTAAAAGAATTGATGAATGGAGTGATAAAGCCATTGAAGCCAATCTAACCACACTTGATAATATAGAAAAATGGCAAAATGCCATTGAAGAATTTTCCAAATATGACTCTCCTGTTTATTACGCAATCGCAAAACAAGCCTACACTCTGGCATGGAAATAATATTTTTATATAAAACCAAAAAATATTTTTAAAAATCAACCCGATAGGGTTTACTTTTATCATAAAAAATTCTTATAAATCATTGATACTATTCTTAAAAAATAAAATTAAATGAGTGAGGGTTTAATGCGCTATGTTTTAAGAACTATTTTTTACATTATGTTATATTTGAGAAAACCTTTTATGATGATAGCAAAGTTACTTAGTGTTCTTATGGTAATAGGCGGCATAGGTATACTTGTTTTAGGTGGACCAACAAAAGTCGGGATTGGATCACTTATTTTTTCATTTGCTACTTTTATGCTTCGTCAATTTTACGATCAAATTCTTTCTAAACTCAGTCCCCCTGGTTACACTTTAATTTTGGACATTTAGTAACTTTTATATAAATTTCATTTTGATAGTATCATGTGATACTATCATTTATGACTTACTACACGCCCCCTTTTAAAATAACACCTGTTATCCTTAAAATTTCTCAGGAAATATCAAAAGAATTGGGTATTTTATTGGGCCGTAGCGTTTCTAAAATCCCTTTTAAATTAAGACAAGAACATAACATCAAAAGCCTTCAAGCTTCTTTATCGATTGAAGGTAACACCTTAAGCGTTGATCAAGTCATAGATATTTTGGAAGGAAAAAGGATCATAGGCCCTCCAAAAGATATTCTTGAGGTCCAAAATGCGCTTGCTGTTTATCAAGATTTAAAAAAATTTGATCTTTTCGAAATCACATCTTTGCTTGCGTCTCATGCTATTTTAATGAACAATTTAGTTGAGGAACCTGGACAATGGCGAACAAGAGGTGTCGGTATTTTCAAAAGAACAGAAGTTCATCATATGGCGCCGCCTGCATCACGTGTTCATCAATTGATGCAGGATTTGTTTAATTTTTTGGTTCACAATCAAGAGATATCTTGGCTGATTAAATCTTGTATTTTTCATTATAAACTGGAATTCATTCACCCTTTTATGGATGGCAATGGACGTATCGGGCGATTGTGGCAACAACTTATTTTAATGAAAGAAGATCCTTTATTTGAATTCATTCCTCTAGAAGTTTTAATTAAAGAAAATCAGGATCAATATTATCAAGTTTTGGGACACTGTGATCAGCAAGGCGAGTCCACAACTTTTATTGAATTTTCTTTAGATATTATTCTTCGTGCCTTAACCCAATATTCACCTCATTTTAAAGTTTTTCCAAAAGATGCACAATCCAGGATCGATGAGGCTCGCGGAAAAATGAACGACCGTTGGTTTTTTCGTAAAGATTACTTGGTTCTTTATCAAGATATATCAACAGCGACTGCAAGTAGAGATCTTCTGTTGGGCGTTGATCAAGAAATACTTGATAAAAAAGGACAAAACAACCAAGTTCAGTATCGTTTTTGCTTTTAACATAAATGATGGTTGATTTTTTATGTCAAATGTAAAAAAGAGATAAAAGTTAGAGAATATTTCCAGAACATAACAACGTTCTGGAAATGTTTAAAGAATTATCAAGATGCCGCGGTAATATCTTGTGCTGCATCGTCTTCAACGTCGGGATTATTGGGTGTCAAACCAAGGGCGTGAAGATACACACTTAAAATTTCTTCTTGTTCAACACGATCGTCGTGATTCATTTTGCGAAGTCTTAAAACCTGGCGCATAATTTTAGGATCAAAGCCGTTGGATTTTGCCTCGCCATAAACTTCGCGAATATCTGTGAGAAGATTTGCTTTTTCTTCTTCCAATCGTTCGATTCGCTCAATATACTGTCGTAATTGATTTCCTGAAACGCCTGAATAATTTGTCATAGGGACTCTCCTGATAAAATTGAGTGGTTTGACCATAATCGTCTTGCGCTTTTTCTTCAAGAGGCGTTAAAAGAATTTTTTACATTAAGGTTTATTATGCAAGAAAAAAATGTATCATCTCATCTATTGCCCCAAAAATCTTATGCATTTTTGGGCATTATCATCGGATCCCTCTTTGTGGGAATGTCCCCTATTTTTGTGCGCTATAGCACGGTTGATCCATTAGCTATCGGCTTTTTTCGCTTTTTCTTTGCGGTCCCTTTTCTTTGGATTTGGTCAATTTCAGATACATTGAAAGAAAAAGATTCAACCCAACATCGCATTCCGCGCTGTGCCAAAGATTATCTGCTTTTAGCCCTTGCTGGTATGTTCTTTGCCATCGACATTGGCATATGGCACTTATCATTGCTTGAGACCACGGTGATGAATTCAACCTTGTTGAACAATATGACACCGATCTTTGTCACCTTGATTTCTTGGTTGATTCTTAGAGAGAAGCTGACATGGCAAAGTGTTACAGGCATTGTGTTGGCTGTTTTGGGAACTTATTTACTAATCACATCCGATGGTTCCTGGGGCGAATTGCATGTTTATGGTGATTTAATGGCCTTAAGCTCCGCTGTTTTCTTCGCCGGATACGTCTTAATTGTTAAACATTTACGTCATCATTTGCCGGCACCCACCATCATGGCTTGGACGTCGATGTCGTGTATGTACTTTTTGGCAATCATGACCTTCAGCCGCGAGACCAACATTATACCAACGACATTTACAGATTGGTTGCCCCTCATTGGACTTGCATTGATTGTCCATGTTTTGGGACAAACATTTATTGCAATTTCCCTAAAGCATCTCTCTGCCACTTTTTCATCTCTTACCATGATGATTATCCCTGTAGTCTCTGCGATTTTTGCTTGGATTTTGTTTGATGAAACATTTACCCTTTTAAAAATAATCGGTGGCGTGATAATTCTTGCAGGAATCATTATTGCACGACAAAATGAAAAATAATTTTTGAAATTGAAGGAGTTCAAGATGCGCCGTCATCGTCATACCAAAATTCTCGCAACCTTAGGGCCGAGCAGTACGTCTTTTGAGGCGATTGAAAAACTTTTTCTAGCGGGTGCCGATAATTTCCGTCTCAATTTTTCCCATGGTGCTCATGAAGATCATCAACAACGCTATGATATGATTCGTCAAATCGAAGCCAAGCATGGCCGTCCCATCGGTGTGGTGGCGGATCTTCAGGGACCCAAATTGCGCGTGGGAACCTTCAAAGACGAAAAGATACATCTCAAACAAGGTGATCATTTTAAACTGGATTTAAATCCGGAACCTGGCGATGAAACACGGGTGTGTCTGCCCCATCCTGAAATTTTTGCGGCCCTTGAAGAAGGTACCGATCTTTTACTTGATGATGGTAAATTAAAGCTTCGGATTGTCTCCTTTGATGCAAATCATGCGGTGACACAAGTCATTACAGGTGGTGCACTTTCTAATCGTAAAGGCGTCAATGTACCTGATGTGGCTTTGGCAATCTCTGCCCTTACAGAAAAAGACCGCCGAGATTTGCGATTTGCGTTAGAAATGGGCGCTGATTGGATTGCTTTGTCTTTTGTGCAACGTCCCGAAGATGTTCAAGAACTCAAAGATTTAATTGGAGAAGATATCGGCATTATCTCAAAGCTCGAAAAACCCAAAGCGATCGATCATTTAGACGCAATTGTTCAATTGTCCGATGCCATCATGGTGGCACGTGGTGATTTGGGCGTTGAAATGGCGTTGGAAGATGTTCCTGTGATCCAAAAGAAGATTATTAAAAGCTGTCGCACTTTGGGACGTCCTGTCATTGTCGCCACACAAATGTTGGATTCTATGGTTCATACACCTACTCCCACGCGCGCTGAAGTATCGGATGTTGCCACCGCTGTGTATGACGGGGTTGATGGTGTGATGTTGTCGGCTGAATCAGCGTCAGGTGATTATCCTGTTGAATCCGTGACCGTGATGAATCGTATCATTGAATCAGTGGAAAAAGATCCTTTGTACCGTACCATGCTTGAATCGTCTTATACAAAAGCTGAGGCCACACCATCAGATGCGATCACTGCGGCCGCCCGTCATATTGCCCACTCGCTCTCGTCAAAAGTGATTGCAACGCTGACCAATTCAGGATCAACCACGCTGCGTGCCGCACGCGAACGTCCGATGGTATCTATCATAGGACTGACACCCAGCATCAGTACCGCGCGACGATTAACATTAACTTGGGGCACACATCCTTTGGTGATTGAAGAACCTAAATCGTTGACAGAGGCCTTTAAACAAGCAGCCAATATGACCCAAAGCGAAGGATTTGCCGAAGTTGGCGATGAGATTGTGGTCACTGCGCCCGCGCAACTGACTCAAAATAATCCATTTACCGTGTTTAAAACCGGATCAACCCGGGCCTTGCGCATTTTGAAAATTGGAGAAGTTTAAAACACGAATCACATTAAGAAAGTTGAAAAATGTCTGAAGATCGCACTAGTTTAACAGGTCGTCTGAAGCGTTATACTCAAGTCTCTTCCGCGTTAAGTGGGGTTGCGGTTAAATATGCCGGTGAGCATTTCTTTGGTCTTTCTATCGATCATGAAGCTCAGGCTCGAAATTTGGCCAAAGCCTTGGGAACACTTAAAGGACCTGTACTCAAAATTGCTCAAATGCTGGCAACAGTTCCTGATGCAGTACCGGCTGAATATGTTAAAGAATTTTTGCCGCTTCAATCCGAAGCCCCTGCCATGGGATGGCCTTTTGTCCGTCGACGTATGATCCAAGAATTGGGTGCCGATTGGATGTCAAAGTTTCAGCAATTCGACCCCCAAGCCTCTTTTGCCGCATCCCTTGGGCAAGTTCATCGGGCCACATCTTTAACAGGTGAACCGCTGGCTTGTAAACTGCAGTATCCCGATATGACGTCCACGGTGGATGCCGACCTGCAGCAATTAAAACTGGTCCTAAGTCTTTATGAAAAGACGTTTCAGGCCCTGAAAACCACTTCTATCTTTGAAGAAATTCGGGCGCGTCTCGCGGAAGAATTGGACTACACCCGTGAGGCCAAACATATCGCACTATATCAAGATATTTTAAAAGAATTTTCTTTTGCTCATCTGCCTACGGTTGATTTATCACTGTCGACCAAACGGTTGTTGACCATGAAATGGCTTGAGGGTAAAAAGCTGACGCAAGTTCAAGATCAACCTTTTGAGATGCGCAACGCTTGGGCTAAAAAGATGTTCCAACTGTGGTACACGCCGTTTTATCATTATGGTTTTATTCATGCCGATCCACATTTAGGCAATTACAGCTTTCGAGACGATGGATCGATTAATTTATTGGACTTTGGTTGTGTTCGTCGTTTTCCGGCACGCACTGTTCAAGGCGTGATCGACTTATATCGAGCCTTGCAGTCCAACAAAACAGACGCATTTGTTCATGCTTATGAAAGCTGGGGCTTTAAAAATCTGACCAAAGAGATGATTGAGGTGTTAAATCTATGGGCAGGTCTGCTGTATGAACCTCTTTTAGATGATCGCGTTCGTCCCCTTCAACAAGAATTCAGTGGCCTGCCGGGCCGTGCCACCGCCTTTAAAGTTCATGAAGAGTTAAAACGTTTGGGCGGATTAGAACCGCCTCGTGAATTTGTATTTCTGGACCGTGCCAGTGTCGGCATTGGGTCATTATTTTTGCATCTTAAAGCCAAATTAAACTGGCACCAAGAACTTGAGCAAATTCTCGCATCCTATGATGCCCAAAAATTAGCGACCGAACAACAACGTTTGATGATGATGTATGAGTTAGATTAAAGTAAATTATTGTTTTAATAAATGATAAGAACTTAAAATAGGAATATAGATGATTTTTATCAAGACCAATTTATTTCTTAAATTTGTCGTTCTTTTTGTCTTGTGTCCTTTTTATAATATTAGCCAATCAACTAAAGTGCCTGATGATCTTTTTCCTAATGTTGCCCTCAGGAAAATAACTTTGGATACTTCTCCAAAAGAGCCAAATTTAGAACATGACGCTTTAAGCCATTTTCGGAAGCAAGCGCGACGAGAAAGCAAAATTGTCGTACAGAGATCAGAATTTTCATGGCCTATTTATGAATGTGATTTTGAAGCTTCGCAAGCATTTTCAGATCAATATTTGCAGCCTTTAAAAGATGCTGAAGAACTCAGAGATAATGCCCAATCTTTTGCCGATAAACAATTTTCATGGCAAAAAATTAAAACTATTTTCAAAAAAATGAAAGAAAATTGTTCTTTTCATTACATAAATTTTCAATGTAAAGAGGCAGCATACATTTGGCATGCGTTTTTAAACAGCCCTCATTACAAATTATATAGTGACGATAAAGGAGACATTATACTTGCAGACCAAAAAAAAGCTCTTTTTTATTTTTCCTCAGGGCAGATGAACTTAGCTGCTCTTGAATTGGGTAAAAAGTTAATAGAACAAGAAAAAGAAGACAAGACTGATTTAAAAAATATATTAAAAGCCTATGCTAATTTATCTATTATTCAATCACAACAAGATGATCATCTTGATTTTATTTTGGATGTTTGTATTAAGTTTCATTCTAAGGAGTATAAAAAAACCCGAGTTGCGTTTAAGGATTCAAATTAAGGATGCTTTCTAATGATGGCTTATCATCTCTGAGTTGGTAATTGATCAATCCGGCCATCAG
>JBPBPI010000092.1:0-5451 GCA_050954885.1 Janthinobacterium lividum | reverse complement strand
TATAAAACAGAACACGTTCCCTTAAATCTATGCTATATCCGTAACTCATTCACTCAAAATATCAAAGACAAATCATTACGTCAATCAGCTATAGTGCTTTTATTTTGGGTATAAACCCAATTATGAATAAATCTTAAAATCAACCAGGCAATCAACACTCATTTAATCCTAGCCATACCGGCTAGGAAACTATCAATTCGTTTTTTCAAAGCATAATTTTTAAATTCTAAGTAATATCTTATTGGAGAAACGTGTAAAAGAACTATTTTACCTACTTTCTAGTTAATTAACTTTCTTGGGTTAATTCTGAATGCAATTTAAGAACTTGATGACCATTGTCTTGTTCAATTAAATAAGCTGGATTGTCATCTGTGCCATGACGTGTAATTTCAGATCCTTGCAGTACCTTGTGAACCGAGTCTTTAAAATGATCAACCACTTTTCCTATGCCCCGACCTTGTCCCCAATTCCAAACAACTTTGGTGCCTTTTTCAAAAATTTTTGACATCTTTATTTATCCTTTTATATTTTATATTAGGACACAGTTGACAGGAAAAATAAATATATTTATCTGTAATCAAACACGTAAAATTTTGGAGAGCTTAATGTCCACAAATCCTATCATTATTATTCCAGCACGTATGGCGTCATCCCGCTTGCCTGAAAAAGTCTTGGCGGATTTAGGTGGTGAACCCATGGTGGTTCGGGTTTGGGAACAAGGCATAGCCGCGGGTATTGGGCCTGTTGTTGTGGCTTGTGATGATAGACGTGTGGCACGCATCATTGAAGACAAAGGTGGCCAAGTCTGCATGACACCCGCGGACTTGCCATCGGGTTCAGATCGCGCTTATCATGCTCTTGAACAAATTGATCCCTCTGGACATCATGATATTGTGATCAATCTTCAAGGTGATTCACCGACCACCGAACCAATTGCCATTCAAACGGCACTGAAGGCATTGCAGACGACAAATTTTGATGTCTCAACACTTGCGGTGAAGAACACAAATCCTGACGAGCTTTCAGATCCGAGTATCTGCAAAATTGCCCTTAAGGGTCCTGAAGACGCCCTTGTTCGTCAAGCTCTTTATTTTTCCCGTTCCGTGATTCCCCATGGTGCTGATACTCTTTTTTATCATATTGGTCTTTATGCCTATAGACGTCAGGCTTTACAAAAATTTGTGCAATCGCCGCCCTCTTATCTCGAAATTTGTGAAAAACTCGAGCAATTGCGTGCCCTTGAATTAAATTTACGCATTGGTGTAGCTTTGGTTGATTTGATACCACGAGAAGTTAATACCCCTGAAGATTTAAAATTTGTGCAATCATATTATGCGTCACAAATACATAAAGCTTAATTTAGATTTATTAAGGTCTTGCATTAAAATGTAGAAATAATTATATTTCGTTTTGGAAGATTGTCATTGGACGGATGACTATCGCATCTGGTCAGGTTCGAAAGAAAGCAGCCAACGAAAGATCTATTTGGGTCAATTTTCAATCTTCCACTTCTTTTTTTTCAAATTGACATAAAAAATCACAAAAAAATTATTTTTCCCTTATGTAATTTTTTATTTTTTTGATAGAGTGATCGCTTCTTAAAACTTAAATACCGAGATCAATTGACGTGAAATATCAATCCAGTCATTTAAAGGATTTATAAAAATGACTTATGAATCTCAAAAAACGTTATGGCAAAAAATTCCTGCCTCAGTTTGGGGCATTGGTTTTGCCACTCTTTTTGTTAATTTATCTTCAATCGTTATCATCAGTCTGTGGCCCATTTATATGACCGAAGTCTATGGACTTGCCACCTTAAAATTAGGTGTGTTGGAAGGTTTTGTGGAATTTTCTTCCTGGTTTACTCGGATTTTTGCCGGTGTCATCAGTGATTATCTACGCAAGCGCAAGCCTTTGCTGCTGATTGCTTATGTACTGATGACTTTCTCTCGTCTCATATTTGCTTTCGCACCTAATCTTTTTTGGATTTATGGCGGACGTTTAACCGATCGAATTGCCAATGGTCTTCAAGCCACACCTCGTGAAGCACTCATTGGCGATGTGGCACCACCTGAACTTAAGGGAACATGTTACGGATTGCGACAAACTTTAAGTGTTGCAGGTTCTTTAGTAGGGGCAATGGCTACAATATATATCATGCCCTTAATACATAACGATTATCAATTGATGTTTTTGTTAACCGCAATTCCTGCTGTGCTATCAATTATTATCATTGGCTTTTTTGTTAAAGATAAAGCATCAGTTGAAATTTTATCAAAAAAATCTTTTACAGGAACAGAATCACTTATCCTGCCTAAAAAATCTATTTGGTATCAATTGCAAAACACAAAAAAATTGAAAAAACCTTTTTGGTTAGTAGTGATGGTAACCGCAATTTTTATGGTTGCTAACTACAGTGTTACCTTTTCGATACTTCAAGCCAAAAAAGTAGGATTTGAAACAGCTAACATTCCGATGATTTTGATTTTACAAAATCTTTTTACCATGTTTTCGGCTTTTCCCATGGGTTATTTGGCAGATAAAATAGATAGACGTTACCTTTTGGCAATCGGTTTTTTGATCACCATTGTCTCAAATTTATTTTATGGATTTGCTACCACCACGATGTTCATTTTAATTGGTGCTGCTTTATGGGGTATTCAAATTGGCATCACTCAAAGTTTATTATTGACTAAGATAGCAGATACCACATCAGATGATTTAAGAGGCACAGGATTTGGTATTTTTTACCTTTGTAACGGTATTGCTTTGTTTTTGTCCAATTCTTTAACCGGTTGGTTATTTCAAGAACAAGGTCCTTTTTGGGCATTTATGTGCAGCAATGTAATGGTAGCACTTGCACTTGTTCTGCTTCCTTTGCTAAAACCAATTCAGAAATAGATTTAAATATTTTAAGGTGAATTTATCGATGTATTCAACAGATGTCGTCATTGTCGGTGCAGGTCCTGTTGGCTTATTTGCCATTTTTGAATGTGGCATGATGCGTATGAAATGTCATGTCATCGATACGTTGGATATGGTTGGTGGCCAATGCTCGGCATTGTATCCTGAAAAACCAATTTATGACATTCCGGGACATCCGAAAATTTCTGGTCAAGATTTGATTGATAATCTTCAAGAGCAGGCCTCTCCTTTTGATCCTGTGTATCATTTAAAAACCCAGGTCATTTCTTTAGAACCTCTGGCAGATAATCGTTGGCAAGTCGGCCTTTCAAATGGTGCTTTTATTGACACAAAAGTCGTGATTATTGCAGCCGGTGTCGGTGCCTTTGGACCCAATCGACCACCCCTTGAAAATTTAGAATCTTTTGAAGATAAAAGTGTTTTTTATCACGTTAAAAAACGGGAAGATTTTCGCGATAAACGTGTGGTCATTGCAGGTGGCGGAGATTCAGCAGTCGATTGGGCGATTTCTTTATCAGAAGTTGCCGAAAAGGTCATGGTTGTCCACCGTCGGGCAAAATTCCGTGCAGCCCCTGAGGCAGAAGCTAAATTGCATGCCTTGGCATCTGAGGGTAAACTTGAGATGATTATTCCCTATCAATTGGACCGCCTTGAGGGAGATCAAGGTGTGCTTAAAACAGTGGTAGTTAAGGCGTTGAACGGTCAAGAAAAACATCTATCCACAGATTACCTTTTGCCTTTCTTTGGCCTGAGCATGAATTTGGGGCCTATTGCATATTGGGGATTGAACCTTGATAAAAATCATATCGTTATCAATTCAACGACCTGTGAAACCAACATTGCAGGTATTTATGCCATCGGTGATATCGCTCATTATCCTCAAAAATTAAAACTGATCCTTTGTGGATTTTCTGAAGCGGCGCAGGTTGCGCGTGCGGCACGTGCACTTGTTTTCCCTGGTGAAGTTTGGCATTTTGAATATTCAACCACCCAAGGTGTTGCAAAAATTGCCTAAGTTTTCTTTTTAGATTATCTGCGTTTCATAAATAAGGTTGATGTTCACACGTCAACCTTCTATAGTCGAGTAAAATTATAAAAATATCTTTAGGAAACAGGACGGTTGGAATCACTGAATCCCCTTTTTCAAAAAATTAATTTAGATCTATTGTATGAAAATTCATTTTTCATCTTTAGCATATTTGGTGCGTTTGGCTATCTCGTTGCTTTTATCTTCTTTTTTGTCTATCGCAATTCTATCGCTTGTGAGAAAGCAAACACCTTAAATATTTTGAAGATTTTGGCATCGGCTGAACAAGAATGGTTTTGCTTTTATCCTCTTTCAAATCGCGGCGTCGCAAGCTCAAATTTAAGTCGTTATCTTGAAGACGAAAAACCAATAATACAATTAGAAGATTTCAGTCAAGCTATTTTCAAAAAGTTTTCTTTTGATATCAAACCTATTATTGAAGACATTTTTTCAGGAAGTATCTCAGATTCAAAAGTTCGTAAAATTGTTATGATTTCTCCGATCACAAATCAAAGTTGCGATTTATTTATAACACCGCAAGTCAATACATCATCCACATCTGGACGTCAAAAAGATATTATTTTCTGGCTGAGAGATACCTCTGAGATTCATGAGAAAGAAACGATTTATTCAAGGCATAACATTGAGCTTGAACATCAAAATAATCTACTTTCCAAAATTCTTGATATGTTGCCTCAACCCTTGTGGATTCGAACACTTGAAGGTCAATTAACCTATTGCAATCAATTTTATGCCGACGCTTTAGAAACGTCACCGCATGATTTAATACAAGACAACAAACTTATATGGCAAGAAAACAATCAAGAACGTTGGACCACACGTTCTGTTAAAAACACTATTCTTTACGAGCCTATAACACAATCGATTGTGCTAAAAGAAGAGCGTCGCCTTTATCAATTTAGGGAAGAAAAAGTTCCAGATCTTAATCTTATTTTTGGCCAAGGTACGGATCTTACAGATTTAGAAGACACCAAACTTGTTCTTAAACAACACACCATGGCTTATCAAGAAGTGATGGATAATCTTTCAGCAGGGGTAACCATTTATGGCCCTGATAAGAAATTAAAATTCTTTAACCATGCCTATGCTTTATTATTTGAAATAGATGAAAATTGGTTAAACACACATCCTTCATTAGGAGAGGTTCTTGACGATGTCAGAGATCGGCGATTGCTATCGGAACAAGCAGATTATTTAAGTTTTAAAAAACAGCAACTTCAAATGGTGTCGTCCCTACTCTCGCCCTATCAACAATTGGAACATCTACCTGATGGTCGCACGATACGCCGTATTACAGCCCCTCATCCCTTGGGTGGTGTCTTTTTTATCTTTGAAAATATTACCAATTCTTTAAACCTTGAACGGCAATATAATACACAACTATAGCTAATTGACCTAATATTTTGTCTTTAATATTTTTAGCAAATGAGTTACAAAATATGGGATAAATTTAAGAAAATGTACTGCCTCATTATACA
>JBPBPI010000091.1:0-33142 GCA_050954885.1 Janthinobacterium lividum | reverse complement strand
AAGACTCAGAAAGGACAGAGCCACCCCTTTAAACTTCTTACACAACCTAGATCATAATCTTGCCATTATGTAAAAACATAAACTCATTCAGCTATAACAATCTTTTTCAATTCAATATCCAATTCTTTTATTTCTTGATCGACACTTTTTTGATCGGTTGTTGTCTCGGCTTGTTTAAGAATAGAGCGCAACTTGGTCAAGGAATCATTTAATTTTTTTGAAGCGTCAATTAAACTATTCTTGGTCTCTGTTGGATTTTGAATGTTATAAGAAGTTACACTAGAAGAATTTGGAGACGTTGAGTTATTTAAAACGGCTCCTTGTTGCAAAGGTTGTGAAGGCGTAACAGCAACTTTTCCGACACCGGTTAATCCTTGATCAAGTTTTTGTTTCTTTTTATCAAAAGCAAATTGAAATTTCTCTATTTCAGTTATTTGGGCTTTAGTCCGATCTTCCAAATCTTTTAAACCTCGGCTTACAAGAGGACTCATGTTTCCTTGAGTAGGTAATTTTCCAGAAGCCATTTCTGTGGGATCGATTTTAACTATTTGACCATTCGTTCCTGCACCCGTCGGCGTTGCACTTTTCCAAGGTGTATTTGCCGGGGTACCTGGTGGTGTCAAAGTCGTTGTTTTACAAGCTTGAACAGCGACGTCTTTTAATCCTTCTTTTAAAGAATTAACGTCAGGAGAGCAAGCAAGTGCGGTCGGATCGGTCTTATTGGCCTTAACGGCATCTACTAGGTAAGTGATTGCTTTGTTTTGATCCTAATGACCCAAAACACTTGAGATTTTTTTTCCACAATCTGAGGTTTTAAACCCTTGAAAATTTCCACATGTGGCCAGACCGAGCATAGCAAAATCGTAAGAAGAACAATTTTCTCCACCTTTTTTACGAAAAAAAGCACCTGCTACACAGACAGATTCTGAATTTTTCATTTGTTGAATCTTGGTCACCATTTCTTGAATAAGAGGATGAGGCGTAGCTGCTGATGCTTGATGCCCGGATAACGATAGAATTGCGAACATCCCGGAGCTTAATCTAATTTTTTTTAAATAAGACGTCATTATTTTTTCCCTGTTTTTATAAGTTATTGACATGACTAGCGAATAGGATTTGAAAATGCATTGCTTCGAGGACGTGTTAAAGAGTCAGATTTTTGTTGTTCATTTTGATGGGGTAAAGCAGGATTATTTTTACATTGATCAGCAATTTCTTTTAAATGTCCTGTAAATTTAGAGCGTGCTGCGCCACAGAAAAAATCGTTATAGGTAGAATTAGAAAGCTCTTTTATAATATCTTGCTTTGCGCTTTCAACGCTTGCATATCCAAGCCTCGTGATGGCTTTATCATAACATCCAGATTTATTAAAATCTTCCACATTTGTACAAGCAACTAAAGCAAGTCTTGCCATTGTTGGATCTTTTTTACAAACATCTCCTTTAGACTTACGAAATTCTCCACTTTCTCGACAGAGTGCATTTTGACCCTTGTTAATGACTGTTTGAATTAAATCTTTTACTGATGTCGTTCCAAAAAGAGAAGATGCCTGAGTGGAATTAATAATTACCAGATGACCAAAGACGAGTAAGGTCAGGACTTTTTTGTTGATATTAAAGTTCATAGATTTTAAAGCCTTTTTATTTTGTTGTTTTATTTATACAAAAGCACTCTTTTCAAAGATTAACTTTAAATTTATTCAAGATCAATGCCTCTATTAATTCCTTAGAAAAAACTTTTTAATTAATGGGCAGTATATTCATGAAAATTCATATCAAATGATAAAGATTTTATAAATAATCTTTGAATTCAAACCAAATCGTTTTATAACGTAAATCAATATTTTAGACCTCTAAAGATTTGGCACCTATTAATGACATCAGATACAATAATTCAAAATTTTTTGCTGACACGCGAGATTGAACAAGAAACCAATCAATTCAGATTGTCTCGATTGCATAAATTGAAAGAGATTCAAGATCTTAATGTGACATTGTATCCATCAAAGTTTGATAAAGCCCATGACATCGCTGATTTATTACAAACTTATAAGCATCTGGAAGACGGTCAAGAAACCGAAGATGAGGTCAAAGTCGCGGGTCGTATTTTATCGATTCGAAACAGCGGTATGTTTATTGATTTGCATGGGCCAAATGCCAAGATTCAAATTTTCTCTCATAAAAAACAGCTACAGGAATCAGATCAACCTTTGCTGCCGCTGTTAGATTTGGGTGATTTTATCGGTGTTCGCGGTATGATGCGTCGCACACCGCGCGGTGAGATTACCATCAATGCACTGGAAATTACTTTTTTAAGTAAAGCCTTGCTGCCACCGCCTGAAAAATATCATGGTCTGGAAGACATCGAAACCCGGTATCGTCAACGCTATCTTGATCTGATTGCCAATCCGGAATCACGGGATCGTTTGCGTCAGCGGTCTCAAATTATCTCTGCCATTCGCCAAATTTTAACAGCGCAGGATTTCTTAGAAGTTGAAACGCCGATGTTGCACACTTTAGCAGGCGGGGCTGCAGCACAACCGTTTAAAACTCATCACAATGCCTTGGATATGGAATTGTTTTTAAGAATCGCGCCAGAGCTTTATTTAAAAAGATTGATGGTTGGTGGCCTTTCGGAAAAGATTTTTGAAATCAACCGCAATTTTCGAAACGAAGGCATTTCAACCCGTCACAATCCTGAATTCACCATGATTGAAATTTACCAAGCGTATACCGATGGTGGCGGCATGATGGCCCTGACCGAATCTTTGATCGAACAAGTGGCCCTTCAAGTTTTTGGCACTCATGAATTTATCTTTGGTGATCAAACATTAAACTTTAAATCACCTTGGGCGCGAAAGCCGATGGTGACATTGATTCAAGAGGCAACTGGACTTGATTTTGGATCTGTTTATGATCTGACAGAGGCCAAAGCTATGGCCCAAAGCGTTGGTGTAAATGCCGCAAAAGCACCGACCTGGGGTCATGTGGTAGAGACGATTTTTGGCGAAAAAGTCGAACATACCTTGATTCAACCCACTCATGTGACAGAATTTCCCGTTGAAATTTCGCCACTGGCCAAGCCTCATCCCAATAATCCTCGTCTGACTGAGCGTTTTGAAACTTATGTCAATGGTTGGGAAATCGCTAATGGTTTTTCCGAACTTGCTGATCCCTTGGATCAACGGGAACGTTTTTTGGCGCAAATGCAAGAAAAAGCCGATGGCAATCATGAAGCGATGCCCTTTGACCAAGATTTTATCACGGCACTAGAATATGGCATGCCGCCCACAGGTGGGTTAGGGATAGGCATTGACCGCCTGACCATGGTGCTGACCAATGCCCCCAGCATCCGCGATGTCATCGCATTTCCCACCATGCGCGCGAAGTTGAGAGATTAAAAAATTAAAAGTTCTGAATAAAAATTCAGGACTTTTTAGAAGTTAATTAGGCCAATTCATTAAAATATCAAAGGCAGTTTTGTTGCCTTGAAATGCTGCCATCATATAATATTTTTTTGCGTCCGTTTCATTGCCTTGATCTTTTAAGATTCTACCTAATGTTATTTGAGAATATACAAAACCATCATCAGCGGCTGTTTTATAATATTTTATGGCTTTATCTTGTTTTTTTAACGTGTTATATAAATTTCCAATATTGTGATTTGCATCTATATTTTTCTCTGCTGCTTTTAACCACCAATACTTTGCTTTTTTATAATTTTTTTCTTCATTGTATATTGCACCAAGATTGAGTTGAGCTCGACTATGGTTTTGCTCTGCAGATCGTTGATAATATAATTTGGCTTGTTCAATATTGTTTTCTTCTCCAAACATGATTGCTAAATTATATTGTGAATGAGAATCTCCTCCATTCGCCCATTTTGTTAAATATTCTTTTGCCAATTCCCTTTTATCTAATTGCTTTAAGTGAAAAATAAAATTGTTCTGCGCCAGAGCTTTATTGAAAGAAGGACGAGGATCAAAAGCCAGTTTTTGATAACATTCCATAGCTTTTGGAATATCTAATTCAGTTGGCTCAATTGCAAAGATCCTTCCTAAATCGCAGTAAGCATGATAATAACCATTTTTGATGGCCATTAAAAATGCTTTTTTTGCCAATTTTACTGATTCTGCTTTATTTGTATTAATACTTGCTACAAGTAAAGTTCCAATTTTATATTGAGCTTTGCCATCATTTTTATGCGCAAGAAAATTGTAACAATCAATAGCATGTGATGTTTTATTATATTCCAGAAATGTTTCTGCGATGCGATGAATATAAAAATTTCTAATTTCTTTTTCTTCTTCAGGCATTATGTCTGCAATATTAAGTATCATAGAAATCATATTTTCATGAGTTTCTTCAAACGAAGAAGAATTTAAGTTTTGTAAAATACAATAATTATAAGACCAAATAGTGATTTCTCGATTATCACGTGGGTTGATTTCATGATATTTATATAAATCATGAATTAATTTATTTCCTTTATTTTCATTATTTTCTTTTGAGGAAAAAAATTCTTTACCAGGAAAATTCCAAACTTCGCTAAATTCAGCACATTTCTCAAAGATATCTTGATGACGACCATCACTGGTTGCAGTGTCCTACAAACGATTTCTTAAATTATAAGATATTGTCTGAGGATAAGGATGTTTGATATCGCCACCTGTTAAACAATATAAGGGAAGTTTGATAAGTGCTTTCTGTGCAAAGATTTTTTCAATATTTTCAGCAGACCAATGGCATACAGCGCGAAATTGAAGTAAGTCAGTATGATCTAAGGTTGACAACGTAATAAATGTTATATCTTCTGATAGCGGATTATAACGTTGTGATATCTCGTCGGGTTTATCTGTTTCACATGCGCTAGCAGATGCCATAAATATTAATACCATAAGGCCTAGACTTGCTAAAATTCGCCATTTTCTCATCATTCATTGTAATTTTCATTATAAATAGAATACATTTGAGGTATGTATAAGAAAAATTGACTCAATTGTCTTGTTAAAATTTTAGATAAAATGACAAAAACATAAAATTTTTTTGAAAATTGTTTCAAATATTCATAAAAAATTTGTTTTTTTAACTGCATCTTTTAAAAAGCAAGCTATAATAGAGAATAAAAAAGTGTTGATGACAAAAATAATAGGTTTTAAAAAATTGATAATGAACTTACTTTTCAGTTTGTTCGCCTTTCTTGGAATGACTTCAGCCATGTCTTCACAACCTGTGGATTGGGGGAAGAATTTCCAAATTGCGGCATCCCCTACAGCTGAGAAAATCCACGAATTACATCATATTTTATTGATCATTATCTCCCTTGTGGCACTTCTTGTGCTTTGTCTGTTGGTTTATGTAATCTTTAAATTCAGAGCCAAAAAGAACCCCATTCCCTCACGCACCACCCATCATACTATGTTGGAAATTCTTTGGACGCTGATTCCCACGCTGATTTTGGCCGGTATTGCTTTTCCGTCCTTTAAACTTTTATACTTTATGGACAAATCAACCAATGCAGAGATGACATTGAAAATCACCGGTCATCAATGGTACTGGAGTTATGAATATCCTGATGATAAAATTGGCTTTGATAGTTATATGATTGCCGATAAAGATTTAAAACCAGGGATGTTGCGACTGCTTGAGGTTGATAATCAAGTAGTGCTGCCGGTGGAGACTAATGTTCGTCTTTTGCTGACCGCAGCTGATGTGATTCATTCTTTTGCAGTCCCTGCTTTGGGCCTTAAGCAGGATAACGTACCGGGCCGCCTACGCGAGACATGGGTGCGCATCAATAAGGAGGGTCTTTATCGTGGACAATGCTCGGAAATTTGTGGGGTAAATCATGCCTTTATGCCTATTGTGATCAAAGCCGTGTCCAAAGACGAATATAAACAATGGATTGCACAAGCCAAAGAAAAATTTTCGAGTGCCGATGCAGGGCCGATATCTCCCATTCAACTAAGTCACAACACAAAATAATAAACCAAGAGGACATCATTTATGGATAGACCAATGACAACGCCTTCGGATCATTTGATTCATCATCACAATGATGATCACCATCCCACGGGTTGGCGTCGATGGGTGATGTCAACCAACCATAAAGATATTGGAACGCTTTATTTAATTTATGCTATTTTTGCAGGTCTTTTGGGCGGTGGATTGTCGATGGTGATGCGCATGCAATTGGCTCATCCTGGCAGTTTAGTCTTAGGGTCAAATTACCAACTGTATAATGTCATTATCACGGCTCATGGTTTGCTGATGATCTTTTTTATGGTCATACCCGCGTTGATCGGTGGCTTTGGCAATTGGTTTGTACCTCTTATGATTGGGGCACCAGATATGGCGTTTCCCCGTATGAACAATGTTAGTTTTTGGCTTTTGGTGCCTTCAATCTTATTATTGGGCATGTCGGTTTTAGAAGGCGCGGGGGCAGGGACTGGATGGACTTTTTATCCACCCTTAAGTTCGATACTGGGGCATCCCGATATGTCGGTTGACTTTGCCCTTTTCAGTCTTCATTTGGCAGGCGCTTCCTCTATTTTGGGTGCTATCAATTTTATCACTACCATTTTAAACATGCGTGCACCAGGCATGACATTGCACAAAATGCCCTTATTTGTGTGGTCAATTTTGGTGACTGCTTTTCTGCTTCTTTTGGCGGTTCCTGTACTGGCAGGGGGTCTGACCATGCTGATCACGGATCGTAACTTTGGCACCACATTTTTTGATCCAGCCGGTGGTGGTGATCCTGTTTTGTATCAACATTTGTTCTGGTTTTTTGGTCATCCTGAAGTTTACATTATGATTTTGCCGGCGTTTGGTATCGTCAGCCAAGTAATTTCAACCTTTTCGCGCAAACCAATTTTTGGCTATCTGGGCATGGTATATGCCATGATCGGCATTGGATTTGTGGGATTTATTGTGTGGGCACACCATATGTTTACGGTGGGACTTGATGTCAACACCCGGGCTTATTTTGAAGCGGCAACGCTAATTATCGCGGTACCAACGGGGATTAAAGTATTCAGTTGGATTGCCACCATGTGGGGCGGATCTTTGAATTTGAAAACACCGATGCTTTTTGCCATCGGCTTTGTTTTTGTCTTCACAATTGGGGGACTCACAGGTGTTGTTCTGGCCAATGCGGGTATCGATATTGCGTTTCATGATACCTATTATGTTGTGGCCCATTTTCATTATGTTTTATCCATGGGAGCGCTCTTCGGTATTTTTGCGGGATTTTATTATTGGTTGGGTAAAATGTCTGGCAAACAATATCCTGAATGGATGGGTCAAGTTCACTTTGCTTTAACATTTATTGGTGTCAATATCTTGTTCTTCCCGATGCATTTTCTGGGTCTTCAAGGCATGCCGCGCCGCATTCCGGATTATCCCGATGCCTATGAAGGTTGGAATCATATTGCGTCCTATGGTGGTTATTTAACAGGTATCGCCACATTATTTTTCATGTATATGGTATTTTATACTCTTTGGCGTGGCAAACCTGTGCCGGCCAATCCTTGGGGAGAAGGTGCCAATACTTTGGAATGGACCGTCTCGTCACCCCCTCCATTTCATACATTTGAAACCCAGCCTGTCGTTAAGTAATGGAGAATTTGTCAGATAATTCATCGAAAATGACGGCTTCGTCCCTGATGTTTTCTTCAATGGGAAGCATCATACGTGATTTTGTGACATTGATGAAACCAGGGGTCTTATCTTTGGTCCTATTCACGGGATACGTGGGGATGATGCTGGCGCCTTTTAAAATTAGTTTTGCACATGCAAGTCTTTCTTTAATAGCGATTGCTTTAGGATCAGGGGGCGCCGGTGCCATCAACATGTGGTATGATCATGATATTGATTCGATCATGAAAAGAACCCAAAGTCGTCCAATTCCCCAAGGGCGCATCCATCCCAAAGTTGGTTTAATTTTCGGTCTAATTCTAAGTTTTATATCTGTTATACTCATGGCTTTCACGGCCAACTTGCTTGCTGCTGGATTGCTTGCTTTTTCGATATTTTTCTATGCGGTCATTTACACCATTTGGCTGAAGCGACGAACACCTCAAAATATTGTGATTGGTGGAGCTGCTGGTGCCTTTCCCCCTATGATCGGCTGGATGGCAACAGGAAGCCCTTTAACACTTGAGCCTTATCTTCTTTTTCTTATTATTTTTCTGTGGACACCGCCTCATTTTTGGGCGCTGGCTTTAAATAAATCTCAAGATTATGAACGTGCCAAGGTTCCCATGATGCCCAATGTTGTTGGTATGTTAAAAACGCGTCAGCAAATTTTATATTATTCTATAGCCTTGATTTTAATTTCTCTGATGCCTTGGTTTTCAAAGATCAGAGGATATTTTTACGGTGTCATAGCCGCGATCTTGGGATCTATTTTTTTATATTACGCTGTAAAAATTTTTCAAAAAGGGGATCAAAAGGATTGCACAAGGTTATTTTTATTTTCTATACTTTACTTATTCCTGTTATTTTTTGGAATGCTTCTTGATTATTATTTAGGAGATTTTTAATGCTTCAAAACAAAAATACACCTCGCTTTTTAGACCGACAACTGCGATCAAAAAACTTCGTCACATTGATTGTTTTATTAATGTTGGCTGTTCTTTTTTATATTTTGGCAATTGTCCGGTTAAAAACAAGCTAATTTTGTCGAAACAACATTCCTCTTCGTCCCATCGTCGCGTTTTGATTATATTGGTCAGTTTGGTGGGATTTATGGGGGCACTCGCTTTTGCCTCAGTGCCACTCTATCGAATTTTTTGTCAGAAGACAGGGTACGGTGGCACACCACGTATTGCCTTGAGAGCAAGTTCAGAAATCAGCCAACATCAGTTAAATATTCGATTTAATGCCAGTGTTCATCGCGATCTTGATTGGTCCTTCGAGCCGCTTCAAAATCAATTAAGCCTTCATGCCGGTGAAGTAGGCTTGGCTTTTTATCGTGTACGAAACAATACGGATCAACCTATTGTTGGCATTGCCACCTATAATGTCACGCCTGACAAAGCGGGACCTTATTTTAATAAGATTGAATGTTTTTGTTTTGAGGAGCAAACCCTGCAACCCCATCAGTCAATCGATATGGCCGTTCAATTTTTCATCGATCCAGACATTGAGAAAGATAAGCAGGCGCGCGATATTCAGACAATTACGTTATCTTATACATTTTTTTCAGCCAAGCATCCTCAAGTTAATCAGTACTTAGGTCTGCCGCAGCCCTAGCCTGTACCTTTTAAATAAAAAATTAATCGCGCCAAAACTTAAAGCTGAAGATAATCAAAACTGTAATATACTCAAGTCGGCCTAAGATCATACCGATCATCAGTAAATACTTTGCCCCCGTGGGCAGAGAGGCATAATCGCCCGTATAACTGACCAATGTTCCAAAGCCTGCGCCTACATTATTGAGACAAGCGAGTGCAATGGAAAGACAATTGAATATATCAAAATCATAAAGAGCAAGGCCAAGGCTTAAAAATCCTAATGAAATAAAGAAAAGACCCAGGAAGGTAAACACTGATAAAAAGATACCTTCGGGAATTTGTCGATTGTTGTAAAGTGGTAAGAAAACACCGTGGGGCCGCCTGAGTTGTTGAATATTGGATTTGGCAGTTGCAAACATGACTTGATAGCGAAATATTTTAATACCCCCTGCGGTTGACCCTGTGCACCCCCCAATCAACATTAAAATAAGAAGAATAAGGGCAGGAAAAGATCCCCACAGTGTATAATTCGTTGACACAAAGCCGGTGGTACTCATGACCGATACAGCTTGAAATGCTGCATGACGAAGGGCATCGATGATAAAATAGTCTTGTGACCACAACCATAAAGTAATACTTAAGGTTGCCACCAACATGATATAGAGAAAAGCCCTGACCTGTTGATCTTTAAATAAGGACGTTATATCGCCTTGAAAGCAACGCACAAACAAAATAAGAGTAATACCACCAATGGTCATAAAAAACATCAAAATGATTTCAATGGCCACACTATCAAAATAAGCAATGGATGATTCATAGGTTGAAAAGCCACCGGTTGATAAGGTGGTCATGGCATGACAAATGGCATCAAACCAAGACATACCGGCGCCCCAAAGGGCCAAACCACAAAGAATTGTAAAAAAAAGATAAGTGCCAAAAATGGCTGAGGCAATTTGTGAAACTTTAGGAAGAATTTTTTCTGACCGGTCTGAAAATTCATTGCGAAAGAGTTGCATGCCACCAATGCGCAAGATCGGCATAATGGTTAAGGCCATGACCACGATCCCGATACCCCCTAACCATTGTAAAATAGCACGCCACAATAATATACCGGATGATGCATAGTTTAAATTTCGGATAACAGTAGCACCTGTGGTTGTCAGTCCTGAAATCGCTTCAAAAAATGAATCAGTGAGCGTGTTGGTTGAATTAGAGAAAATAAAAGGAAGGGCCGCAAAAAAAGCAAGACTTAGCCAGTTAAATGTCGTGAGTAAAAAAGTATCGCGGACGGAGATTTTATTAGTTGAGGTGGGTTTGGCAGCAAATGTTAAAAGAAGACCCGAAAATCCTGTAATACTCGACGAAATCGCAAAAGCTTGCCAATTGATATCATCCGAAAAATAATCCAATAATCCGGGCGCAATCATAGCAAAGGATAGTGCGGTTAAAAATAAACCGCTTGAGAAGAAAATGGGTTGATAAGCAATGATCATAATTTATATTTTAACGTTTTTTAAAACACAGTTTAATCTTATCTGGGTAAAAAGCAAACGCTTCATATTCTAAAAATAAAATGTATTTATTCTTAAAAAAATTGAAATACAAGCTTATATGATTGCCTTAAAGGCAATATTTTATAATAAAGTAAAATAAAAATTTGAAAAATAAATTAAATATACATTATTAAATTTTAAAGAAAATTACAGATTTATTTTTATTAAAATTTTTACTTAACATAATATTTACTTTTTTAATTTATATTTAAATAATACTATTTAAATTAGAAAAATATTTAAAATGAAAAGAAAAATTAAATATTTTACATCATCACTTGCCTTATTGACATCTTTTATGATGCCGAAAGCAGAGGCGCAACTTGATCCCAAAATGTTTAAAGATCTGACACATTATTTTAAACCAGATATGACCCATTATTCACCGGTTATTGGTATGGCGGCTCTTGAATCCGGTTTGATTCACAACTTACGTTTTTATGGCTCTCTCGATGAGGGTCATCAACTGGATCAAAATGGACAGCCTGTGGAAGAAAGACTTTACAGTGCTGACAAACCTCATGTATTTGGCGAACAAAAAGATGCTGTTTTTGGACTTCTTCATATGCTTTTCCGCTCTCCTGCCGGTACATTATCGCCTCATACTGCCGGGGAGGGATTGACCAATTTTCATTCGGTTGCATCTCCTGAAAAGGTAGCGATGTTATTAAACTATGTTCAAGAATTAATTCAATTGAAAGAACCTTTTCAAACAACAATTCAAGATAAAAAGAAAGCTCAAGCCGCAGAAGTTGTTCATTACCGAGGTCTTACAAAAAAAATAGAAAATCTTAAAACCAAATATAAAAAAGATTTGATGCCAGCTGAAGAAAAAAAGAAAACAGGCTTAGAAAGGGATATTGGGCTTATTTTATCTGCCATTGAAAAGTCTGTTTCACAAGAATTAGAAACAGATCCTGACAAAAAGTTTCTTTATCCTTCGCACACAACTGAGCAAATTATCTTATCTTACTTTTGTCAGAAATTTAACGATCAAAAAGATATATTGGACATGATGTCCCATTTAAATCGCAACATCATAGATGAGGCTCATCATCAAGAACTTGAGGATCGTCTCAAGCAAAACAATCCACAAGATTTATTGGGACCCGATGATTTAGAAAAGATTGCTCAAAAGCCCAGTTATGATATCGATGATATTTATGCCTTGAGCCATGCTTATCTGTTTGATGTACAATTCACACCGTATATTGAAAATTCAGCGTTGATCAGCAACAGCAATTGCCAAATATATGATCGCAAAAATAACGTCATTATTGCGTCTTCCTATGCCGATTGCGGGGAGACAACCGCCCGTCATTTGATCAATCTAATGGCCTATGATGCCGAGCACGAGAACTTTGATCTCACACATCTCAAAGAACACATGAAAGATAAAAATAATCCTTATTTTGAAAACTTTTTAAAGTTTTACGAACAACAAACAACATCTCAGGTGAACAATGGCAGTATTGACATGCGTACTTTATGGAATCGTGTGATGGGTGACCTTAACAAAGCGGGTGATGTGACTAAAATAAGATATGGAAAAAGTCAAGGAGATATAGAATACGAGCTTGATCCTGGGATTATCAATTTGCTTCATGCTTTTGATAAAATTTTTAGTCTTTCTCTTGACTCATTAACAGATACAGCGAAATTTGAAGAAAAGAAATTTTGGATTGAAACCTCTTTATCAAAACTTTTTAAAGTATTTAAACCCAATCAACAAATCAAATTTGATTCATCTAATGTACAAGATGATCTAAAAAATCATGATGTTCAGGGTAATCTTCTTATCACGGTTCAAGATGAAAACAAGAAAAATTTGTTCACTTTTGACTTTTTTGCACAAGCTGGTCGTCATAGTGATGTTAAAATAATTAAAAATTTAGATCGATTAGACTCTAAACAAGAAGAATATCGAAAAAAAATAGTTCAATATAAAAAAGAATTAGAAGATACACATAAAATTAATACTCAAGGAGTTCAGCAAGATATTTGGCTTTTAAACGGAAATGGATTTTTTGTCCAACAATATGTTGAAGAGCCTTTATATAAAATCTTAAATCAAAAATTAGATGATAATGATTCTAAAATTATCTTTATTACAAAATTAATTACCTCTTATAAAATGTCTGATCTTGATTTAACAGCACTTGGTAAAGAACAAGTAAAACAGATAACGCGGAATATTTTGAAATCACTTTCTTGGGAAGATGATAATACTTTTAATCAAATAAAATCAATTCTTAAACCTGCTCCTGTAGCTAAAAGTTGGAATAGAAATCGTAAAAAAACAAAAGTAACTAAAAAAAATCTTCCTTATGAAGAAATTTTTGCCTATGACGAAATCCAACGAAATCTTGAACCTTTAAAATTTAAAGATCTTAAAGACGTTGACAATCAAAAAATGTTATCAAATCTTAGATATGTTCATATAAAAGATGATACATTGCAAAAATATTCTTTTTCAGGGACAGAATTTAAAAAAGTTAAAAATATAGAAATTGAATCACCCTATCTTGAAAGTCTAATATTTCAAAAAAATTCATTTAACTTATTAAATTTAAAAAAAGCTCAAAATCTAAAAGAAATTGAATTTAAAGAGGATAATCTTCAATTAAAGTTAGATCTTAAAGGCTCTGGAATTAGGTATCCTAATCAAATTAAAGGTATTGAGCATTTAGATGAAGATAAAATTACTTGGTGATAAAACATATTTTATAAACATAAATTTAATAGCAATATAAAAAACATTTTTAAAATTATATAAGGTTAAAATATTTAAAATATAAATAACTTTAAAATTTTTTTTTAAATCATGCTTATTAAATTTATTTAAGATAATTTTTATCGTAAAGATAATGGAGTATAATTAAATATAAACCTTAAATTTTATAAAGTACGTCCTTGAGTTTTAATATCATTATAAGACTTCAAGGTACTTTTAACGTCTAATTTAATTTCATGATTTTTAATTTGATGAGATGAATTGGACTCTAGAGAAAGAATGATCACATCGTCTTTTTGAATAACAGAAACTTTTGAAAAATCATCATTTTTAAAGACAACCTGATCAAGAATTTTGTGATCCTCATGGGAAACAGATATCTCAACACCTTGAGCAGATCCGCCTGCACCACCTTGACCCAGTTGTTGTGTCTTGATTAATACAATTACAGGGCCAATTTCTCTTTGAAGTGGTGTTTCTCTATTTTGTAATTCATCATAAGTATAAAGCGTATGTTTATTAGAAAGAGCTTTTAACGCAGATTCTTCTTGGTCTTCTAAAGAGAAAAAAGGATAAAATGTTATATCAACCCGTTGTTTTTCAGGTTGGGTTACTTGGATAAGATATAGGCCTTTATCTGCATGGCTTACATTCAAACTAATGAACACTATTAAACAAAGAAGTGAGAAAATTTTCTTCATCATTAAAATAAACCTTTTTAAAATTAAATATATTCGATCATATCAAATTTAGATATTCTTTTCAAATCAAACGCATAATAATATTCAGATATTTGTAAGAAAGACAATTTTTATAAAATTGATGAATAATATCATTATAGAAAAGATTGATTTATGATTTTTGCAATGAGAGCCGAAATGGCTCCCCGGGACGGGCTCGAACCGCCGACAAAGTGATTAACAGTCACTTGCTCTACCAACTGAGCTACCGGGGAATTAGGTGCACATCATTGATATATCAAAGTCTGAGTGATGATGCTAGTCCATAAATTAATTTTTTATGGAGGCCGGGACCGGAATCGAACCGACGTTTAAGGATTTGCAGTCCTCCGCATAACCATTCTGCCACCCGGCCACAGAATTGATATCCAATAGATACAGGTGCAATGTAATCTGCTCAAATCTCGGGGTCAATTAGGTTTTTCACTTTTTTTGTATTTTTTGTCATTTTTTTGTAAATCCATAGGATTAAAACGAGACCTATGACCACAACGCCTGTAGAAATCACAATAATTTTTTGATAATGACCAATTTTATGAATCATATCTTCAATGCGATCAGCAAAGAAGTACCCCAACATATAACCAAGACCACAACTGATGACGGTCCAAATCAAAGCTGCAATTAAATTGAGGATCACAAACCGCCGCACAGGGACGCCCATTGTTCCAATGACCAAAGGACTTAAAGTTCGGATACCATAGATAAAACGAAAGCCTAAAATAAACCAAAGATCATATTTTTTAAGCAACTCAAATATCTTCTCAGTGCAATCCTTCCATTTAGGATGGCGTTGCAAAATATCAGGCCCATGCTTATGTCCAATAAAAAAAAGTACTTGATCGGCAATCAAGGTCCCCATAAAGGCAATGAGCATCACCCATTCAATTTTTAAAAATCCAGTGTAGGCTAGAAAACTTGCCGTTAGAACAATTGATTCTCCTTCAATACAGGCGCCTAATAATAAAATGAGATAAGCAACATGAGGACCTAAATCGGTTAAATATTCAATCAATTTTTCTCTCCCTTGGAAAAGACTTTGCCATAAGATAATTTTTCTTGATACTTAAACTTTTTCCAAGAAATGACAATGATGATAGTGGCACATAGTGTGGCACCCATCATGGTGATGGAAAAACCACTTAAAAACGCATGATCTAAAAATGAAAGAATGGTGGGTTTGATAGCATCTGGAAACAAAGCGAGTTGTTCCGGATCGTGATCAATTTGTGCAATTAGATTTTTAAGGGTAACTTTTTGATTTTCATTCAAAGTAAAATTTAAGTCAGACAATAAAGATTGAAACTTAATTTGCCCAACCATCACACATAATCCAGCATTTAATATTATACTGAAGGTATTGCCAAGCATAATGGCCATGGTGAAGGCGGCTGAGCCATAGTTAACTTCTTCAGGCTTCAAAACTTTTAGGGCAATTGTGTTAAGAGCAGGATACAGCAGACCAATACCAATGCCATTTAAGGCCAGCGAAATGATGACATAAGTCAGAGAAGAGTGTTGATTCAAAAAAATCATCATAAAACATGAAACAAACAGAAAAGAGCTGCCCAAAATAACAGGAATATGACCTGCAAAGCGATCGACCATCTTACCGCCCAGCGGAGAAATAATACCCAGGGGAATTGACATAGCCAAAAATATGGCACCTGCTTCCATACTTGAAAATTTTAAAATATTTTGTAGATAAATCCCGATCATGATTAAGATATTGGCAAAAATCATACCTTCCAAAAAAGCCGCGGAGATGACCACCAAAAAAGATCTGTTTTGAAATAAATGTGAGGGCAAAGTTTGGTTGATACTGCGACGATTCCATTTCCAGAAAAAATACAAGGCACTAACACCTAATATAATACTGCCTAAAAATGTGGGAGATAAATTCAAGCTGGCTTCAATTTGATTCAGTGCGTAGGTACAAAATCCAAGTCCCACAGTTAAACTGATGACGCCCAACCAATCTATATTTTCATGAGCTTCTAAAGGAATGTCTTTAGGGATATAAAAATATCCGATAACCCAAGACAGCAATCCTAAAGGAACATTAGACCAAAAAATCCAACGCCAGTTGCTATAGTCTAGAATAAGGCCTGATAAAGAAGGTCCAATGGCAAGGCCCAAACTACCCATGGCAGCAATGATGCCAATGCCAATGCCCTGTTTGTTTTGGGGCAGGATTGCAAATACAATGGAATAACAAGGTGGTAGAAAAATAGCTCCCCCTATGCCTTGGACAACACGCCCTGCTATTAACACCTCAAGAGTTGAGCTTGCACCAGCCATGACTGCACCGAGTAAAAATAAAAAGAGACCGAGGAACAACATATTGCGTTGGCCATAGATATTTCCAAAACGGCTTGCCGGTAGAACCAAAGCACCCCAAACCAAGACATATGCACTTAAAACCCATTGAACAGAATTTAACGTAGTATTGGTTTCATCAGAAATTGATTTTAAGGCCAAATTGACAGCGGAGTATTCTACATCAAGCAAAAAAACAAGCACGCAAATAGAAAGCAATGCCATGCTGGAACGATAATTCATTTTATCCCTTTATATATAATTTCAAATTCATAGCATTTTAATCGTGTGAAGTCATCCCCTCAGAAATTTTACAAAATAATAGGGTGACGATAGTCTCCCTTTGGGGTATTAAAGGGATATTGAAATGAACGTTTGAAATTCACGAGAGATATTATGACACTCAATACACCTGTACAAAATATTCTTAAAAACTATGAAAGTGACAACCCCGGTACCAAGGCCAACTTGATACGTATTTTATCACAAGGTCGCCTGGGTAGCACCGGTAAAGTCATTATTTTAGCGGTCGATCAAGGCTTTGAACATGGACCAGGCCGCAGTTTTGCGTCCAATCCTGCGGCTTATGATCCTCATTATCATTTTCAATTTGCGTGTGACGCTGGTCTTTCTGCTTACGCAGCCCCTTTGGGTATGATTGAAGCTGGCGCCGAGACCTTTGCTGGTAAAATTCCCACTATTTTAAAAATGAATAGTGCCAATTCCCTTTCTCGCTCTGCTATGGATGCGTTGAATGCCAACCAAGCGGTGACGGCCACGATCTCTGATGCCTTGCGTTTGGGATGTTCAGCCATTGGCTTTACCATTTATCCAGGTTCTGATCATATCTATGACATGTACGAAGAAATTCGCGAAATTGCGGCAGAAGCCAAATCTTGTGGTCTTGCGGTTGTGATTTGGTCTTATGCCCGTGGTAATGTGTCCAAAGCTGGAGAAACCGCGATTGACATTATTGCTTACGGCGCGCACATGGCGGCACTTCTTGGCGCACATATTATTAAGGTCAAAATTCCCAGTGAACATCTAGAACTTGAATCTGCTAAAAAAGAATATATTAAAAACAATGTTAAAATTTCGACATTGCCAGATCGAATTCAACATGTGGTGCAAAGTTGTTTCAACGGTCGTCGCATCGTTATTTTCTCAGGTGGTGAAACCAAAGTTACTGAAAGTGTTTATGAAGATACACGCGCCATTCAAACAGGTGGCGGCTTTGGCTCAATCATTGGACGCAATTGTTTTCAAAGGCCACGCGATGAAGCGTTGAAAATGCTAGATGAGATGGTCAATATCTATACTAAAAATTAAATATATAAAGCTTGGCTGATATCTCAGCCAAGCTTTATGATCTAAAATAATATCTTAATCATCAATTGCCATGATGATATTATATGCTTTACGGGCAACTTCTTGTGAAATATTATGTTTAGCTTTTATTGAGTTGTATAGATAAGTCAAATTATCTTCTGGTGGCTTAAATCCAAGAGTTTTTGCATAGTTTTTGATGGCTGTTTGTTCAGCTTTATATTGTGGTATAAGAACATTGTTATAGTGATTCAATCCGCCTGGAACTTGATTTATATGTTCATAATGTGTAGTTTCTTGAAAATTTATAAAAGCTGTTGTTAATTGAGCGTTGAAACGTTGAGGATTGGTATCTTTAATAATAACTAATTGATTGTCATATTCTTTTTGCATATTATTCATTTCTTGAGCAACTAAACGTTGAACTTGACTGGATTCAGGATCATCTAAATAAGTTTTTTCTTTTTCAAATGCATTATGAACAGGTGCTTGTCCTCTATCTTCTACTAAATCAGCTTGTAAAACTTGAATGATACTTTTTAAAACTTCAGAATCATTTTCATTTTCAATGATATAACCCATTGAGTGAAGTACTGATTTTAAATAATTAGGATCCTCTTCAAGTTGATCTGTTGGTTGTATGATTGCATCTGATTACATGGAGGCACGAATTGCTGCTTGAAATTCAATATCATCGTCCATCATTGACGCAAGAATTGTTTTTTGCATTTCAGGATCTTCATCAACCAAATTTTGACTTGATTGAACATTTGTTGATAACAAAATACTAATTGCGCTTGTCACAAGTAGTTGTAAAAAATATTTACTTTTTAAATTGATCATTTTATTTCCTTAAATATATGTATAAATATAATTTATTTATTGAATTAGTATTTACTTAATATATGTCTTTCAGACAACAATTTATTCTGCAATTTGAAATTGCATTATTTGCAATAAGGTTTTTATTTTGATCCACCTAAAATGTTTGCTGTTAAGATAATTACCGAAGATTTTGAAAAAAGTGTCGAAGCTGTCTTTGACATAATTGTTCTTCTATGCCGCCAATAACTTCAGGCCTGTGATGACAAGTAGGTTGAGAAAATAAACGGGGGCCATGAATCACCGCACCACTTTTGGGATCATAAGCACCAAAAATTAAACGTCGTACGCGCGCCCAGGCGATGGCTTGAGCACACATGGCGCAAGGCTCAAGGGTGACATAGAGATCGCAATTTACCAAATAAGATGTCTTTAAATACTGGCTGGCCTGACGAAGAGCCAAAATTTCGGCATGGGCCGTGGGATCATGGGTGGTAATCACAAGATTATGTGTCGCAGCAATGACCTGATTTTCATGAACAATTACAGCGCCGATGGGAACTTCTTCTAAACTTGCCGCTAACTCTGCTTGTGCCAATGCCAATGCCATAGGAGAAGGAAAATAAACGCTGGACATTAATACATAAATCCCACAAAGTTTTGTTTATAGTGTGTGCCTCATATTACTAAAATTTAAAATGAAATAAAGATCAATGATTGAAAAAAATACCCGCGTTGAAACAGATTCTTTTGGCGCCATTGATGTTCCAGAGGATCGATATTGGGGCGCGCAAACCGAACGTTCTTTGCAAAATTTTAAAATTGGTGGCGAGAAAATGCCATCTGCGTTAATTCATGCTTTTGGTTTGCAAAAATATGCGGCAGCTCGGGTGAATTCAGCCCTTGACTTGCTGGAGCGTGTTCAAGCTGATGCCATTGTTCAAGCAGCGTCCGAAGTCATGAACGGGCAGTGGGACGATCATTTTCCATTGGTGGTCTGGCAAACAGGATCAGGCACACAAACCAATATGAATGTAAACGAGGTTATTTCTAATCGCGCCATTGAGCTTCTGGGTGGTAAACTTGGATCAAAAGATCCCGTGCATCCCAACGATCATGTTAATAAGGGACAATCTTCTAACGATTCTTTTCCAACAGTCATGCATATTGCGGCTGTTTTGGAAATACATCAAAAATTATTTCCGGCTCTGGAAAATTTAAAACAAGCTTTGGGCCAAAAAAGTGATGAATTTAAATCGATTGTTAAAATTGGCCGAACCCACCTGCAAGATGCAACGCCAATAACTTTGGGTCAAGAATTTGGTGGTTACCGATGTCAGGTCGAATTGGGGATTGACCGTCTTCAAGGCGTATTGCCGCGACTTTATTCCTTGGCCCAAGGCGGCACCGCAGTTGGCACAGGCCTGAACACCCATGCACGATTTGCCAAACTATTTGCCCAACAAGTAGCTAATATGACCGGTCATCCTTTTGTCACGGCTGATAATAAATTTGAGGCACTGGCCAGTCACGATGCCATGGTTGAGTTGTCCGGTGTTTTAAATGTCTTAGCTGTATCGCTTATGAAAATTGCCAACGATATTCGTTTGTTGGGATCGGGTCCTCGGTGTGGCATTGGTGAAATTTTATTGCCTGAAAATGAACCCGGATCATCCATTATGCCGGGAAAAGTTAATCCAACTCAGGCAGAAGCCGTCACCATGGTGGCCGCTCAAGTGATGGGCAATCATGTCACGGTCAGCATTGCGGGATCAAACGGTCATCTTGAATTGAATGTTTTCAAACCTGTCATTATTTATAATGTTTTGCAATCACTCTGCCTTTTATCTGACGCATCCAATAGTTTTGCCGATCATTGCATCAAAGGCATTCAGGTCAATAAAAGTCGGATTGAAAAACTTTTGAATGAATCTTTGATGTTGGTAACCGCCTTAAATCCCCACATTGGTTACGATAAAGCCGCACAAATTGCCAAAAAAGCCCATGCCGAAAATTTAACCCTTAAACAAGCAGCTTTGGCATTGGGCTTTTTAACAGATAAAGAATTCGAAGCCTGGGTCATTTCTGAGTCGATGGTTTAATCAATAAAGGCTTTGAATAGGACGAGTCAGTTTTCTTTTACTGAAAATTTTTTGGATAACGACCTTCAAGATTTATGAAATATCCAGGTGCTTCAAGTGATCTTAGTTGGTCTGGATTTGTCTTTTGCTTTTTTAAATAATGTTTTACGAAATCTTCTTCATCTGAAATTATTTCTTCTCGCGTTCTTTTTTGTTTGCGACTATTACGAATAACTTGGTCTATATTTACATCATAATTAAAAAGAGAAATATGATCTTTATTTTCATTATTTGTGTGTTGTATTGGAAAAATTTCAACTTGATGATTTAGATCGCTAACTGGATAAAAATGATCTAATTCTTCATCTTTAAAGTAAGACATTTCAGAAGCATGAATTGTTGAAAAATTGAAACTGATAGTAATCAAAATTAGTGTCAACAGTTTTTTAATCATAGTTAAATATTCCGTATTTTTATATTAGTTTTAGGTATAAAAATCTTTTACGTTATGTGTCGTTTAGTCAAGTAAATTAATTTTTGTGACATTCTTACAAATTATTAATTTTATCAATACTTAACCTAAATTATTTTGTTCATTTGGTAAAAAATGTTTTAAATATCGACTTTCGCGATTAATAGTGTATTCCGGTGGAACCAATGATCTTAAGCGAGAAAAATCTTCAACAGTAACAATATGCTCTATTTTTTGTGCCTTCTTTTTTTGTTCTACAAAATCATCTTCATTTGGATTATCTTCATCTAAATCCATTTGATCTCGATTTCTTTTTAGAGTATCTTTGACTACAACAGGATTTATCTTTTGTTTTTTATTTTTTTGAAAATATTTGCTCAGGTCAAATCTTTGATTTAAATTTAATTCATTTGAATTAATTTCATCAAGATCTACTTTATCCCAATTTCTTTTTTGCCCGCGTTGATTACTTTCACCAATTTCCATATTATCAGAATTTTTAAATATATCGGATGACATAACTTGTTGATTTAATAATATAATTAAAGAAAAAAATGTAATTTTATAAATATTCATAACTACTTTCTCGACTAATTGACAATAACAATTTTCGGACATTGTCATTATTTTGAAGAGAAGTAAAATATATTTTTAATTTATTGTTAGAAAATTAATATAAGTAGTTGAAAATAAATAACATTATTTTTAATTTTTATAAAATTGAACAAAAAGAATTTTCTAAAGAGCTTTCATCATCGGAAGAAAGATCAGTATCTGTAAGTTTTTCCTCTAAAGATTCTTCTGATAGATCTGAAGATGAGTTTGAAAAGGATGAAGAATCATAAAGTTTCTTTCGTTCTGAACGATATGTCTTTAAAGGATATAAATAAATGTTATCTTTAAGATCTAATTGTTCTCTTATTTGATGTTCATTTCTTTGCCAACTGTTCATTTCTTCGATCAAATATTCTAAGTTTTCTGCCAATTTTTCAGTCATAGCAATGCCTCGATAGGGATATTTTAGAGCCTCTTCGGGAGAAAGCTGAGTTGAAGAATTGACTTTTTCAGCCCCATAGAGATGCATACCAATAAAATAACTGCAAAAATCATTATTATTAAAAAAAGACATTAAAATAGGTGCGCCACTTTGCCCCAAAGTTGTTTGTATGTTGTGATAAACATCATCACCTTTGACCAAAACATCTTTTGAATAACTTTGGTATTGACGGGTACCAATTACCTGTTCTTCTTCTTTGCCATAATAATAGGCGGGATACCCGATAATATTGATCCAAAAATCAGGATTAAAACGCATTGGATTTACAAATCCGACCTTATGGCCCATGGGTGTCTCTAAAAGCAATAGACAATAAGGAATTTGTTGACCGTTTTCTGAAGATATCTGATAAGTAATTGCATCTACCTCGCAAAAACTTATGATAGAATTTCTGCTTCGCCCAAAATAACACATAATAGATGTCGGTTTAGAATCATGGATGTAAATATTATGAGCCGATGTCATAACATAATATGGTGCAATTAAAAATCCAGTGCCATAACTGGTGATATTATCAAAACGAACTTCTAAAGAGGCAATACAAGTCGACGGCGGCATTGAATCATGGATGAATTGCCGGCGATCTTGGCCGATGATTTCTTTTTGTGAATCAGGTATTTGGCCTGAGAAAAGAGTTTGACTGGTCAAAGATTTTGGTAAACCCACAATACGTGATGTTATTTCATATTTAAGAGTTTCATCGCCATGACAATTAACTCTGTTTGATAATCTATCAAAGGCTGTTTCTTGGACTTCTTCTTTTAAAGAATTCGTTGTTGCCTTTAAAGACATGCAAAACAAGACCAAAACAAAGATAAGACGAAACATATTTTATAATTTCCTCATGTATAACACATGTATTAATAAAGATTTTAACACGTAATTTTCAAGTTAAAGGTTTATGAGAAAGTGCTAATTCTCGAAGTTGTTTTTCTAAATTGTGCGTCTCTCGTTTTAGAGTAGGCCGTCTTGAATTATGAGGTTTTAAGTCTTGTTTTTTTAAGGATTGCTCTTTAGAAAATTTTTTTAACTTTGGCATAAAACCAGGGGAATATTTACGGCCTGTATGCTGACGATATAATTTTGCCCTATTCTTTTCTTTTTTTTGATGTGGGCTTCGTTTTTCATCTTTGGGTTCTAACCTTGATACAGAATGATTATCCGGTTTTTTTTCAAAACTAAGGTTTAAGGGATTAGAATTTTTAGGATTTATAAACTCTAAATTTTTACCAACAATAAAATTAGTGTCAAATTGTTTTTCTAAAGTAAGATCTAAAAAATTTGGATTGTATTTGGAACTATGAACTTCAAATTCTTCAGGAATAACACCTGGGATTAAAGATTCGGGCATTGTATATCCTGAAAAAGTCTTTTCCTGATCAGAACCATTCTTAAAATTGATTACATTTATACCATTTAAAGGATCGGGTGAAGAATTTATAAGATTTTGTAATGCTGTTCTTTGTCTTTCACGTTCTTCATGTTCTTCAAGACTGAAAGGTCCCGCAAGTTCATGTTTTTCAGGATCAAAAAGTTCTGTAAGATCTTCATCCATTGTATCTGGCGTGTTTTGATCATCTTTAAGGTTAAATGGATCTTCATCACCATCATAAGTTTTATAAAGACATTCACTGTAAGAACCTTGGTGATCATCTGATGTATGACAAGTCCAATTTAGTCTCTTTTGTTGAGAAAAATCTTCGATATCTGGAAACATAGGTCCTTGGCTTGCTAAACAAATACTGTTAGAAATAATAAAAAGTGTGAAGATCGTAAAACTTTTTTTCATAGCCAAATTCCTTGAATTTTTAATTTTTGAACTTATCTTGAGGGATTAGCAATTTTTTTACAATCTGATTATCAAACAAATGTTACAAAATGTTATTTTTATACAAAGTGACAAATGCTTTTCATCAGACATAATTTCAGCTATGGTGACGCTAAATTAAATTTTAAAAAATTGATGACCCATGTTTAATCGATCAAAAGCGCCCAAAGAACCTGAAACCTTTGGTGAATTTATCCGTTCATTGCTCATGGCACTTTTATTGATGTTAAGTATACAAACGGTTGGCTATCAAATTTTTAATATTCCTTCGGGATCTATGAAGCCAAATTTATTGATTGGTGATTTTTTGTTGGTCAACAAATATACCTATGGTTATACGCGTTATTCTATACCTTTCAGTCCTCCTTTATTTGAAGGTCGTTTGTTTGGATCTGAACCTAAGCAAGGGGATATTGTGGTCTTCCGTGCGCCCCATAAATCTTATGGCGATAATATGGTTGAACGTTGGATGAACAGCGAAGATTGGGTCAAGAGATGTGTGGGGCTTCCTGGGGATCGCATTCAAATGCGAGGCGGTATTTTGTTCATTAATGGTCAAGAATGTCCTTTGAAAAAAATTGAACCCAAATATCAAGACACTTTATATATCAAGTATGGCCCAAATGGTGCTCAAGAACGTATTTTGAACCATCCCGGGGTGGCCATTGAACGTTATGAACAAACATTGCCCAATGGATTTAAGCATATTATTATTAAAGAAAAAAGTTTTGGCACTGCACGTTTAGACAACACGCCTGAAATGATTGTCCCAGCAGGTCATTATTTTATGATGGGCGATAATCGCGATGGATCGGACGACAGCCGAAACCAACAAGCATTGGGATTTGTGCCTTATGATAATGTGTTGGGACGGGCCGAACTTGTCTTTTTCTCAACTGAACGACGTTGGTTTGAGGTCATCGATTGGTTGCCGGGCATCCGTTACGATCGCCTTTTGACTTTTGTGCATTAAGAGGTGATCGTGAGCATCGGAGAAACTCAACTCCAGCAAACCATTAATTATCGTTTTAAAGATATTTTTTTGTTAAGAGAAGCTTTGACTCATGCCAGTTTTACAGGCAAAAAGCATAATAATGAAAGATTAGAATTTTTGGGCGATCGTGTGTTGGGACTGGTGATGGCGAAAGCCTTGTTTCTACGCTTTCCAAAGTCTAACGAAGGCATATTGGCCGCACGTTTTTCATATTTGGTCAGTCGAGAAGTTTTGGCACAAGTGGCCGAGAATATTAAAATTCATTTGATCTTGAACCAGTCGCGCCGCGATCGGACCCTGAGTGCACTAAAGAAAAAATCAGCGGTGGCCAATGCCTGTGAAGCCTTGATTGCAGCTTTATTTTTGGATGGGGGTCTTGAAGTTGCCGAGATTTTTATCTTGCAACAATGGTCAGATTTACTCGAGATCTCTGAAAATTTAGAACGCGACGCCAAATCTTTATTACAAGAGTGGGCGCAAGGTTTGGGCAAAGTCGCCCCCGCTTATATAACACTTGAACAAACAGGGCCACACCACGACCCGTTATTTAAAATTGGTGTACAAATTGAAGGATTAGAAATGTTTATGGGTGAAGGATCATCGAAACGCGAAGCCGAACAGAAGGCCGCCAAAAAAATGTTAGATCAAGTTCGAGGTCAATCATGACGCAAGCCTGCGGTTTTGTCACCATCTTGGGTATTCCCAATGTCGGAAAATCAACCCTGACCAATGCCTTGGTGGGATCAAAAGTGTCTATTGTCTCGCCTAAAGTGCAAACCACGCGTCGTCGCGTCTTAGGTATTGCTCTGTCGAACGAGGCACAGATTGTGTTGATCGACACGCCAGGTATTTTTGTGCCTAAAAAGAGGCTCGATCGTGCTATGGTGTCAGCCGCTTGGGAAAATATTTCTGATACCGATGTTTTAATGGTTATGGCTGATGCCAGCCACCGTCATCAAGACGACACGCTTAAAATTTTAGATCGTGCCCTTCAACAATCGGACGCACCGGTTTTTTTGGTGATCAACAAAATTGATTTGATCGATCGTAAAAAATTATTAGAACTCATTACGCAAATGACAGAGGGCCGCAATATTGCTCAGGTTTTTTTAATTTCGGCTCAGAAAAAAGATGGCATTCCTTTGTTGTTAAAGGCGTTGGAACAAGCCATGCCAGAACAACCCTGGATGTATCCTGAAGATCAATTGACCGACATGCCCATGCGTTTGTTGTCGGCTGAAATTACCCGGGAACATATTTTCAGGTCTTTGCATCAAGAATTGCCTTATTCGATTCATGTTGAAACAGAAGCTTGGGAAAATTTTGACAATGGTTCAGTTAAGATCTCTCAAGTCATCCATGTTGAAAAAGACGGCCAAAAAAGAATTTTACTGGGCAAGGGCGGACATCAAATTAAATATATTCGCGAGACAGCAGTTAAAGAAATTCAAGAAATCCTGGGCCAACAAGTTCATCTGTTTCTTCATGTTAAAGTTTCCGAAAATTGGTCAGAACAACGTCAACATTATACGGATTTGAATCTCAACTTTGATGCTTAGGCTATAGAGTCTGAAGAAAAGTCCTTCGCAAAGTTCAGTGTACTTTTCTCCAATTTTAGAGAATTTATTAAAACTTTAAGATCCCCCAAAATAACCTAGATCCGTTAAATCGGCTTTAAGACGTCGTGTGGGCACTTCCCACCCTTGATGGGGCGCAAGGGTTGCCAAATTAAAGGGTCCATAGGACACACGAATTAACCGACTTAATGACAGACCAAAGTGTTGAATAATTCTGCGGATTTCACGATTTTTGCCTTCATAAAGCGTTAAATTCAACCACGTATTGGCCCCTTGAGATTCTTCAACGGTGAGTGTCATGGGACCATAGTAAATACCCTCGATGGTAAGGCCGCGCTGCACTTGCTGCGGCAAGGTTCGGTCCACTTTGCCAAAGACGCGCACGCGATAAATACGCGGAATTTGGGTTTGAGGATGCTCAAAAAAGCGGGATAGGGTGCCACTGTTGGTCAACAGTAAAAGACCCTCTGAATTGACATCGAGTCGTCCCACCGAAATTACCCGCGGCATATCGCGGGGCAGATTGTCAAAAACCGTTGGTCGTCCTTCGGGATCCTTATGGGTTGTGATCAGCCCACGAGGCTTGTGATAAAGCCAAAGTCGGACATCATCTTCTTGGGGTAAAATTTTACCATCGACCATAATTTCGTCTTCTGGTCCTACTGTGATTGCTGGTGAGTCCAACTGAGTGCCATTTAAAATAACGCGGCCGGCACGAATCCAAACTTCGGCATCGCGGCGCGAGCATAATCCCGCCCGGGCCATAACTTTGGCAATACGTTCTTTAGTTTCGGTCTTATTTTCTTCGGTGTTCATGACTGACAAGCCTTAATAAATGCATCAAATAATAAATGATCGTGGGGGGTTGTTAAATATTCGGGATGCCATTGCACCGCCAAACAAAATTTTTGGTCTAGGGCTTCAACGCCTTCAATAATACCATCTTCAGCCCAAGCGTTGATCACCAGATTCGATCCAACACGATCGATGGCTTGGTGATGTGTGCTGTTCACCTCAATGCGGTGGGCATTCATAATGCGATGTAACAAAGTCTTTTCTTTCAAAATCACCGTATGACTGGTCTCGTGAGATGGTTGCGTTTGATCGTGGGTCAGTCCACGCGCATTATAATCTGGAATATGTTGAATGAGGGTGCCGCCACAAATAACATTTAATACTTGCAACCCATTACATATACCCAAAAAAGGGAGATTGCGCGATCTGGCTTCACCAATCAATACCACTTCAAATTCTGTACGTTGATCTTTGGTTTTTACACTGGGATGAGTTTGATCGCAACCATAGAGTTGAGGCGGAATGTCAGCCGCATTGCCGGGCACCAAAAGACCATCCAACAGATCTAAGTATCTTGAAATGTGATCTTTCAGCGGTGGCAACAGAATCGGCACACCTCCTTGTTTTTCAACGGCAAGACTATATCCTTCACGCAGCGCATACCAGGGGTACGCAGAATAAATATTGGATACTTCTTGATCCAAAGCAATGCCAATCAAAGGGCGTTTTGTCGTAGGTTTCATGAAAGGCACTCGCATCTAAATTAATTTCAGCGTAGTTTAAGCGAGATAAGCAAAAGGAATCAATGATGAAAACAGAAAATATTTTTGAACAATGGTTAAAGCCTCTTTCCCTTGAGACTTTTCAGCAAGACTATTTGGATCAAAAATTTTTACATCATGCCTCAAAACGCGGCAAGAAGGCGATCGATTGGATAAATTTAAATCGACTTTTGGAACAAAGTGCCTTTTGGACCTGCGATAATTTTAAACTTTATTTTAACAAAGAACCTGTGCCAATCACACAATATTGTACTCAGGTGCCGTCACATCAAGGACAAATGATCTATCGACCTCATCCCCCTGCGGTGCAGCATTGGCTTTCTCAAGGGGGATCATTGGTGTTAAATGATGTTGAATCTTTGGTACCTGATATTAAACGATTGGCGGGTTGTCTTAGGCAAACCTTTGGCGGACAAATCCAAGCCAATCTTTATGCGTCTATGAATGCGATTCCTGCTTTTGACAGTCATTTTGATGTTCACGATGTCTTTGTTTTTCAAGCCGAAGGACAAAAGGTGTGGCGTCTTTATGCGCAACGTTTTGAAGCCCCTATTGCTCATCCCAAATTTGATCAGTTCACCCAGGCGCAGCACGATCAAGCCAAAGGTGCGTTACTGGCAGAAATTACCCTCAGGCCTGGTGACTTTCTTTATATTCCGCGCGGCTTTTATCACGATGCACTGGCAACACAGGGTCCCTCCATGCACGTAACCTTGGGCCTGGCACGGCCCATTGGCCTGGATCTCATCAGCTTGCTATTTGAAGCCGCTCTGGACCATGCTTCTTTCCGTCATTATCTAAATCCTCATAATTTACCCAAAAACTGCGGGGTATTGATGAATCATTTGGCTGAGATTATCAAAGAGGATACATTTCAAACTAAAGTGCAGCAACTTTTTCAAACAGAACAAGAGGTTAGTCTTTATTCACTGCCGCATTTTAAGAAATGAAATTGAAGATGCGATTTGCCAAAAATTGGTTAAGCATTGTAGGATTAACTTTGGCATTATGGATGGAATGTAATGCTGCTCAAGCTTGTTATTTTTTTGAAGAAGAATATGACATAGAAGTAAAGAATTCATCAAATTATGAATTTGTTGCTATGGAAGAGCAATCGTTAAAAAAAATAAATCATCCAAAAATAGATAGTAATTTATGGTCTTTGGTCGAAATACCTTATCGTCTTTTTACAAAAAAATTATGGGAAATAAAATTACAAATAGTTCTAAATAGCCGTCGAATTCTGTTGGATAAGTTAATTAATATAAATTGGAATAATTTGCCAGACGATATTTTTTTTCATTATATTTTACCCCATTGTGATGTGACTATCATTCAAGTTAATCGCCGCTTTTTCACCCTTGTGACCGGTTATCCTTATCAAGACATTAATAAAACAGGTTTTGGACATTTGCCTATTAAACCCGTATGTAATCTTTTACAGAAAAGAAAAATTGATTTTTCAAAATTTCTTTTAGCAAATGGTGAATACAAAACTATACCTTTATCTATTGAAAAAATACCCAGTTTTCTATGGTATAGCCTTTGTGGAGAAATAAACAAAATTCCACAGAAACATTGGATGTATGTTGAAAAAAGTCAAATTTGTAGATGGAAGTTTTTTATCTTTGATTTTCCATATTTTAATAAAATAACGCCTTCTAACATACAAGAGATAGAATCTAGCATAGATCAAATAATTAAACCGCTTAAAGCAGCTTCCCAGCTTCATACACTTGATTTGGTAGATACAGGCATAACCCTGTTTCAACTCGAGAGATTAATTAAAGGTCTGACAGGTTCAAGTATTAAAGTATTATATTTAAGTGATTTTATCAAAATGTGTGATAACGATTCTGAATCTGAAGATAAATTTTTTAAAGATGGGTTTCTTAAGAACGAGCCATGGAAATATACGAATATTGAGAAAGTTATTTTTATAGATTGGTGTATTAAAATTTGATGAGCTTTTATCACGATGCGTTAGCAACTCAAAGGTCTGTCATTTTTTCAAACATAACAAGATGTTGACTTTTATTCATTGCCATATTTTAACGAAAGAAATTAAAGATGTCATTTGCCACAAATTGGTTAAGAGTTACAGGATTGATTTTGGGATTAGGGATAGAATGTAATTCTTTACAAACCTCGTATTCTTTTAGCGAAGAGTTTGACACAAAGACAAAGAACCAATTGCCTGTTTCTCAATCTCTTACAATAGATGATCAGGTGCCAAGAATTGTACATCATCCAACAATGATCAGTCTGTTGCGGTCTTTAATCCAAATGCCCTATTATTATTTTACAGAAATGTGGAAACAAGCTTATAACCCACAAATAGTTTTAAATGTGAATCAAACTGCGTTGGATAAACCAATTTGTGTAAATTTAAATAATTTGTCGGATGAGATTTTTTTTCACCACATTCTACCGCATTGTGATGTGACTATTATTCAAGTTAATCGTCGCTTTTTCACCCTTGTGACTGGTTATTCCTATCAAGATATTGATAAAACAGGTTTTGAACATTTGCCCATCAAACCCGTGTGTAATCTTTTACATAAAAGAACAATTAATTTTCTGAGGCTTATTGTTGAAGGATATAATCACTTTACAGAAGGAAATAGAAGAATAATAGAAGTAAAAGATTTTGAAAAAATACCTAGTTTTTTTTGGTATAGCCTTTGCGGAAAAGCAGTAAGATTACCAAAAAAATATTGGGCCTTTCTTAAAAACAGTCAAATTGATAGTTTAAGATTTTATGAGGGTCCATTTAGTATTGATCGTGATTCTGATTTTGATTTAAATAAAATAGAGGCAAAAGAGAAAATAAATCTGCTTATTCAATCGCTTAAAGTAACTCCTCAAATTCATACTCTTGATTTGTCAGATTCAGAAATAGCACCAATAATATTAGAAATATTAATTAAAGGACTAGCAGAATCAAATATTAAAATATTATATTTAGATTTTTTTCTCAAAATTTATCATTATGATGAAGATGAAGATGAAGATGAAGATGAAGATGAAGATGAAGATGAAGATGAAGAACAATCTGAAGATGAATTTTTTAAAGGCAATTTTTTTGAGAACGAGCCATGGAAATATACGAATATTGAGAAAGTTATTTTTATACACAAAAGACTGAAACATCCCCATATTGAGGAAGTTATTTTTATAAGGAAATAATTATTGAAAATTGAAAGCCTTTAATTCAGCAACATCTGTTTAACAACATAAATTCTAAACCTTTTCTTGTGTCATAATTTACGATTGAAAAGAATGTAAAGAACGGCGACGATGCCCAAGGCGTAGCAATAATAAACCTGACTTATCAAGCTTAAAGGCGAGACGCCGGCAATGGAACTGGCCAATAAAATTTGAGCGCCATAGGGAATAATCCCTTGAAATACACAGGAAAAAATATGAAGCCAGGACGCACTATAATGGCTAGGGATGTGATATTTTTTGGCAATTTCTTTGGCAACCTCACCACTGAAGATAATGGCAATCGTATTGTTGGCCAATAGAATATCAAAAATTGACACAATTTTGGCGATCAGAAGTTGACCAGCACGCTTGCCAAACCGCGTTGAGGAAAATTTATTGAGTGACGCAATCAAAGCTTCGGATCCTTTATAGGTTAGTCCCGAAAGACCACCAACCAACAAAGATAGCAACATAATTTCATGCATGCTTTGAAACCCCGACACAATGTCGCGGCCAAAATGAAAAATATCATATCCGCTGTGCCAAAATCCAATAATCCCTGACCAAACCAGGGCAAAGACAAGACTGATAAACACATTGACGCCAAAGCTTGCCAAAAGAATTAAGAAGATATAGGGAGTGATGAGCATCCAAGAATAAGGACGTGTTTCAAGGATCATGGTGTGATCATGGGCAAAAAATAAAATAATCACGGTGATGGCAAAAGCAATGGCCGCAACTTTAATATTAATCTTTAACTTTTCCTGTAAATTGGCCCCCTGGGACATGATGGATGCAATGGTGGTATCGGATATGATAGAAAGATTATCTCCAAACATGGCACCCCCTACCACGGTTGCCATAGCCAATTCCAGCGGAAATGCGCCTTGGCTTGCAAGGCCCGCCGCAATGGGTCCCAAAGTTGCAACCGCTCCCATCGACGTTCCAATGGCTGTTGCAATAAAAGAAGTGGTCAAGAAAAGACCAATCAATAAAAATTGAGGTGAGATAAAATTTAAGGCCAAGTGGATGGTTGAATCCGCACTGCCAATGGCTTTGGTTACTGTACTGAAAGCACCCGCTAGCAAGAAAATCAAACACATGGTGATGATATCACGATGCCGGACACCGTCCAAAAAACGATTCATTCGGGTTTGGGTATCTTCTTTTAACAAGGCCCAAGCAAGTGCAAGGGCAGGTAAGATCGCAAAGGTTGGAGATACTTGATAAAAAGCGTTCTCAACACCTTGAGAGGAAAAATAAAGCCCACTTCCCACATAAAGGCAGATAAAAAGTAAAATAGGGCAAAGATGAATGAATAGCGACATTGGTTTAATGTAAATAATCTTAAAAAATTGTTGATTGAATATCAGAATTGGGATCAGTAAATGACATCACATTCGATGATAAGGCAAAGAAGAATGAAAAAATATAAACAATGTTTCTTCCAACAATTTTTAAAAATTGACAATGGATTTGACCATAACAAAACGACGAATTCTATACAATCTTTTAATGCTATAGCTAATTGACATATTAATTACCCATATTGATTAATTGTTGATCAAGGTTTTCTAAGAAGTTGGGGTGTTTGTATTTTTCTTTTCTTAAACA
>JBPBPI010000090.1:0-40192 GCA_050954885.1 Janthinobacterium lividum | reverse complement strand
AGACTCAGAAAGGACAGAGCCACCCCTTTAAACTTCTTACACAACCTAGATCATAATCTTGCCATTATGTAAAAACATAAACTCATTCAGCTATATATCTAAACAAGCAAGAGAAATCGGCAATTTTTTTAAGGCAACAGATCTTGTAAAATCATAGGCATCATAACATTGTATATAACCTATAGATCGACCTTCACAACAAATGATCATAGATTGAATTTTTTTAACATTGCCTTTTTCAAGTTTGTAACCATGCACATAAGTTTTATATTTTTCTTTCACTAAAGATAATGTCCAGAAAACATTTGTATCCCACCATTTTTGAACATGGGATTGCCGCAGCCATTTTAAAAGTTGTGAAAAATCAACTTCTAATAAAGGTCGAAAGCTTATATTCATAATAACCCTACTTTAATATTTTTATTATGGTGAATATCAATTATTTGCTTCAAAAAATAATTTCTCTATACAATATTTTTAATATTTATATCAATGTTATCAGCAAAAATTTCTGATTTTACTCAAAGTTAAAGGTAATAAAATGAACAATATGAAACATTGAATCTAGCATTACCAAAAAATATTTTTTCATATTAGTCAAAATTGTATCTATACATTTTTTTTAAAAGATATATAAATTTTTTTGAGCAGATTAGAAATATACAAAGGATTAAAAATGTTAAAATTTATGTTGGCAACATTTTTTTTGGTTTTCTCAATTGAGGCAACTGAAGACCGTGTCACCAGTGAAGAGCGATTGAATCTTGCGAAACAATGCTATCATCGTGATAAAGAATTCAAAAATGATACAGCTGTGCCTGAGCTTTGGACCCATTATAATCGAGACAAAATTTTTATAGAAAGAAACATTGCAGGTCGAGTTAATGAAGAAGCTATTAAAGATGAATTAAATGCTCTTGATGATTTTGTCAAAAACAATTTTACTGAAAATTTATCTTTTATCGATTATGCGACAATTGGATATTATTGGGCAAATATACTTAATTATGGTCCTTTTTTAGAAGAGAACAATCCTGAAAAAATTAATGAAAATATTGAAGCTTACCGTGGTGCTTTTTCAAGAACTCAGAATGAATTAAATACTAAGGGAGAGTTACAATGCGCAGGAACACCTATTTCTGAACTTCTTGCTCTTCCCTTAGTGCATGTTTCTAAACAAGGGTTGTTACCTATTTTTACGCTCAATGAGGGGTTAGGTTTTTTTGATGATCACCATCTTCCACGTTTGGCTCTTTTTTTTGGAGTTGGAACAAACCATGAACTTTCTTTTGACGGATTTTTAAAACAAAATTCACTTGAGCTATTTAAACATGATCAAGCTCATGCTCAATATGCAACTCAATTCTTTTTAAAAGCTATGAAAGTTCCAGTTGATAGATTTTGGCAATATGTTACTAAAATTTCTGCTTTGCAAGAAGAAATGAAAAAAAGCTTGAACACTTCTGAATATCATCAGGCTCAAATGGCTTTTTTTAGATATTTTCATGAAGGCAATTATTATGAGATTTTAACAAATATCACCGATTTTTCTTATCAAATGTCGCGTTACGAAATGCTTTTAGAAAACCAAAAACTTATGGATGCAGAGATTCTTTTTAACTTTGGAAGAAACAAAGGACGTCGCGCAAGAGAAATCGTAAATTTAGTTGAATATTTTAATGGCAAAATAGGTTTTTCAGAGGATTTAGTTAAAAAATTAGGCAAAATTGATAATCAAATTCATGAGGGAAAAATTCAAGAAGATATATATTACCTTAATTCAATATATAATCTTTCTGAAAGTCTAGCTTCTTATCCTAAAAAACTTTTATCAAAAGAAGAAATAGAAGAAGCAGCATTATATGTAGAAGCAACTTATCAATTGTATAAGGGATACAAAATTCTTAATCGATTTACTTCCAATTATCTTGAAGCTGGTTCCTCTCATTAGTAAAATTGAGCTAAAATGAAAGGGAATTATTTCCCTTTCATAAAATCTTACTTTGATATTTTTGCCATAAAGTGTCAACGTTGCCAGATCTTAAATATTTAAGATGACATTTTAGAACATTTATCTCCCAATCCCACCATTTAATCTGTAAAAGTTTTTGAATATCAGATTCTGAAAATCTTTTTTTAATAAGATGTGCAGGATTGCCACCCCAAATTTCATAAGGTCCAACATTTTTGGTCACAACTGCGTGTGCTGCAATGACTGCACCATCGCTCACTGTTATTCCCGGCATAATTAGTGCCTCAAAGCCAATCCATACATCATTACCAATTATAGTATTTCCCTTGTGTTGCTGAGCTTTCGGCGGAACACTTTCATAATTATCAAACTCATCTTCTAAGAAGTCCAAAGGGTAAGTTGCAATCCACTGATGATTATGACCTTGCGTCCCCCCCATCATAAATTTCACACCACTTGCAATTGAACAAAATTTTCCAATAATTAATTGGTCGATATCTTCATTTTTATGACGGTTATCCATTTTATCTAAATATAAAACACAATCTTCAAAAGATTTGCCATGGTAATAGCCTGAATAATATGAATAATCTCCTACAATAATATGTTGGCATTTAATATGGTCTTTAATGATGATTGATTCTCGATAACTGCAAAAAAGTACCATTTGTATTTCCTGATTTTTAAAGATAGACTAAAAGTCTTTTCTATATTTTTTATGTTAAGTTACAATTATTTAAATTGATAATTTAGGACATTTTCAGTCATGTCACAACCACCGACAATTCAAGATCATCCAGATCCTCAAACACTTTATCCCATCGAAGGTGTCACACGCACTTTCTTTTTAAAAAATAAAATTAACCATCCTCAAATTTTTATTGGTGATTATACCTATTATGATGATCCCCATGATCCCGATAGTTTTGAAAGAAACGTCTTATATCTTTTTGATTTTATGAAAGACAATTTGATTATTGGAAAGTTTTGCCAATTGGCAACGGGTGTCAGATTTATCATGAATGGCGCAAATCATGCCATGAATGGCATCTCGACTTATCCTTTTAAAGTGTTTGGTAAATCTTGGGCGTGGGCGTCTATGGATGTGGTCAGTAAAGGCGATACAATCATTGAAAATGATGTGTGGATTGGTAATTCAGTCACGATCATGCAAGGACTTAAAATTGGCAGTGGTGCCATCATTGCCACGCAATCTTTGGTGACCAAAAATGTTGGACCTTATGAAATTTGGGGTGGCAATCCGGCTGGGTTCATTCGCAAACGTTTTGACCAAGACACCATTGATTTTCTTTTGGAACTCGCTTGGTGGGATTGGCCGGTCGACAAAATCACATTGCATTTAAATGCGATCACATCAGGCGATATAATATCTCTTCAAACACTCGTATAAAGATTTTATGTTAAACTTCACCATAGGCCATTGTATAAAACAACGACATCAAAACAGCGCGACGATCTAGGCTGATTTCCTCGGTTTGTGCCAGCAATTGAACTGTGTGCTGCCAAAAATTCAGCCAAAACAGTTGTTTATGCTTTTGTTGAAATTGATTAATTATTTTTGTCTCTTCTGTTTGTCCCAATAATTTTTGATGGGATGAGATTAAAAAATGTCCCAGCCACCATATAAAAAACTGTTGAAACGCCTCATAAAATAGTTCTGGATTTTCTTGGGTTGGCATTTTATCAACAAAAGAGATTGCTGGACGCACATCATCTTTAATAACACTCGTCATTATTTTTAAAAATTCTTGATAAAATTGGCGACCACCTAGCGTCATAAACGAGGTCATTCGGCCTGGACATCCCATGGCGTAAACTTGATATAAATCTTGTTCAGTCATAGACATTGACGGCAAGAGATGCTTAAAGGCTTGTGTCATGGCGACATCACTTAAAAAAGTTTTACCGAAAAGTAAGCAGCGTGATTTAAGGGTAGGTAAAACGCGTCCTAGACTGTGGGAAATTAATATAACCAGTGTTTTCCGAGGTGGCTCTTCTAATGTCTTTAAAAGAGCGTTTGCGGCTTTATAATGCAATTCATCGACACTATCGATGATGACCACACGCCACCGATCATTGCGCGCGGTTGATTGAAGAAATTGAACAATTTGTCGAACGGAATCGATTGAAATTGTTCGAGTTTTTTTCTCTTGTCCTTTGGTATGTCGGTCCAAAACCATAAGGTATTCACATGCACCTTGACTGACTTGGGCAAACAAAGAAGAATTCTCAGGTACATTAAAATTTTCAGGCTGTCCTTGAACCAAATATCGTGCCAGATGATAGGCAAAGGTTGCTTTTCCAATCCCTTTCGGGCCATGCAACAAAATACTTTGGGGCATTGTACCCCTTACACACCTTGTTTTAAATACATCAATGAAATCGTCAAAACCAAAAATGAAAGGATTATTGGAAGATATATAATTTTCCATACGCGTTACGTCGATATCTTAATTAAATGATTTTGTATATCTTTGGCAATATCTTCAATAGGTTGATCGGCATCAATTAAAAAGCATCTTTGAGGATGATTTTTACAAATTTTTAAAAACTCATTTCGGACACGCCTATGAAAATCTAACGACATTTGTTCAAAACGTTCTTCATGACCTGCCCGTCTTTGAACCCGCTTAAACGCAATTTCTAAAGGTAGATCAAAAATAAAAGTAATATCTGGTTCAAAATCAGGTGCCAAAACATGATAAATCTGTTGAAGTTGTGATTCAGGCAACCCCCCGCCGGCGCCTTGATAGGCCAAGGATGAATCAAAAAATCGATCACAAATTACCCACTTTCCTTGATTTAAAGCAGGTTTAATTAACTTTTCAATATGATCTCGACGGGCAGCACTTAATAAAAGATATTCGGTTAACGCATCCCAACGTGTTGGGCAGCCATGAACAATGAGTTTACGAATTTGCTCGGCTCCCTCACTTCCTCCTGGCTCACGGGTGATGATAACCTCTAGACCTTGCGATTCTAAATAACTTTTCAGATAAGGAATTTGAGTTGATTTTCCTGCCCCTTCCCCTCCTTCAAAGGTGATAAATTTACCTGATTTCATTTCTATACTCATGATTTAAACAATCAAATCAATGATGGCCTTTAAAAAGATACAAAAACGCAGCTTTAAGACTGAAAAGTGGTCCCGCCTTTGCAACATCTTCCTGCACCATCACAGGGATAATCAAATCAGGTTTTTGAGGCCGGGCGACAATAATATGACCAACTTCTTGATTGGCTTTTAAAGGGGCTGCAAGAGGTCCCTTGTAAACCAACGTAATTTTGGTATTTTTTATATCTTGTCGTGGGACAATGATATTAACCGCTTCTTTTACAATTAAGTTAACCTGTGATTTTGCACCCAACCAGATATCTGCTTGACCGACAATATCATTTTTTTTGTAAAGTTGAAGGCAAGGAAAGTTACTAAATCCCCATTGAAGAAGTGCTTTAGAATCGACAGCACGACTTTTTTTAGAGTCTGCACCATTGATAACCATAATCAATCGACGTCCGTCTTGAATAGCGGTGCCGACAAGGCCAAATCCACCGGCATCCGTTGACCCTGTTTTAAGTCCATCAGCCCCTGGAAACGCCGCAAGTAATGGATTGCGGTTCATTTGATGAATTTTATGATAGGTAAATTCACGCTCAGCAAAAAAAGGATAATAGAGGGGATAATTTTCAATGAGTTTTTGAGCAATGATAGCCAAATCACGGGCTGTTGAATAATGATTTTCGTCTGGCCAACCGGTTGAATTAACAAAGTTACTGTTTTTGGCCCCTAAATCTTTGGCAACTTGGGTCATTTGTTGAGCAAAGGTTTCTTCACTACCACTCAGACCTTCAGCTATTGTAATACAGGCATCATTGCCAGATTGAATAATGATGCCACGCAATAAATCTTCAACACTGACTTGATCATTCAATGTCAAAAACATTTTGGATCCTTGTTTGCGCCATGCTTTTTCACTCACTGGAAAAGTTGTTGATAATTGGAGGCGTTTTGTTTTGAGTTCCTCAAAAATCAAATATGTCGTCATGATTTTACTCATGGAAGATGGCGGCATAATCTCATCGGCATTTTTCTCAAGTAAAATCTCGCCGGTGGGCACATCAATTAAGATAGCTTGTTTAGCATTAAGATTTGGACCATTGGTAGTTGATGTTGGCGCATTGACCACGGCTATAGGTGTAGACGCTGGAACATTTTTGATGGGCTTTGGTTTTGCATAAGCAATTGTTGCAAACAACCCTGTTACCAAACATAATTTGACCAAAAGAGAAAAGCTTGAAAATATTTTTTTCATAAAAATCCTATTATTTACCCATTATAGATAACCGTTGCGTCTTTAAGACCTGATGATGAAACTTTTTGTAATAAAATCTTTGCATCTTGGCGACTTCTCAAAGGACCCACGAGAATTCTATAGGTTTTAAAGGAACCAAATTGAATACTTTCGCGTCGGACAGCGGCAGATGTAAAAATTTTTTGTAATTTTTGATAGGTATTTTGCGTCTCAGCTTTAGATTTGAAAGAGGCTGCATGAACAAAATATCCCTGTTGCCCTGCCATAATTTGCGGCGAAGATGCATTTGACGTCATCTTTGTGGTCTTAATTAAATCTGTTTGTGGCATGCGCAATGATTTTTTTAATGGTCTTACTGTTTTTTGAATTTGTTCATTTGCATGGGATAGTTGTGGTCCAGCAAGTACATTTATATTTTCTTTGTTATCTTCCGCCATGACTTGGTGAATGAGAGAATCTAGAGAGGACTGACGTGAAACCACGGTTTTGTTTGTTTTAATTGGTGCAGATTTGGCAACACTTGAAAGGTCTTCTGCTTGTGAGGCCAATAAAATAATATCCTCTAAATTTTTCTTGGATCGCGCTACCGCACGTGATTTTTGAGGAGACACAGGCATCGTTGGCACAATTGATTCAATTGTTGAATTCAAAGGCGGCATGTCCGATACAGCATTGACACTTTGTAAAGCGTCAATATTGTCATGTTGAGATACTTCAGCCAGTTGAATCACATCATCGTGAAGATGTCCTTGAGCCAACATTAAGGTCTCAGGTACCGCTGTTTCAATATGTACTTTCGCGGTTCCTTTGCGGTGAAACCCTAAAAGCTGCGCTGTTTTTCGAGAAACGTCAATCACGCGACCGTCAATGAAAGGACCTCGATCATTGACTTCTACTTTTATGCGACGGCCATTTTCCAAATTTGTCACCCAAATGACACAAGGTAAAGCCGCTGTTTTGTGGGCTGCTGAAATACGATCTTTATCAAAAATTTTTCCTGTCGATGTCGGACGTCCGTGAAACACGTCCGTGCCGCCATAATAAGATGCGATACCAATTTCATTAATTTCATAATGAGGCTGTGGTGTGTAACGAATACCTTTAATGGTGTAAGGTTTATTATATCCTCTTTTGGCATGTTTGGTATGGCAAGGTGTATAAGTACCACTAGGTTGCATAACACACAAATCATCTTCATATTTGCTGCCACAGCCCACCAAGAAGATTGTCAACGAAAATAAAGAAATCAACCCTATGTAATTTAAGTTGATCTCCGCTTTTTTCATCATAAACTCCTTCCAAGTTGCCCATCAAAATCTCTAATTATTACTTATAAAATTTATCGGGTTGGCTGAAAAGCTTTTTCTTTCATCTTTGAATAAAGTTTAAATTTTAATGACAAAACTTAATTGAGTCGGAAATATCAAAAAATTTGGAATTGGAGCTATGGTCTAAATAATTTCAAAAGAAAATTCTTGATCTTGTATCGCATTCATCTGAAATTTGACATTTAATTTTTGATATAATTTCAGCAATAATATGCCGTGTATGACTTGAGGAGTATAATCTTGAACGTCAAGTTTGTTTTGAAGCGCATTTAAAAGTTCAGGACGAAAACCAATAATTTTTCCTTTAACACCAAAACAAAATTTAAACCTATCGTTAACTACATCAAATTTTATACAAATTTCACCGCCATAAGGTAAAGCCTCACTCGCGAGTAGTACAGAATTTAATAAAATTTTGGACCATAAATTTAAATTATGTAAAAGCTCAAGATTTTGGTTACATTTTTCATTATCAGACCATTTTAAATTAATTTTAAGAGATATTAAAAAATCTTCCATGAGTTTTTTAACAAATATAAATTTTGATGACGTATCAATACCTGAATATCCATAAGCGGCTCTATAAAAAGTCAACCGTCGCGCCGCGGTTTCAGCACTGCTTTTTGTCAGATCCATAAGCATCTTTTGATCATCCGCTTCACATTCTTGTAAAATTTCAAATCCACTGTTGATGGCACTGATGGGCGTAATTAAATCATGACAAAGGCGTGAACATAACATTTGTGCAAATTTTAAATCTTCTATCACAATCGCTATATCCCTTTGGTTTTTATTAAAATTTAATGTGAATTCTCTTTAAAATGAAGATAAAAAATTTTATTTTATTATAGACGCTTTGACCGCATGTGTATATGTATATATTTTCTCAAAATATAAAACAGACAAGGGGTTGAATGTCAAAGCGCATAATCTTAGGTTTTTTATCAAGTTTGCTGATAACTTTAATTGTTTGTGCTTACGTATTTTATAATTTCAATACTTTTTTTCCATCCAAAATTGAAACTCAATCCAGCGATTCTCCTCTTTCAACTACATCTGATATTGATACAAATAACAAAAAAGAAGAGACAATAGAGTCAGCGGAAGATGATAAAAGTATTTATGAAATTACTTTAAAAATTCAAAAAGGAGATACTTTATTATCTCTTTTAACAGGGGCTAAAATTGATAAAAATGAAGCTCATGAAATTATTGATATTTTAAAAAAACATTTCAATCCTAAAGATTTAAAACTTCATCACGAAATTTATGTCACTTTTGTCCCAGATGAGACTCATCCTGCCAAAAAAGTTTTTGAATCTCTTTATTTTCGTCCTTCAATTGATAAAGAATTTTGGATCAATCGTACTTCTGATAAAAAATTATTATTTGAAAAACATGATGTTAAATTAAACCGTGTAATTCGTGAGACGCGTGGTCTTATTAAAGACAGTCTTTACAGCGATGCGCGAAAAGAAGGTGTCCCGGTTAAGATTTTACATAAAATGATCCAAGCTTATGGTTACGATGTCGATTTTCAGCGCAGCTTTCAACCGGGAGATAGCTATGGCCTTCTTTATGATATGCGAGCCGATGAAAAAGGCTTGAAAGAAGAACCAGGCGAGTTACTGTATGCAACACTTACCCTTAAAAATAAAAAACTACATCTTTACTTCTTTAAAAATAAAGGAGAATCAGGTGAATTTTACAATCAACATGGTGAAAGTATTAAAAAAGGTCTTTTGCGTACACCCATTGATGGTGCCCGAATATCATCAGGTTTTGGTAATCGTAAACACCCAATTTTAGGATACACCAAAGCGCATAAAGGAATTGATTTCGCAGCCCCCATTGGAACCCCCATTATGGCATCAGGTGATGGTACAGTTGTACAAGTTGGTCCCTATGCAAATTACGGTAATTACATTAAAATCAAACATAATGGTGAATTTTCAACAGCCTATGCCCACCTAAGCCGTATTGTTAAAGGATTAAATGTTGGCAAAAGCGTTAAGCAAGGACAAATTATTGGATATGTTGGTATGACTGGTGCGACCACAGGCCCCCATCTTCATTATGAACTTATTCGAGGCCAAGTACAGATCAATCCCGCTAGCGTTAAAATGGTCCCTGCCGGCAAATTGGGTGGCAAAGACTTGCAAGCCTTTAAAAATTTGAAAAATTTGGTGGATCAACAATATTCTCAAATTTATTTAGATAAAGTTCAACAGGCAGAACAACAAGCCAAAATGGATAATCAACAAGAGCCAGAAGATGAAAACGCTTATGAAGAGGATTCATACGATTTTGAAACAGATTTACCTTTAAATTCTGATGTGTAAAAATAATTTTTTGAAAATATAAAGTTTAATTCTATTTTATATTTAAACTTATTCAATAGACTCTTATAGTTGCCTTTTTAAAAAACATGCGATCAAATGAAGAGTTGTTTTATAAAAAAAGAGGCATAAAAATGGTTACATTTGCAGGTACACAAAACAAATTTACAGATGCGTTAAAAGCAATTGTTGAACTTGATTATGATGCAATCAAAGCATATCAAGCGGCAATTGATCGACTTCAAGATCCTATTTATAAACAAAAATTAGAAGAATTTAAAGGCGATCATCAACGTCATGTTGATACTTTTTCTCATTATTTGACACAACACAGTGTAACACCTCCTTCAGGGCCGGATCTTAAAGGCATTTTAACTGAAGGAAAAGTAAAAATTGCCTCTTTGTCTACGGATCGAACTATTTTAAAAGCCATGTTAAACAACGAGCAAGATACTGTTGAAGCTTATGAAAATATTAATTCTCATCCAGATAAGCCCACAGAATTATCGGAATCCCTTAGCCGCGCCTTAAATGATGAACATCGCCACCAACGTTGGTTAGATCAAGAAATTGAAGGCGAGTATAAAGCAACCGGCAGTTAATTTTTTAAAAGATATGTTTATTTAATAAAAAAAGGTTGAGGTCACTCAACCTTTTTTTATTAAATAAACATAAACTAAGTTTTATTTTATTTTAAATAGATATTTTAGTCAAAATTTTTTCTATTATTCATAATTTTTGTCAAGCAATCAATTTTATTGCCATATAGATTAATACCTGATATACATTTGCTGCATTGGCAAAATTAATATTTTTTATTTTATATTTAAGGACATAATAATGAAAACTAGGAATACAAAAATCTTTAGTGTGTTTTTGCTTAGCAGTTCTTTGCTAAGCTTATCGTCAAATTACGCTTTTTCAGCTGATTTTAGCACATTTTTTTCACAGTTTAATAATACACAAGTAAAGAAAAAACCAACATCAGTTCAATCTGTAAACTCTCAAGATCCGTTTGCAGCATTCTTCGGCAATTTTAATGCAGCACCAGCATCTGCACCAAGTACGCCTCAACCAGTAGCTGGACAAAATCCATTTGCAGCATTTTTTGGCAATGTTAATGCGGCACCAGCATCTGCACCAAGTGCACCTCAACCGGTAGCTGAACAAAATCCATTTGCAGCATTTTTTGGCAATGTTAATGCAGCACCAGCATCTGCACCAAGTGCACCTCAACCAGCAGCTGGACAAAATCCATTTGCAGCATTCTTCGGTAATTTTAATGCGGCACCAGCATCTGCACCAAGCACACCTCAACCGGTAGCTGGACAAAATCCATTTGCAGCATTTTTTGGCAATGTTAATGCAGCACCAGCATCTGCACCAAGTGCACCTCAACCGGTAGCTGAACAAAATCCATTTGCAGCATTCTTCGGTAATTTTAATGCGGCAACTAAACCAATTGTAGTTGCCCAAAAAAATCGTGCACCACAACCCATACTATATCATCTTCCTACACCTAGATATTTTCCTACACCTAGATATCTTCCTTCTCCAAAAACAGAATTAGATCCAATTGCTGAAGATTTAAAAAGAAAATTTATTGCTCGAGAAAAGTTTCGAAAAGTAAGAGCATTTGATACAACAGTGTTTGATGAAACACAATATAATACATTTTTTCCAGAAATTTGCGGTCACTTGCATAACTTACGTGGATCAATTAAATGGCGTTTAAATAATCTTGTTGATGGGGCGCTAAAAGCTGATACTCCTTCAAGAATTATTTTTGGCAACTTTATTCGTGATGAAGATGAAAATTATTTAGTATATGATAAGACTTTACAGCATATTTATGGCACAAATGATATTGCTGATGGTGAACATTTGGGTGGAGATCTTTACATGATCCCTTACGAAAATAGAGAAAATGAAACACCCAGTGGTGCTATTGTTATGGGAATTGTTCAAAATAATATAACCGATGATAGTTCTGAACCCATTGTCAAAGCAGATCTCCTTATTGAACCAATGAATGAGATTGAAATTATTGGACGTCATTATATGAAAGATAATCAAGCTTTTGTTATTTATAAAGAAGATGATAACGGTTTTCTAAATATTGGAAGAAAGTTTAAATTAGAGGATAATAAATCTCAAGAAGAAGGTTTCTCCATTATTCCTTATAATAATGCAATAGCCGTGAAAAACGGCACCGATATAAGTGTGGAAAATTTGGTTGAAAGAGAATGGGTAAAACTCAAAATGATCTTTCAAGACGAAAAAGAATATGACGATGGAACACGTGGATATAAAGTAAAAAATGTAGAATGCATTCCAACTCAAGATCTTCATGGTAGAGAATATGAAAAATTCATCAAAAAAACATATAAAGAAGCACGAGATCATAATTTTGGCGAAATATTAAATCCTAATTATGGTTTAGATTCAGATGATGATATAGAAAGCACAACACCCAGATCTTCAATTGTGCAAAGCTCTAATCTTGATGATGATATTTAAATAATGATTGTTTAAAACTTAATTTATTAAATCATTTTAAAGCCTTAGTGTTATTGACTATTTAATAACACTAAGGCTTTATTTTTTTGCAAATAAAGTTTATGGTTTTAAAAATAAGCATTTTTATTTTTGAGATGACAATGTCAAATTTTTTTCATTCGGTACAAGATTTTCGAAATATTTTGAAAGATCAGGATATTTATGCGGGTCAATATCTGTCACCTTATGGATCTGTTTTAATACATGCAACATCAGGTGATGTTTTGGGTCTTTATTTCACACATTGTGGAGAAGAAATTATCAAAATAAACAGTCATTTTTGCAAAAAGCATGATCTTAAAAAATTTACTCAAAATGACACTCTTATTCATGATTGGGGCCAGAAAATATTTATCCATAAAGATCAGAAAGTTTCTTTTAAAATAAGTGGGACTGATTTTCAAATCAACGTATGGCAACAATTGTTAAACATTTTTTCTGGCCAAACCATGACTTATGGCCAAATTGCTTTGGCCATCAATCAACCCAAAGCTGTACGTGCTGTTGGCACCGCAATTGCCGCCAATCCGTTATCTTTTATCATTCCTTGCCATCGTATTTTACGTGGCAATGGTGATTTGGGGGGCTATCGTTGGGGATCTGACCTTAAACAAACACTATTAAACAATGAGACCGGAATCTAAGCTTTGAGTTGTCTCCTTAATTTCTGTCTTTAGATTTAATAATTCAATAATTTTTTGGCATCCTGGTAGAAACGAATAGTGATCAAATTGAAATTGCTGTGTCCAGACCAATTCTTGTCCTTCCAAAGGTTTTGGGGTACCGTGCCAATATCTCACAATAAAAACATGGCTTTGAAAAATAAATTCTGGATAGATATGCTCAGTTCTGCCCAAAAATGTTGTATGATTTAAATCAATTTTGACACCCAATTCTTCTTCTAATTCACGATATAACGCTTGACTTACTTTCTCATCTTTCTCAATTTTACCCCCCGGAAATTCCCAAAAACCACCACCATATTTTTGTAAAGGACGCTTGGCAATTAAAATTTCTTTCATTTCATTGATTAAAATACCAACAGATACTTCAAGATGTGGTCGCGACATTTAAACACCTTTGTAAATTAATTTTTTATAAATTATTTTTATAACTTATTTTTCAAATTGATTGTTGCACTTTAATTGCGTCTCTTCTAAGGTGAAGTTAACTATATTTTACGGTATAAATTCAATGAATTATTTTTGTTCTTTTCTATTTCTTTTATCACTTTTATTTAACGCTTCCTACAGCTCTAGCGTTGATCCTTCCTTTCAATTGAATATACAACAAGAAGACATAGCAAAATCGTGTCTTGACGAAATTTTAGAAGAAGAACAAGCGTTTACATCAGAACAAGAAAAATTAAAAACACAGGTTGAAGCGGTGCAAGCTTGGAACCAAAAAGACTACTATTATGTCAATCAAAAATTTAAAAAAATAGTTTGCAATAATCCTAGAGATTTTGTGGCGTGGATTTATCTTTCCAAAGCATATGCCGATAAATATTTTTCTTATGACAAAAAAGCTATTAAAAAATCTTTTGGTTATGCCTTAAATGCTTATAAAATTGCGCTGGACGTTGATGAAAAATGTATTGCTTTGCAACAATTGACAAAACTCAATACTGATTTTAAAGTCATTTATGAAAAAGCATTGGGCACCTTAGATCCAAAGACAATTTCACAAAATTTTGATCTTAAAACAAATCGCTATCCTAATGTCTTTGATATTTATGAACAAAATATTCCAGAAACATCTGATATTGGAACAGTTTGTCTTTCTTGGACCAAACCGCTACTTTCACAAAGAAAATATTCTTTTGAAAATTTTGTCTCTATCGCACCGGTTGTTAAAGATTTGGCCATTATCGCACGTCAAAATCAGCTTTGTTTTAAAGGGCTTGAATTTGGTGCCAATTATCAATTAACGTTGAAAAAAGATTTACCCGGAGAACAAGGGTATAAATTAACATCTGATAAACACATCAATTTATTTCTGCCTCATCGCAAACCAGGACTTGCCTTTCGCGAGCGCGGGTATATTCTACCTGCTCATAGTCCGCAAATTATTCCCCTCAATGTTTTAAATATCAACAAGGTTGACCTTCAAATTATCCGTTTGCCTTTAAATGGATTTTCCCATCAAATTTTTAATCAGGGTGAATTTCTTCAACATATTAGTCCTTGGAAAATCGACAATATCACCAATTATCAAGGTGAGAAAATTGCCTCAGGTTCTTTAGATATTACGTCTGACATCGATCAACGCACAACAGCAGGCCTTAAGCTAGAACAGCTTATTGAAAAGAAACTTGAACCTGGCATTTATATTTTACAAGCCAATCCCCACTTAAAAATCTACGACAGTCCAACAACGCAATGGCTGATTATTTCAGATATCGGTTTGTCAACCTATAAAGGACCTGACGGCCTTCATGTATTTGCACGCTCTTTAGAAACCGCGAAAATGTTGTCAGGTATAGAAATTACCCTTATCGCACGAAATGGCCGCGAACTAAGCCGTGGTCAAACCAATGATCAAGGGTATGTAAAATTTGAAGATGCTATTGTACGTGGTGAAAATAGCGATACACTTATGCTGATTACCGCGCAAAATAAAGAAAAAGATTTTACATTCTTGCGTGCTGAAACTCAAGTTTTTGATTTTGTCGATCGAGGTGTTAAAGGCCGTCAAGTTCACAACAATCTTGACGTATTCGTCTTTACCGAACGCGGTATTTACAGGCCTGGTGAAACCGTCAGCTTAACCGCCTTAATCCGGGATCAAAATCACAAAGCGATTCAAAATATTCCCCTCACCTTTAAATTGAAAAGACCAGATGGCGTTGAAGTGGCTTCGAAGGTTGTTCAAGAACAAAATGCAGGCAGTTATACTTTAGAATTTCCAACCCAAAATTCAAATACGTCTGGTAATTGGAAAATTGAGGCTTATATTGACCCTAAAGGATCTTCCGTTAGTCAAACTGAATTTTATTTGGCTGATTTTGTGCCGCCACGGATCAATTTCACACTTGATTTTTCTGACAAAATTATTCAACCACTGCAAGATTTTGATGTTCAAGTTGCAGCTCATTATTATTATGGTCCAGTTGCTTCTGATTTAAAAGTTGAGACAATTGTTGAATTGATTGAGGCCACGCAACCTTTTGAAGCTTATACAAAATATTACTTTGGTCTTGAGGAAAATCCTTGGAACCCATACCGACTTCCTGCTTTGCATGAAAAAACAGATGCACAGGGTAAGACCAATCTAAAGGCGCGTTTTTCAGATACGCCGAACACAACCAAAATTTTAGAAGCACAGACCACCACAACTGTATTTGAAGCCAATGGTCGAGGCCGAACCCTTAAGGCCAATACACTTTTTTGGCATCAACCTTATGTCATCGGTATTGAACCATTATTTCAAGATAAGATTATTTCTGCCGATTCTGTTGCATCATTTAATGTAATTACGCTCAATGAAAAAGGAGAGCGTCAAGCCATCAAGAAATTGACTTATAATGTATATCAAGAAAATCAACATTTTACCTATTTTCAATCAGGCAATACTTGGAATTATAATGCGGCATCTGATGATCGGATCATTGCATCAGGTGTCTTAGAGACACAAACCCAAGGTCCCACATCTTTAAAATTACCTGTCAAATCTGGACGCCTTCGGATTGAAATTATGAATGAAGACACCGGTGTTGCGACAAGCTTTCGATTTAATGCAGGATGGGATGGACAAAATGGTTTGCCTGAACGTCCTGATTTAATTGAAATAACGCTTGATAAAGCTTCATACAAAATAGGTGATAAAGTTTATTTAAATATTGTATCCCCTTATGAGGGCGAGCTGTTTATTGCTGCGTTGAACAATACATATCAACCTCTTTATCATGGTCAAACTTCGGCAAAGAGCAATCGTGTTGAAATTTCTCTTGATACACTCGCAGCTAAACAAGGTGGCCTCTATCTTATGGCAACTGTTTTTAAGCCGGGAGATTCTAAACAACAAAAGATGCTAAATCGTGCTATGGGACTTATTTGGATTAATATTGAAGATGCAAAAAATAAGATTGATTTAACATTTCATACTTCTGAAATCACACCACCTAATCAAGATTTTGTTATCAAGGCTTGCGTTCCTCAACCTTTAAAAGATTTGTATCTACGTATGTCTGTGGTGGACGAAGGTATTTTGAATTTATCAAATTTTGAGGTACCTAATCCTTTTGATTATTTCTTTGGTCAAACTCATTTGCAATATCAAATCAGAGACAGTTACGGATTTTTAATCAATCCCTATGGCACAAGACCAGTTGATTTTAATGTTGGTGGCGGAAGTGGATCACAAAATTTTGACATTAAAGCTTTAAGCGCAAGAGTTTATAAAACCCTCAGTTTGGTCTCTCCTATTCTTAAAGATTTTGTGCCAGAAAAAGAGGGATATTGTACGTCAGCAACTTTTAAATTGCCTGAATTTGCCGGCAACGTACGCATCAGTGCAGTTGCTTGGACATCAGATGCTTTGGGCCATCAAACCCAACAAGTTATTGTTCGCGATCCTCTTGAGATCTATCTTGCTCTTCCCCAATTTTTGGCCCCCCAAGATCTTATTCAAGCCAACATTGAAATGCAAAATTTGATGGGAAAAGACGAATCTATTAGGCTAAATATTAAGACAGAAGGGGCTGTTTCTCTCAAATCTTCTTATGATGCAAATGTGACGTTAAAAAATAAAGAGCAAAAAAATATCTCCTTCAATTTACTTGCTTCTGACATTGGCTTGGGAAAAATTACTCTAGAAACTTTTAAAGATAAACAATTATTGTCTCAAAAAAGTTGGGAAATTGCGATCAGATCTTCTCTGGTTCGTTTTCATCAATATTTTTGGGGAAAGATTGAGTCTGGTCAAGACATTAAATTAACACAAGATATTTTTAAAGAGTATGTTCCTGGGACGGCACTGCTTACCTTAAACATTGGGACATTGCCCACCTTTGGTGCAGATAGCCTTGCTCAACAACTCAAGAAATACCCTTATACCTGCCTCGAACAACTATCCAGTCGTTTGGCTGCTTATTTCAAAAGTTCAGATTCTGACGCTGATGCTCTTGAAATCGCCAATAATCTAGATCAAATTTATCGACTGCAACGTTTTGATGGCAGTTTTGCTCTTTGGAATACAGAAAATTATAACAATGATATTCCTTGGCTTTCAGTCTATGCCATCGATTTATTGTATGAAGCAAATCACAAAAAATGGAATATTAATAAAGTAATTTTGCAACGCACCACACAATGGATGCAAAACTATATTAACAACCAGCAATCTACTGAGTCATTGTCTGTAAAATCTTATATTCATTATATTTTGGCACGTGAAGGATTGTTGCCCCTCGGCACTTTAAAATATTTTGCTGATAACAATTATAATACTTTTACAAAACGTGAAGACATTTTGTTTATGGCTTGTGCTTTTGCCCATTTAAAAGATGTATCATCTGCCCAAATATGGCTTAAACGTGCCCTTGATTTTAAAGCGATCTTGAGTGAGACGGATTTAACTCTCAAAAATTTATTTTTTGAATCTGACATCAGTAAACAAGCGTTGATGATTAAAATTATCGCTGAATCTTTTGAAGATGTTGCCATTTTGCAAGACATGGCAATGGTACTTGCAGATAAACTCAAAAATCCAGATTTATTAAGTACTTTTGAAAAGGGTTGGTTAGTGCGCGCGGCGTTGACGCTTTCAGACTTGCAGAAGCCCTTAAATTTAACCGAGCAAAATACAAACAACATAACAAACACAAAAGTTTGGCAAAGGCAACTTTCTTATGAAGATTTAAAATCTTCTTACGCATTGACGAACAAAGATGCATCTCCTGTGATCTACAGCTATACATTAGAAGGTGATCTTAAAGATGCAAAGTCCATACCCAATCTTGGATTCGATTTAACACGGCAATTTTACAATGTTGACGGCCAAATCCTTTCTTTAGATAAAATAAAATCAGGTGATTGTGTCATCGTGGTGTTTGACGGCCTTTTGAAAGAGGCAGATACCCATGAAGTTCTTCTATTAGATCTTTTGCCAGCAGGATTTGAAATTGATGGTCTTAAAATCGATACATTTTCTCCAGATAGTTCGTTGACTTGGTTAACAGATTTGACTGATTTATCTCGGGTTGAAAAACGTGAAGATCGATTTGTGGCGGCTTTCCGTCTGTCAGATACCAAAAAATTTAAGGTTGCATATATGGCACGTGCGGTTACCCCGGGTCAATATACCTATCCTGCGGCATCGGTTGAAAGTATGTACAGGCCTCAATTTTCGGCACGAACAGATGTGGAGAAGCTTGTAATCATTCCTTAATATATAAGGAATGTTGTTACCTTTGTCATGAGATCAAAATTCTACTTATTTATGTATCGTCTTATTTCATTTAAACTTAAGGTTGTTTTATTTTGCATCATCATAGGCATTGGGTTTTTTAGTTTAGATAAAATTTATCCGCTGTCTCTTGATCGCTTTTATGATGTGTCAATAACGATAACGTCTTCTGATACAACATGTGCTCATGTTTTTCAAACCAAGGATGATAAATGGCGTCTTCCAGTGACCGCAAATGACGTGGATGCGCGTTTTATCAAAGCATTAATTTATTGCGAAGATCAACATTTTGGATATCACTTTGGTATCAATCCTTTTTCTCTTTTACGTGCTTTTGGTCAATTTGCTTCACAGGGACGTATTGTCTCAGGGGGGTCAACCTTGACCATGCAAGTGGCACGGTTGCTTGAGCCACGCCCCAGAAATATGTCTTCTAAAGTGATTGAAATATACCGCGCATTGCAACTTGAGGCTCATTTTTCCAAACAAGAAATCTTAAACATATATCTCACTTTGGCACCTTACGGTGGCAACATTGAAGGCATTCAAGCCGCATCTTATTCTTATTTTGGAAAATCTGCTAAAAATTTAAATCCCGAAGAAATTGCTTTACTGATTGCTTTGCCTCAATCACCGCGACGCTCCTTTCATAAGGTTTTTACACCCTATGCCCTAAAAGCACGCAATACTCTTTTAAACAGGTTATTTAACGCGAGCTTCATGGAAATGACTGTATTACAATCTGCCCTACAACAAAAATTACCTTTAAGAAAAAATTTGCCGCGACATTTGCCTCATTTGAGCCAACGCTTGAGACAACATAATCCTGACCTTAAAACCATCACAACGTCAATCAATCTTCCTCTACAAATTTATTTACAAAATCTCGTGACTCAATCTTTGAATATTTTGCCCTCAAAAGTTAATGTAGCTGTTCTTGTGGTTCATCATGCCACTCAAGAGGTGATCGTATATTTAGGATCTTCTGATTTTTTTAATCATCAAAATCAAGGGCAAATTGATTTTACACGTGCCATTCGATCGCCTGGTTCAACCCTTAAACCTTTTATTTACGGCATGGGTTTTGAAACTGGCTTGTTTCAACCCAATACTTTAGTTAATGATGAAGTTCATGCCTATGGCAGTTATCGACCTGGTAATTTTGATAAAACCTTTAATGGCTCTGTCACCATTGAAGAAGCGTTGATTCAATCTTTAAACATTCCCGCTGTGTCGGCTTTAAATCGTTTGGGGGCTTTAAAATTTTTGGGAATGTTAGAAGAAGTTAATATCAAACCAAAGTTTCCTGACGCTTATACAGCACCCGGTTTATCTTTAGCCCTAGGAGGTGTTGGTATGAGCCTTGAGCAGCTGATGATTTTGTATTCTGCCTTGGCCCAAGGTGGCATTATATCACCTTTAAAATATCAACCTTCTGTTTCAAATTGTGAAGTGCGTTTATTTTCAAATCAAACTTGTGGTTGGCTTACAGAAATTTTACAAAAAAATAGTCTTTCTTTTGATCCATCATGTTCAAACATTGCCTTTAAAACAGGAACCTCTTATGGCTATCGCGATGCTTGGGTTTTTGGATACAATCATGATTATGTTGTGGGTATTTGGATCGGCCGTCCGGATGGTGCTTCTTGTGGCTATGGCACTGGGGCCAGCCTTGCAGTTCCTTTAATGCAGCAAATTTTTCAGGTCCTGCCAAAGCATTCCAATAATCAAAAAATAACAAATGATGTAAACTATTTTACTTTAAAGAAAACGCAGAAGTATGCCCATTTTAATGAACATAATAATCATCAACCCTTGAGACTTCTTTTTCCTGTTCACAACACAAAGATTGATTTTTTTTCATCAGACAATCAGATAAAAAAAATTTCTCTACAAGCCGCAGGCGGCAGACGCCCTTATACCTGGCTCATCAATCAACAACCTATTGCCACCAAATCTTGGAGATCTTACTTAATCTGGCATCCCCTTGAAAAAGGTTTTTACAAGATCACTTTGCTTGACAGCCAAGGTCAATCTGCCTCTGCTTCTATTACAATCGATTAAAATTAAATCATAACATGACGTACAAGAGATAACACAAACAGAACGAGGAAGATAAAGAAAAGAATCTTTGCAATATCAACAGCTGTGCCTGCAACACCTCTAAAGCCTAAAACACCGGCAATTAAAGCAATGACAAAAAAGACAATAACCCAATGTAGTGATAACATTTTTTTAATCCTTTTAAATTAAAGGTTTCTTATTATTATTGTAGCAATCAACATTGAACAATGTATTAAAATTTTGAAGATTTTAATACAATTTGTTTCATTATCTTTATAATATAATAAAAGTATTGTAAAAAATACACACTATAGAGGATGAATAACATTGGTGACCACACCCCAAATCATAAAGTCCATTTCATCTGTGATTTCAAGACAGGGGTAGGAAGGATTTTCAGGCATGAGAAAAAGTTTTCCTCGTTCTTTAAACAAGCGTTTTACTGTTAAATCACCATTAATCACCGCAATCACAACTTTACCATTTTGCGGTCTTAAAGACCGATCAACCACCAAAAGATCGCCTGTATGAATACCCGCATCAATCATGGAATCACCGCTGACACGTACATAAAAAGTGGTCTCTGGATTACAAAGTAAATGCTGGTTTAAATCCAAAACATCTTCACTATGATCATCAGCAGGAGACGGCTGACCAGCGGCAATACGTGTTTCAAACAAAGTCGCAGTGACAGAGGTTGCATTTAAAGAGGGCCAATACATGACATCAACTTTGGTGACACCTGATTCAGGTTTAATTTTTTTGGGAAATTGTAATAACATTTCTTTGATCTCCTTTTCAGCGCTTATAGGGATTCGTATAACTTTCGTTTTTTCACCAAATAAACCTGAGCCTTCTTTACGCCCTGCTCCGATTCTTTTGCCACCACGTGTCATGCCAACCACCCTTTCTCTTTAAAAACTGTAACAAAAATCAATTAAAGTCAAATCTTTATTTTTTAAAATTTATTTAAATTGGTAATTCCAAAGGTTTTAAAATTCCAAAAGCGATTCTTAAGCAATATCAATTAACAAATACCATTAATTTAATTATAAAATATCATAAGCTTATTATTACACCTCATGAAAACGCAAGAGCAGGATGAGAAAAACAATTCTATCTTATGGCAAAACAAGATAAGGAGCAGCTATTGGATTCAGACTCTATAACAACTTCTTGGAGTGAAGAAGAATAGCAATGGCAAAAATCAGTTGCCAAAAGTTATAACAGGTGTCAAATTCTGTGGTGGATGCGAGGTCACCGTCGATGATGCGATAGCTGCCCGATGTACTCACCACCTTTTGAGACTACTTCTATTTGAAAGGTTACCATCAGTAAATAATGGCTAACAAAGATAAAGCTTTTGAAGATTATGAGAAAATAGCGGACTGGTTTGATGCCGTGCGAATGCGGAACCTTGGGCTTGAAAAGCCTTATCTGGACAAAGCTTCAGGCTTAAGTAAACAAGGTGGGAAAGTTCTGGATTTGGGATGCGGTATAGGCGAACCTATAGCAAAATACTTTGTCAGTAAAGGTTTTCAGGTAACGGGTATTGATGGTTCCACTAAGATGATTGAAAAAGCCAAGAGATATATTTCAGAGGCAAAATTCTATGTTCAAGATATGCGATATGCGAATTTAAAAAATAAATTTGATCTTATTGTTTTATGGCACAGTTTGTTTCATTTGCCCTCGGATGATCAAAGAGCTATGTTTGGACGTTTTGAGGATCATATAAATCCTGGGGGTATTTTATTATTTACCTCTAATCATGAAGTTGGTGAAATATGGAGCAATAATGGCGGCGAAGATCTATACCATACTTCATTATCTCTTAATGAATACAAAGAGTTAATGGAATCACATCATTTTGAGTTGGTTTCTCTGAGTATAAATGATAAAGATTGTGGCGGATCAACCATCTGGATAGCTAAATATGTTGGCGTTGGCTTACCTCGTGATTAATTTAATCTCATTGGGTTGAAGTCCCTGCTGCTTGTGACGTAAAAACTAGCTTATCAAAACAGCCAATAGGTCTTAGAAGCCAAAAATTAGTTGCCAAAAGATCGCGCTGCGCGCGTTGCCTGCGGCTCGGGCTGAAAGCAACGCGCCCTGGCGTGATAACCCCTACTTCTGTTCCAGCATAGGTTCTCATCAAATCGTTCATCATATCAATCATAAACACTTAAAGATGCTTATGATTGATATGGCGGAGAGAGTGGGATTATCGTGCTGCGCACGTTGCCTACGGCTCAAACCCAAGTCTTTAATTTTACCGTGGGTTCTCATAACACCATTCATCATTCCCTATTTATCATTCTTCAGAATGATAAATAGAAAATGGCGGAGAGAGTGGGATTCGAACCCACGGTACACTTGCGCGCACAACAGTTTTCGAGACTGCCCCGTTCAACCACTCCGGCATCTCTCCCATATAAATAACTGAAATATAAAATAATATTTGAAAAATAATAAACAATTCACCCCCATTTTCATGAGAGTGAATCGCTAAATACTAGCTTATGCAGCTGGAGCTGCTAAAGGCATTACATTTTCAGAAGGCATTACATTTGTAAAAGCCATCATGTGTTGTGAAATTTCTTTGACCATCTTTGCATCGAGTGCATTGATGAGATCTTGACGCATTTTTTTAACTTGTGCTCTTTTTTCATGAATGGTGAAAGTATCAGGAATATTAACCTTAAGATCAACATCTCCTGAAATTCTTGCACGTGCCATGCCGCGATCATCAAGAATATCTAGTGTTGCATGAATCATACCTTCGTAATGATCTTCTGAATGACCATTTTCTCTCATCAGACGGATTTTAGCTTTTGTGATTATCAAGACAGCGCGATCTACACCACCTTGTGCTGCAAAACGACGATGTGCCCATTTTTCAGCTTCTTCATGAAAAATCTTGTTCTCTTCTAAAACGTGCTTGTTTTTAGAATCAACTGTGTTTGGGACAGAAATCACTTGAAGATTGTTTACACTCAACATGATTGTATTGCTTTTTTTGTATTCAATACCTGGTGTATTAACCAACATATCTGAACAAGATGTCAAAGCACCCAAGACCAAAATGCTTGCGGCTACTTTTTTCATTGAACGATAATCCATATTTAGGCTCCTTGTTTAAAGTTACCTTGACAAGCTATCCTAAAACATCAGGCTATTTCAAGTGTTGATTGTTGTTTAAATGGTTTTTTTTTAAATACGTGTCTTTTTTATTATAAAATAATTGTACAAATAATTGTGAACACAATCATACATATAAAAGGAGAAAAGTTAAGAAAAGCAATAGAGACGAAAAATATTAAAGATAAGATAATCGCTTTATAATTGAAATGAAATTCAATCAAAGATTTCGACAGTGCATAAATTGTCCCCGCCAGCAACGCAACAGCCCCATATTGAACCGCAATTAATAATTTTTGAACAATGGCTTTTTCTTGATGTGCTAAAATAAAACTGGTGAACACCAATGCCATTAAAAGACCCGGTAAGTTAAGCGCTAAAATACTGACGATTAACCCTGGGAAACCGGCGACTTTATGACCTATGAGGCCTGCCAGCTTGATTCCAGTTAGACCTGGAAATAAAAAGGTAATACCGGTGATGGTTGAAAATTCATTCAACGACAACCAATTGCGATTTGTCACACATTCGTGTTGAATCAACGTAATCATTGAATTTCCGCCACCGAGGGCAAAAAATCCTATCTGACCAAAACTGATCATCAAAGCTTTAAGAAGCAAAAACATCTTAAAGACGACCGTATTTTTCTAAAAATTCAATATATCCCATGACAAAGCCTTTATTGTTTTTTAATTTTTCTGTTTCTTGTTTTATCAAATTGTAATTTTTGCTCTCAATACACAAAGAGAACCATCTTTGATTTTTAATGTCAAATTGGCTGATCTCAAGTTGTAAAGCTGGTCCTAGTTTACAGCGATAAACTTTTTTTTGAAAACCTATAAGTTGTGCAAAATATCCGTAATGATGCAAATGTGCTAAAAAATGTGATAAATCTGGACAAAATTTCGTTGAAAATTCAAGTCGTGGAAACAACGCATAAATTTTAGACCACTTTAAAGGAAAGGTAAATTTTATCTTTTGACCACAGGCCAGCATTCCTTGTTCTTGTTCAATGACAGGCTTATAAACAAGTTTTCCTTGTCTTATCTTTAAATTTAAAGGCTTGTGATCAACTAAAATATAAACGTCATCTAAAATTGAAGAGTGAAAATTGTCAAAAGAAGGCAATGACATGAATGATAATTTGAGAGAAATTGGATCAGCATCACAGGGCCAAAATACGCGATATTCCCAGACAGCTTGATGTTTAATAAAATTTACTTCTTTTGGAAATCGAGGATTCTTTACTCTTTTTATGTCATTGTTTGAGGGATACAAAATTGACGATGCACCAGGTTCAAAATCAAAAAAAGAATAAAGATCTTGCATAATGATTTTTCAAAATTAAGATAATGGCAAGGTTTTGTTTGTCACCTCATGCATTAACAACAGTTCCTCTTCTTTTTCCAACCAATTTAAAGCCGCTGTTTGATCATGAGAGGCCAATTGAGCATATTTAGCACGCAGCCTTAAAAAACGACGGGTCAAAGAGTATTTTCGTTCGTAATCTTGAAGATGATCAAGGGCCATGCCCCATAATTGTGCATCGAGCGCCGCCTGAGCTTTGGCAAGTAAACTTTCAGGATGATCAGGACTTCCTTGCGTTAATTTCTCAATTCCTTGAAATTGTAAGGATGGCAATGCCTCTTTCTGCGTTTCTTTGTAAAGATAAACCAATCGTGCATCGGGACGTTGATGCCATGCTTGCTCAAGTATCTTTTGGACACGTTTTTTCTGATCCTGTGATAAAAGTAATTCAACGTATACTTTTAATTTTTCATAAGTTGGATAAAGATTGTAAGCCTTTTCAGACTTTTTCAAAGCAACAGCGGTATCTTTTTTCTCCAGAGCAACTTGTGCTTGAGCTGACTCTAAATCACTTTCTAAGATCGCTTTGTCGCCTTGAGATAATATTTTCTTACGTTTGAATTGATTCAATAAATCTTCAGCGTCCACAATTAAATTATTTTGAAGATAAACTTGAAAAATTAGTTTTGCGAGTTCTGGTGCTTTTTGAACAAAAGAAACGGCTTGCTTAGCACATTTTAACAATTCAATCGGTTCATTTTGCTGAATTTTTAACTGCATAAGTTCTGTGTACCCTAAAGCTTCTCCCCCTGACAGGTTAATTATGTGTTGTAAATGTTGTTCTTGGATCATAGGCTTATGTTGAGATTTGGCAATTTTTGCTGCAAAATAATGACCAATAAAGTGCATTTCTTCTTCTTGCAAAAGAACCTTAAGATCTGAGGCAGCCGCATCAAATTCTTTATTGCGGTATTTGGTGATAAGTGCTTTTAAACTTTCCTGCGCTTGACGCAGACGATGCAGGCGGTATTTTCCAGACAACCTTTTAGGAAATCTTAAAAAAAGCATAATCACTTTTACAATCAAAAAAGAAAGACTTATGCCAATTAACAAAAGACCCAAAAACACAACCACTGACATCTGTATTTTATAATCAAGCCAATTGATTTCAATAGAGCCTGGGTGTTTGTAAAACCAAACAAAGAGTCCTGCAACAATCAAAAATTGTGCGATAAAAAAAATAAGTTTTTTCATATTATTTACCTAAATCTATTTTTTAAAGTTATTGAACAATGTCAGAAATTATTTGATTAAATAAATCTTTTTTAATTTTGTTCAAATATTGATAATTTTGTATTTGCTGGCGCCATGCGTTAAAAATTGGCAAATTCTCTTGCTTTAAAGGTTTTATAATCTCCGTAATTTGGGCGACATCTTTCCTCATTGTTGCCTCTTCAAGTCTTAGCAATATCCACAAATTCATTGATGTTGAACCTGTACTTTGCGTGTTATAAATTTGAATCCAAGGCATGATTTGTAATATTAATTTATGCCAACCTGTTTCTTGTTGTTCTAACAGATTCATAAATTCTTGTTTCACAGATGTAAAGTTTTGAAGCAATTGATCAAGAGATGGCAAACCTTCCTTGGCATAAGGAATGAATGCTTGAAGATTTTCAAAGATTTTTGATTGAGATGAAAACAGTACCGAAAATTGTTGTAATTCTGCTTCAAAATTTCTTGATTCATTTAAAGCTGTATTAAGTTGCTGAAATTTTGCCCAAAGGTGAGATTTATGGATTTTTTGATTTTCTGTTTCTTTCAACCGTTGCTCTAATGTTTTAACTGTATTTTCTAGTGCCAAAACTTGTTGAGAATTTGATGTATCAACGGTTGAATTTATTTGATCAGACATTGTCTGATGAGGCGTTGAAGAATCGAGGTTGTTTGATATATCAGGTAGCACAGGTGATTCTTTAGCTGTAGCAGACGGAGATAGATCAGTCGATTTATCTCTATTTTTTGAGTCAAGGTTATGAGGTAATGTCTCAGCAGAAGGCAAAATAAGTTGCTTTTCTATCTTTTTATTTTCTATATTTTGAGAGACATGGGATTTACTTTCTGGAAAAAGCACAGTGGACTTGCTTTGAACAACATTTTCTTTTTGTAAAAAAGATTTAAATATTAAAAGTAAAAAAATCACTGCCACACTCAATCCAATCCAGACCACAGGTTTCAAGTGCCAAATTTTATATGTAGATGACGGTGTTTCAGAAGACAATTCTTCAGACACGACAATTTCAGGTGGCGTAATTTCAGAGGATGACATTTTAAAACATTTCTTTCTGTTCGCGGCAAGTTTCAGTTAACAAAGAGACCATCGAACGACCGGTTTTTTCTGGGGCAATTAAAATTTGCTGCCATTGTAATTTTCTTAATGGCAATGCAACGTCTGGACTAAGACATAGGGCCGCAATATTTTTAAAAGCTTGTGCATACATAGTTGAAAGATTAACAAAAATTTCACTGGTGCGGGGAGAAAAAAATAAAATAGCTTTTAAACGTCCTGTGATTAAAGCTTCTTTGGTATCAGGTTGTAAAGATTGCGCCGCGAGAGCCTCATATACCACTAAGCGTTCAATATCATAATCTTTTTGCGTTAAAATATTTACCAAATTTCCTTTGATTTCTTGACCTGAAAAATACAAAATTTTTCCAGCTTTTGGATCAATGTTGTTTTGCATCACTTGAGTTAAAGATTCAATAGATCCTTCGGCACCATAAACTTGTGTAAAGCCCATTTTTTCCGCTTCATGTGCAGATACCTCACCAACTGTATAAAGAGGGATATCACGATTGGGACTTAATTCAGCCAACCTACGGATACCATTCATGCTAGTTGTCGCAAAAGCTTGAACATGTCGTGTGTCAATAAATGAACACTCGAGGGCGCGAATTTGCAAGAGGGGATCGATTAAGACTTTACATCCTTCTTGAATTAAAGAACGCGCCAATACTTGAGCCTCTGATAAAGGTCGCGTGATTAAAATGAGAGAATCTGACTCTGGTGCCATCTTTTAAACTCCTGCCCTACGATAAAAGCTTTGGTTAATAAATCTTCAAAACTTCCCTCTAAATTCTTTTTTATAGATTTTTCTCCTTTGGGTGTTAAAACCAATCCTTGAAATGTAAATTTATTTGCCTTTTGTTGCGCCCAGCCGGCAATTGCTGTTTTACAATCTCCTTCAAAACCTTTTAAAAAATTTCGCTCTATCTCGACACATCGTGCTGTTGCTTCGTCGTTAATAAAATGTAACATATCTTTAAGTATTTTTTCATCTTGACGGATTTCAATACCGATCACACCTTGAGCCACCGCGGGTGTCATCATATAGGGGTCAAAAATCTCTGTAATAACAGATGTGAGTCCAAGTCGCTGAAAGCCGGCATAAGCCAAAATCATGGCATCACAGTGACCAGAGGATAATTTTTGAAGACGGGTATCAACATTGCCTCGCATCGGCATAACTTCTAAATCTGGCCTTAGAGAAAGAATTTGCGCATAGCGACGCGGCGAACAAGTACCGATTTTGGCGCCCTTTGGTAACTGGTCAAATTTTTTATGACCGTTAGAAATTAATACATCGCGTGGGTCATCTCGTGCCAGATAACAAAAAATATCCAAATTTTGGGGACGAAATGTTTCGACATCTTTCATTGAATGAACCGCCAGATCAATATCACCTTTTAATAACTTTTCGTCAATTTCTTTGGTAAACAAGGCTTTACCACCGATTTCAGTTAAAGGGCAATTTTTAATGCGGTCACCAGACGTTTTAATAACCTCAAGTTCAATTTTTACTTCTGGAAAATGGAATTGAATTTTATCTTGAACCATGCCGGCTTGTCGAAGTGCCAAAGCACTGCCACGTGTTCCAAGTTTAAAAATTCTTCGTGCCGCCATAAATTCTTCCTTTAAATTTTAATTTCTTGAGATTTATTTTATAAATTTATATAACCATATTTATAATGAATAGAAAACGAAACTGATGATAATTCTTGGTATTGAAACAAGTTGCGATGAAACGTCTGCAGCCGTTGTGACAGATCAAAAAGAAATAAGGTCTAACGTATTGCTGACACAATTAGAAATTCACAGTGTCTGTGGTGGTGTCATTCCTGAAGTTGCCGCGCGCGCTCATTTGGATCATTTAAATATAGTTATCGATCAAGCTCTGACAGATGCGGACTTGACGCTTAATGATATCGATGGTATTGCAGCCACCGCGGGTCCTGGGCTTATTGGGGGACTCATTGTTGGCGTGACCACGGCTAAATCTATTGCCCTTGCCTGCAGACTTCCTTTTTTGGCAGTCAATCATTTGGCTGGCCATGCTCTGACTGTCCGGTTAACCCATGACATTGAGTTTCCTTACCTTTTATTGTTGGTATCAGGGGGACATTGTCAATTGATGGTGGTCAACTCACCACAAGATTATGATATTTTGGGAGAGACCTTGGATGACGCCGTGGGAGAAGCTTTTGATAAAGTTGCAAAACTCCTGGATCTTCCCTATCCGGGTGGTCCTGAAATTGAAAAACTTGCCGCACGTGGCAATCCCCATCGATTTAATTTTCCACGTCCTCTATTGTTGAAGAAGGAAGCAGAATTTGTTTGTTCCTTTTCTTTATCAGGTCTGAAAACAGCCGTTCGACAAACGGTTTTAAATCAAAAAATTTATGACACACAAGACAAAGCCGATTGTGCCGCAAGTTTTCAATACACAATTGGTGAAATTTTAAAAAATCGTGTTTTAAATGCCATCAAAGTTTGTCATTCAAGAAATATTGCACTTGATCATTTTGTTGTGGCAGGGGGTGTTGCTTCAAATCAATATCTGCGTCATGTGCTTTGTGACGCTGTCCAAGATCAAAATTTAAAATTTGTGGCACCCCCCTTGAATTTATGTACAGATAATGCTGCAATGATTGCTTGGGCAGGTATCGAAAAAATGCATTTAAATCAGATTGATGATTTAGGATTTGCACCACAACCACGATGGCCTTTAATAAAATTAAACGATCAACAAATAAGGTAAAACAATGACAACGGTGAGTGTATTAGGAGGGGGCGCTTGGGGAACAGCTTTGGCGATCACAGCGCATCGCGCAGGCAATCAAACCACCTTGTGGGCACGTAATTCATCACAAGTTCAAGAAATGCTTAAAACACGTGAAAATTTTACATACCTACCAAAAGTTATTTTACCTAGTGATCTTGAACTAACGTCGTCTCTTCAAAAAGCTGTTCGATCTAATATCATTTTACTGGCATGTCCTGCTCAAAATATCCGTGAATTTTTAGAAAGTATTAAGGAAGATATTTCTCTAGATGCTTATCTGGTGATTTGCGCCAAAGGAATTGAGATTGATTCTGGTAAATTAATGAATGAAGTTGTGAGCGAAGTTCTACCCCGTCATTGTAATGCCATTTTATCTGGTCCTACATTTGCGCGTGACGTAGCGGAATCTCGGCCAACAGCTGCAACTTTGGCTACAGAAGAAGTAACCACAGCACGCTGGCTTGCCAGTTCACTTTCTTGTCCAAATTTTAGGCTTTATCCAGCCACCGATCGTATTGGTGTCAGTGTCTCAGGTGCCCTCAAAAATGTCATCGCTATTGCTGCTGGCATTTGTATGGCACGCAATTTAGGTGAAAATGCGCGCGCATCTCTCATCACTCGTGGACTTGCTGAAATTACAAGACTAGGATGTGCCATGGGGGCCAATATGGAAACTTTTTTAGGATTGTCAGGTGTTGGCGACATGGTCTTGACATGTAATTCATCTTTTTCACGCAATACAGCCTATGGCTATGAAATAGGTAATAGCAATAACGGTGATCGAATTATATCTTCTCATTCTTTGACGGAAGGTGTATATACAGCGAAAGCTGCTGTTCAACTTGCAGCCATAAAAGAAATTGATCTTCCCATTACTGAGGCAGTCTATCGTATTCTTTATCATGGCAGTTTGATTGAAGATGAAATTAATTCACTTCTTTCCAGGCCTTTAAAAATTGAGTATTGATAAAATCAATTTTTCAAAATTTTAGTATTTTTAAAATACTTATAATTAATTTATTTTTATAGAAATGTAATAATTTGCTTAGTACTTTTAATACTTATTTTAATCAGAAATTAGGCAATTTTTATAAAATTCTATTTGCCAGTATTCTATCTATAGCGGTTTTTATTCCTCTTAGTTTACCTATTTTAACTCATTTTATTGCTTTGATATTTCTACTCGAAATCATTATCGTAAAATCAAAAATTAAACAAATATTTACAGAAAATATTAAAACTTTTTATCTCATAAACATTTTTTCTTGTGTTTGTTTGTTGTCAAATTTAACCTCTATCTCACCACGATTAAGTCTTAAAAGTACATTTGCTCTAACTTATTATATTAATCTCGGTTTTTTAATGTATTGTGGCGTACAAATTACATTATATAAAAAACAAATTGCACAAGGGTTAGCGATTGGTTTTATTTTAGGATTATTATTTGGTTTTATTGAAGCTCATTTTCAAGGATTAATCATAAAATTTCTTTATGATCCTTTAGTTCCTATACACAAATATAATAAATTTACATCTGTTTTGATGCTTTTATTACCTTTTATAATTTTAATTTCTTTTAAAAGATTTAAGACAATTTTAAATATTTTAAAGAGTTTTTCACAAAAAAGTTTTTTTCTAAAAAATCATATTCAAATAATTTTGTGTATTTTATCAATTTATATCATTTTTAGATTCAATAGCGACGCATCAAAACTTGCTTTAATTATTGATATTTTTTTAATTTGTTTTTTTCTTTGTTATTTTATGTCGAATAAATTTAAAAAGATCTTTATAAAAATTTTAATTTGTTTTTATTTTCTGGCACCGTCACTCACAATTTATACTTATAACATACCAAAAGTACAGAAAGTTGTGCTTCAAACAATAAAAAAAGGTAGTGTTTATGATCGATTAAGTATATGGCAATATGTCCAGAATCTATCTTTAAATAAAGGACCTGTTACCAGAACTTTTTTACAAAAGATATTTGGTTACGGTCTGAATACGTCCAAATCAGCTACAATATTTTCTCAAGATCGTACTTGGATATCCCCTGCAAAGGTATTAAATAATTATATTTTTATGCCTTTTACCAGTCAAGCAATTCCTTTACATCCTCATAATTTTGTTTTACAAATTTGGTTGGAATTAGGCTATTTAGGTATTTTAGTAACTTTTTTATTTTTAAATACTTTCGTAAACTATATTTTTAGGAAAAAATCTGATTATTTATATATCGTTGCTTCAACATTAAGTCTTTTTAATTTTATGACAGTTGCATCCATTGGCTATGGTATATGGCAAAGTTGGTGGCTTTGCACAATTATTTTAAGTATTATAGTGTCAAAATTATTTCGAGATAGACAAGAGATAACCAACAATATTGCTTTAGAAAATTCTTCCTTTAATTATAATAATTTGAAAGTTTTATTACAGAATAAACGCATTTTAATTGCGAATTGTGGGGGATGGATTGGGTATAAATTGTATCGCCAAATTATCTTATTACAACCTTCCCATCTATCATTGTTAGACAACTCTAAAAATTATCTTCATCAATGTTTTTGTGAAATGACAAAACAACAAATTACATTTTCTTGGCAAACTTTATTATGTAACATATCAAATTTATCACGTATCAAGCAAATCTTTATTCAAGAAAGGCCTGATGTAGTTTTTCATATTTTGAATTTTAAAATCATATCTTTAACAAAAGATTATTTATCTGAAATTGATTCTCTTGATGCAATGGGTGACAAAAATATTATAGAAAGCACTCAACAACAGCATATTAAATTAATTGTCTTTATATTAGATGATGAAACTTTAGATTCTGATAATTTTGTACAAATTACTAAAAAATTTACGCAAAAATATCAACAATACTTCAATTCTAATGATACTTTAGAACAACGTTTCATGATAATACAATCTGATGATTTATTTAATTTAGAGAGGTCAAATAATTCTCTTTTAAAAAACTGATTCTATATATCTTTCAATAATAATTTCATACCCTCGTGGCTTGCTTCAAATCCTAGTTTTTCATAAAATTGTTTTGCACGCGTGCGACTTTTATGTGTCATTAATTGAATAATTGAAACATCTTTAGATTTACCATAATCGATTGCAGCATTGATCATCCATTCGCCAATTCCTTGACTTCTATATTGTTTGCTGACGCGTACCGCTTCAATTTGCATTCTTATAGAACCCAAAAAAGTCAGAGATGGCATAATTGTTAAATGACATGTGCCAATAATGTGATTATCTTTTTCGATCACCATCAAGTATTGATTGAGATCAACATCAACTTTATAAAAGGCATCAATATATTTTTGATTTATGGGTTGTTTATTTTCCTCACGCAAGACCCCTAAATCATCTTCTGTCAAAAGATTTATAATTGCAGGTAAATCATTTATATGAGCTTTGCGGTGGATAAGATCATGTATCATAAAATACTCTTTAATTTATTTTAGGTTTACGCGCCATCACACCAATATTTTCGCGGCCATCCAATTGCCAAATTTTTGAAGGATAAGTCAAAGGCATGTTGACTGCTTTTTCCACAAAGAATCCAGCTTGTTCAAAACTATCATTTGCTGTTTTGACATTAAAAAATAAGAAATTATCTGTCATATTTTTTTGATTGGTCTCTGGTACAATATTGCAGTCAATATAGTGTGTTAAATTTTCGACATATCCTGGAAACGGTTGATTATTTTGAATTCGTCTTTCAAATTCAGGAATGAAAGAGGCGTATCCTTTGACATAAGGCGATAGCATAACTGCATAAATACATCCTCCTGGTTTCAAAATTTTATAAGCTTGATTGAGCGTTTCTGATACTTCAACAGGTGTCATGAAATGTAGGACTCGCGCGATTAAAATAGCATCATATTCATCTTCAGAAAGATTTAAAGCAGACGAAAAAGCTCCGGGGATTAAATGAATAAAAGATAAATAATCTTTATTAAAAATTTCAATGCGGCGTGCCAAAATTTTTAGATGTCGAAGATCCATGTCATTCACATGATAATTACAAGATCCTTGTTTCAATGCTTCCTGACATGCATGGCCATATCCTGCACCAATTTCTAGCACTTTAATATTTGGCAAAGCCGCAAATGTCACAAACTCACGTGACATTGCATCTAAATCTGGTGACATTGCGCCTTTTTTATTTAAAGTTTGAATGCGTCCATCTGAATCAGGGTCCGGCATCTCTAATTTCTCATAAACTGCTGCTTTAGCTGCATCTTTAGGAAATATTTCAGAATGAGAGCTAAATCCAACAGATATCAAAAATGATAATATAATGCTTATTTTAACAAATTTCATGTCAATATTTACATTTATGATTTTAACCACAGGCAGCAAACTTTCTTGATTCAGTTTCAGCAAAACTTAATTGCATATCCAATTCTTTAAATACACCAACATTTTTCCATAAACTCCTGTTACCAACGATATAAAGAACTTCTTTGGCACGTGTCACTGCCACATTTAACAAATTGGGCGTAGCCCCTGCCCATTTTTTTGACCCAGACTGTTCAAGAAGGGGTGATCCAAGCACCATGATAACGGCTTCGGCTTCACGGCCTTGAAATGTGTGAACAGTGCCAATATTATCGCGAACCCAATATTCGGGTTTTATTTCGTGCCATGATTGTAACACATCACTATGCATAACTTCTTCACGCAGTTGATGTGCAACAAATTTAAAAGGCGTTATAATATACAGGTCTGGAAATATATCTATATCTTTCAATTGCCGTAATAAATCGACGACTTTTTCACCTTCTGCAGGACACCATTTATCAAGATTATTAGATCCATCTGCTATATCAAACCAAGCGGATGGCCCTAAACAATCACGGATAGCAGAAGTTTTAGACTTATTGGCTTGTACCATTAAATTTTCATAAGCAATTTTATTGGAAATTTCAAACATTGGGCTTGTGCACCTTCTGTGAACCCATAAAGGAAATCCAATAAAACGACTTTTACCTTCGGTCTCTATTTCAGCATAATAACGACTTGCTTCATCGGCCAAGGTTTGCACTGATGCTTTGGGCGGATTAAATTTAGATGCATCGGCTTCAAATTGTTGAAAGATAGCTTTTGTTAACTTTGGCGGCAAAGTAATCACAGGTTCAATTTGCAAGGGATCACCTGTGACGATCGCACGTTTTGTTTTCATTAAGGCACCGACAGCGGCTTGTGGCAAAGCTTGACCGGCTTCATCAATTAACAGCCATCCAAGCCCTTCATTCGGCAAACCCTTAAGCATGGCGTTTGTTGCAGCAAAAGTTGTTGAAACAGTTGGCACTGTTAAGAAAAAAGATGACCATACATTTGGCATCAAATCTAGTAATTTCTTATCCATAAATTCGCTTGGTTTGCGCAAATATTTCATAAATATAGCTAAATTTTCTTTAAGAGGTTTAGCGGCGGCTCCAATAAATGCTTTATGAAGTTTTATAGCTTCAATGAAAACTTCATCCCGTAAAATTTTTAATTCTTTATCGCACCAAGGAGAAATTTGATTATATTCTTGAGGTGTATTTGAAAATAAATTAGAGTCGACCAAATGAGATGATAGCCTTTTAAAATAAGGTTCTGTTTTTTCTTTCAACTTCTGCCAATGAGCCAATCGCTCAGTTTCCTTTTGCCAAAGACGCGCTGAGGGAAATCTTAAAATTTTAGAAATAAAATAAGGCTCAGATTTTTGATGCTCAATCATGAGTACACTTAAATCTTGATTATTTTTCAGTGTTTCCTCATAAGATTGTATTTCATAAATACAATCTTTTTTTTCTTGTAAATCATCCAATTTTTTTTGAACTTTTTCTGAAGCTTCAATAAATCTATCGCGGGCTTCATTCCATTGTTTTAAAGCTTCCATATGGTTAAGAGGAGGATTACAATCTTGAATAATTTGAGGTGTACGATACCGTAGAATTTCGTGTGTTTTCGGATGTTTTTCTGCAAATTGAACGGATTGGTATTCTATAACTTCTCTTAAATATGAACGGATACAAAAGTCATCATTCCACCAGAATTTTTCACAAAATTGAGAACGATTACTTGAATTTCCCAAAATGGCTGAAATCAGCCCCCAAGTTTTACCCTTTGATAAATGATCTGATAATAAATGATCTGATAATGTTTCAAAATAACGCAGCTCATCAGCATCGTCAGCGATTGCATCAATTCCCGGTAGTTCAGCACTGATATTTTCAACTGCTTTGTTGTTAGAAGACGCAATAAGTATCTCAAATCCTTTTAAGGCATCATCAATTTCATATAAGCGAAAACTCCAAGAGTCTAAATCAACTCTATATTCTGGATATTCTGAATGTTCTAAATATTTAGAACATTCTGAGTGTTCTGAAGGGTTTGGATTTTTAAATGCTTTTTCTGGATCATCAAATTGCAACATGGCTTCGGCACGTTTGGTCACAATTCCCGCAACGATATCGCGCAAAAGTGTGGTTTTTCCTGTACCTGGCGGTCCGTTGATGCCAAAAATTCCATCATTTTTTAATTCTAGTAAAGATAAATTCACAGCAGCCTGTTGTTTCAACACCAAAGGATGACGACCTTTTCCTGGCCAACGAGCAATAGGCATATTTTTAGGTGCAAGAGCATCTTTTAATAAATCATGATTTCCCAAAACAGAATGCCGTATGTCTGGTACTTCAACACCTAAATAGCGCAATAAATTCTTAGATGCTTTTCCTTCAAATATTAAATCTTTGGCCTGAGCTAAATCGTTTAAATAAAAGCTATTGATTAATAAAGGCCAAGGGCTTTCTGCTTTTTTTTCATCTTCATTATTTTTGTTCTTTTTAATTTCTTGATATATCCTAAGGGCAAATCTCAGACCACTTAACAAATCATCAGGGATATCAAGTGCATGTGACAAATAAAAACGCGCATGATCCAAAGTTTCCATGGATACTTGTATGGGTAAAGTACCATCTCTAGGAAAGAAAATTTGATTAAGCCCACATAATATTTCATTTTGTTTTGATGGCCATTCAGCAAGATCTTTTAAATTACCATTTAAAGCTTGAGGAACCCCCCAAGCAAAACTTGAAAGAGACGTTGCAGGTTTATCTGTCACAGGATAGCCAAATTCATCTACAGTCACAGAACCCACAACAGCTTGACCAGATGTAAGTGGAAATTCAACACCCTCATCACCATATTTATCAATCAAAGCTTCCATACATTTTTTGACATCTAAAGTTTCTAAAATGATTTGATAAAATATTTTCTTGTCTTCAAGTATGACTTCAGTGCCATGCAACCAGGGAAGATCTATATTATTTGAATTGTCGAAATAAATAACTGACTTCACATCATTATTGTTCAATTCTTCAGGTTTATTAAAACTAGTGGGGGATAAAACTTCAAGGGCTGTCCAAGCAGACAAAACATTGAGAGCATCTTGTGACGTAAGTAGCTTTAAGGAATCTTGAGGTTTCATGGTTTTAAAATCCTATTTAAGTGTTTGAAAATTATAAATAAATTATAGCGTAAATTTTAATAATCTCCAAAATATGTATGAATGAATTTCACTATATTTCTTAATGTTATGAAGAATTTAACTTATTTATATGTTTTTTATAAATAAATATCAACGATATCTCAAAAAAAAAGTCAAACCAGATTTTTAATAGCTTTCAATTTTCACTCTAAAGTTTTATAAATTTCCTAAGTTTTTCATCATGCTTTAATTTATAAGAAAAAAATGTTTCGTAAAATGCCGTTTGTTTTGGCCATCGTTTTGATTGCCATTGTGCTGTTAGATACAACTATCCCCGTTGCTCTAAAACAGATGTTATATTCCATTAGCTTAAGCATTAAAGAGCTCATTATTTTAATGTTGCCGTTTATTATCTTTGGATTACTTTTTAAATCGGCGGTTATGTTATCCAGAAACGCCACTAAAATTATTGGCATTATCTTAATTTTAGTGTGTGTGTCCAATTTTATCTCAACATTTTTGAGTCATTATGTTGGCATTGGAATTTATAATTTTGATCTGTCGATGATTGTACCCCATGAATCTAAAGGTTTAACACCTTTATGGCTGTTTGATTTTCCTAAATTGATTGCCAACGACAAAGCCATGTTTTTGGGTATTATTTCAGGCATAATTGCATCCAAATGGCGACCTGAAAAAGCGATAAATATCGCTCAAAAAATTGATTTTTTTATCGGTCGGTTACTCAAGAATTTCGTCTATCTCATTCCTTTATTTGTTATTGGATTTGTGGTCAAGTTGCAATATGACGGCGTCATTTATATTATCATCAAAGACTATACGTCTATTTTTGTCTTAATCGCCGTGGCTCAATTTGGTTATATTTTGTTTTGTTATTTGCTGTTAAACAATTTTCGTCTACAGCCCTTTTTGCGTCATGTTCGCAACATGTGTCCCGCCGCCATTAGTGGATTTTGTAGCATGTCCAGTGCCGCCAGCATGCCACTGACCATCATGGGGGCTGAAAATAATGCGCATGACAAAGATCTTGCCCGCTCCGTCATACCCGCCACCGTTAATATTCATTTAGTGGGCGATTGCTTTGCCATTCCGATCTTTGCCTATGCTATTTTAAAAAGTTTTGGTATGGCAGAGCCATCACTGTTCAACTATTTAATTTTTACTTTCTATTTTGTAATGGCAAAATTTTCCGTGGCCGCGATTCCAGGGGGTGGAATTATTGTCATGTTGCCTATTTTAGAAAGTTATTTGGGATTTAATGCCGATATGATGTCATTGATCACAGCATTATATATTTTATTTGATCCAGTGATTACCTGTGCCAATGTTTTGGGCAACGGAGCCTTTGCCAAAATGATTGATCGTTTATTTATTAAGTTAAAATTCTAAGATTGAAAAAAGTATCCAACAATGCTGAATACTTTCTTCAATTTTAATTTTTTAACCCCAAAACTCTTTCAATTTTTTTGTTTTTCGAAATTCATTAATACGATTAGCACTAAAGTAAAAAACAGGTGTTTTGCCTTGTATAGATAGAAAATCTTGATAAAATCTTTTAGGATTTTCATGAATTATTTTGCAAATTCTGGTATGATGATCATGGTTTGCTTCAACATCATCTTGACGACAAAAGAGATCTTTATCGGCATCTGCAATAACTGTAATGGGTTGAGAGCCTTTTTTGTAGATAGAGCTAAATCCAATATAATCTTGATCACTAGTTTGAACTAAATTTGATCCTCGACCATTGCCATTTGGCTTAAAATGAGAATAATAAGGTAAATTAGGAATATATAAAATATAACCAATATTTACGTTACAAGGTTCATCTTCTTCAATAAATTGACCAGCAAATTCATGAAAAAATTCTTTTAAATCCCACCCTTTCCTTTCCATTTGATTTTGTAAATATTTAGCATAATCTATAAAACTTTCACCCAAAAGATTTTTAAGCGCTAAAATTTTAACAGTTGTCAAAGCACAAGTACATTCTAATATAACCCGAGTTATGCTTAAGGTTGTAGAGAAGGTTTATCGTGTCTAAGTTGATAATTGATCATCCCAGCAATAAGATGAGCAAAAGCGTTAATGGGA
>JBPBPI010000089.1:0-63792 GCA_050954885.1 Janthinobacterium lividum | reverse complement strand
TCCCATTAACGCTTTTGCTCATCTTATTGCTGGGATGATCAATTATCAACTTAGACACGATAAACCTTCTCTACAACCTTAAGCATAACTCGGGTTATCATACTAAAATTAAACTTGGTGTTTATAACAATGAGAATAAAATTTTCGCATTAAACACATCATTTTTAGAAGTTTTTAAACCAGTATTCATTTTTTTAAAAATAAACATAATTTCTAAATTTCATATATAAGAATAATAAATTTATTTTCACTAATAAAAATAGTAATTATCAATTTTAATTATTTTTTTAAAATATTAGGTATTAAAAACTTGGATATTATCAATTTCCAATTAAAAAAATTTATTTCTAGATATGATGAATTATTTTCATAGAACAATTGAATTTTTCTCAAAAAACTGTCATTATTAAATTTAAATAAAAAAAATTTAAAATATTGGATTTTTATTTTTATTTTTATATATATTTATAATTTTTTTAAAGAGGTTTTTATTAAGTGGGTTTTTCCTTATCTCATGACATGCATTTGCCTGAGACTTCCTTCCTTAAGGAAGAGGGTCCTTATGCTGCGATAGATTTAGGAAGTAACACTTGTCGTCTTTTAATTGTACGGCGCATAAATAATTGTTTGGAACCTCTTGAGGTGCTGTCACGTTTTACCCGGCTTGGTCAAGGAATTTCACAATCAAATTTTTTATCAGATGAAGCCATGGACCGAAGTCTTAAAGCTTTGGAACAATTTACCCATAAAATTCACAAATATCGTCCTTTAAAACTTTATGCGGTTGCCACCGAAGCCGTGCGCCGTGCCAAAAATAAAGCCATGTTTTTGGAACGTGTCAAAAATCAATTGGGACTTACGATGTATGCAATTTCTCAACGAGAAGAGGCGCGTTTGGCTCTTAAAGGATGTGCAGATTTATTAAATCCCAATATTCCCTATGCTCTCGTTTTTGATATTGGTGGCGCCAGCACTGAAGTTATGTGGATTCAACAAAGTGCCAATCAGGGGCCTGTCATCATTGATTGGCTCTCACTGCCTTTTGGGGTTGTTACCTTGATGGAAGATTATCATACCGATCATGCTGCTGATTATCGTACTATCCGAGAAAATACTTATAAAAGTTTAGAAGACTTTACCCAAAAACATAATATTCAATCTCATATTTTTGCAAACCAAGTCCAAATTTTGGGGACATCAGGAACAGCAACGACGGCGGTTGCGATTTATCATAATTTGAAACGCTATGAACGTACCAAAATTGATGGTATGAAGATTCATTATTCAGAAATTCGAGATGTGATTAAGACGGTTCAAATGATGTCAAATGAAGAACGTAATTATAATCGCTGTATTGGTATTGGACGTGGAGATTTAGTTTTGGGCGGACTCGCTATTCTAGAGGGTATATTTGATAGTTGGCCAGTGGGTGAGATGACAGTTGCTGATCGCGGTGTACGCGAGGGAATTGTAACAGAACTCGCGTTTGGTCAAGAATCCAGCTTTACCTATAAACCTTATTTGCCTTTTAAAAATGTTGCCTAAATGAAATTTCAAAAAGATACGCTTAAGGGCCAGCGCACCACAGCTGTGCGCCTGAAAAATGCCCGTAAACTCACCAATAATTCTCAACGTTGGTTAATGCGTCAGCTTAACGATCCTTATGTTCAACAAGCGCAAAAAGAAGGTTTAAGGTCACGAGCTGCCTATAAATTGCAACAGCTTGATGATAAATTTCATTTCCTTAAAAAAGGGACGCGCGTGGTGGATTTGGGTGCCGCACCCGGGGGATGGTCACAAATTGCAGCCGCCCGTGTTGATCCCAATCTGCAGGGTAATTTGATTGTGGCCATTGATCTGCTTGACATGATACCCGTTCCTGGGGTCACCTTTTTACAAGGTGATTTTTTTGATGAATCCATTCAACATGATTTAAAATCTTTGCTCACTCAACCTGCTCAGGTGGTGTTAAGCGATATGGCGGCCTCAACCACCGGGCATAGTCAAACTGATCATTTGAGAACTACGGCACTTGCAGAAGCGGCCTTTGAATTTGCACGAACAGTGTTAAGCCCCGGCGGAACTTTTGTCACAAAAGTTTTTCAAGGGGGCGCAGATCATGATTTGTTGCAATCGCTAAAAGAAAATTTTAAAGATATTAAACATATTAAACCTTTGGCAAGTCGTAAAGAATCGCCCGAAATGTATGTTCTCGCATTCGGCTTTAAAGGATGAGACAAGGCGCAAGAGTTAAAAGTTTACAAGAAATCTTGGAACTTTTTTTAACAAATCCTCAACCCATCGATCGTCTTTTAAAGCTTTATTTTGCGGCTCGTCGGTATATGGGATCTAAAGATCGTCTGTTTATTAAAGATCATATCTTTGGGCTGTTTCGTCATTGGGAACTTGTGAAATGGGGCGTGGATTTCAAGCCGCGCAGGTTAATTCTATCGTATCTCATTCGGGTGTTAAAATGGAGCCAGCAAGATTTTGATCAAAATTTGGAAATGTCTTCTTATGCTTTTGAACCATTGACCGAGATTGAACATCAGATTTTATTTGATCTTGACACGAATTCAGGACCTTACCCCGGTTATGTTTTGGCAAACGTACCTGAATTTCAATGGCTAGAATTTCAAAAAAGTTTTGGTCAAGATTATATGGCGCATGCCAAAGCCTTATGTGGTCAAGCAAGTCTTGATCTACGTGTCAACACATTGCTAACAACGCGGACGCAAGTTTTACAACAATTAAAAGATCTTGATATTGACGCCACAACAACTCCTTATTCTCACACAGGGATCCGATTGTCAAAACGTCTTAATCTTGAAAGTTTCCTCCTTTATAAATCAGGGCATATCGACGTTCAAGACGAGGGATCGCAACTACTGACAGCCTTCTGTCAGGTGCAGCCCTACGATAATGTCTTAGATTTATGCGCAGGGGCAGGCGGCAAAACCTTGGCACTGGCGGCTCTCATAAACAATCAGGGAAAAATTACAGCCACAGACATTGATGCCAAGCGACTTGCAAATATCTACACGCGGCTTGAGCGAGCGCAGGTGCATAATGTTGAAGTAACCCCTTGGCCGCTGGACAAAGCTTTAAATTCTTTTGACGTTGTTTTGATCGATGCGCCTTGTTCTGGATCGGGCACCTGGCGACGCGCGCCAGATTTACGGGCGCGATGGACGCCTGAAGATCAGATAAATGTTTTAAAAGCTCAAGCAGAAATATTAAATATGTCATGTCAATGGCTGGCCCCAAATGGTCGATTGATTTATGCCACTTGTTCAACATTGTCATCGGAAAACGATCAACAAATTGATCAATTCTTAAAACAACATCCTGATTTTACTAAAACTCGCGAGATTAAATTTTCTCCCTTAACCCATCAAACCGATGCTTTTTACGGGGCTGAATTAATGAAAATAATATAAATTATTTTTATATTATGATTCAACGTAATAGTAAATAGTAAATAGTAAACATTAAATAGTAAACATTAAGTACTAAATATCAAATTTAAATAATATTGACATTAATATTCATTTAAAGTAAAATGTTGCCATATAGTAAAGTAAAGGATGGCTCATATGAATTTAAAAAAATATATAAAATTACTTTTAACAACAAGTTCATTTATTTTTATATCAGGTAAAGTAATTTCATCAGACAATAATGTCAATCAGCAATTATTGCAACCTAATCAGTACATTTCTGATTATTATAAAACACATTTGCTACCAGCAATCCAAAGGTATTTTTCAAATAACAATAGAAATTTAGGACCTCTTTGGTATAGTTATGATGATTTAGAAGCCTCAGAATTTGCGAGAAACATGGGTGAAAATTTCTACAATCCAGGATTACTTTTAGCAACAGCAGGTTTTGATCCAAATATATTAAACGGATTACCTGAATTTGATGTTGATTTAATTAATAATCCTGTTGCAAACAATCAAGTTATTGCGAATGAAAATAATTTTGACATTGAAGATCTAAGTATTGAAACTTTAAAAGAAATTCTTGATGTTATGGGTGTTGTTTTAGAAGAAGAAGATAGAGATGACATCGAATTTTTGAGAGCTACTATTATCTCTTTGCAAGAGAATGAATTAAATAATGAAAGAATTGAAACTGCTCGTGTTCAAGCTGAGCGTATAGCTGCTCTTGAAGCACGTCGTCTTGAAGAAGCTCAACGTCTTGACGAAGATAGACGTGCCGAAACAGCCAGACGTTTTCAAGCAGATCGCGCAGCAGTTGAAGTTAATCCTGTTATGTGGGCTAATATGACTAAAGCACAAAGAATTTTGGTTATTGCCGAAAAAATATTTGAATCTCCTAATTCTAATGAAACTTTTGGTATTCCAGTTGCTGTTAATAAGCGTATTGAACTTAAAAATATATTTGAAGCTCTTATGGCGGAAAATTATATTAACACTAATGCTGTACTTCTTCCTAATGCTGAACCAGCAAATTTTAGAATGCATTTTTTTCCAGTATCAAATATTCTTAGAAAAGCAATTAATATTCAAAAATATGAGGTAGATTATGGTATGACACGGCAAGAAGCCAAAGATTTCGATGTATTTAATTCGTTATATCACACCAAATTTGCTAATTTTCCATTAGATACCGGAAAGCAAATTATATTTTACAGAGCTTTAAAAAATAATTTTGGTGATATGTCTTGGGTGGACTTGACAAAAATTTTAACGCCAATTTTAGAAAAATCATTACCTCTTGACTATGATCAATGGCCAAACTTTGCTGTAAATCCTGCATCAAATTTTGATGATTTTATTCATGATATTGTAAGACCTTGCGTTACCGCACTTATAGGAAATGCAGATATTGAAGCAGCAGCAGAAGCTTATGTTGATCGTCTGTTGCTTAATATTCAAACAAATTTAAAGCATAAAATTAATCACAAAATTAATACATTTCAAGACGATAATAATACATATATAGGTAATCAATTAAGGATTCATGGTGCACAAAATCCTCTTGAAGATGTTCAATATCCTATAGACGTTGCTGAAGATTATGAAGGCAATGTTCTGGCTCGACATCTTCTTGGTAATGTTCAAGATCATAGATTTTTTAATAGATTAATCAATGAAACTGTAACTTTTGAAGAATGGACGAATGGTATCAGTGACAAATTATTAATTTTAGAAGATGAAAAGAAAGATACAGCTAATTCTAGACAAATGATTAATTATTCCTATCTTTGTAGGGATCCTTTTCTTTCTCTTTTAAGGTTGCCTGATGAAAGATTAGTGCCTCTTACGAATACTTATTTGAATCATAATAATGAAGTTCAAAATTTGAAAGATCTTGTTCTTGGTTTGGTGCCTCATGCTGATAGAATATTGGATCAAGAATTTAATGATAGTTTTGATTATGGAGGTTTTGCTTTAGGTGGTGATAATGCTTTGAATAAAGCAACAGTAATCCGTCTTAAAAGATTATTTGATTGTGTCAAAGATAACCACAATGGAACCATCGCCGAAAAAGAACGCAAAGTTGCAAACATTATTTATGCGTTTGGTACCGAAAATAGCGGACGTTGTATCGATGGCAAACGTGATCGTATCACAGAACTTGAGAGAGAATATGTCTATGTTGCAAATGGCTTAAATGCGAATGCAGATTTAGATACGACAATAGGTTTAAATTTAGCAAAATTATTTACAGATGATCGCATGAATAAATTGAGAACTGCTATTAATGATTTGTATCCAGATGAAGGCGAAGAAAGAACTTATGCTTGGTCTAGAAGTCATAAAGCGATACATTTAGGTTTTGGTTTATCAGGCAAATATGAAGATCTATTGTTTGGTAGATACCACGAGGAAGGTATTAATCCTGTCGAATTTGTTAATGCTTATTTTAAGGGAGGACAAGTTCGCGGTAAAGAATCAAATATTATTTATCATATGCAAGCATTTACCATAGACACAATGGCAGATATTGTTCTTCAAGAAATACAAAACGTGATGGGTGGTCTTTTTGATGATAATACTTTAGATCATATGATTAAAAGTAACCTTGATATGCGGCGTGCCTATTCAGAATTTCAAGATAATGGTGGGGATTTAAATTTTGAAAATAGATATTTTAAAAATGGACTTCAAGACGATGGAGAGCCAGTCGTACAAAGAGGAGCCATAAAAAAAGAAGCTATTTTTGAAGTTCTTAAAACTTACAACTATATGTATTCAAGAAATGATGATAATAGCATATGGGAATAATAAAATATTGTTTTGTCAATCAAAGCTATTTTAATTGTTAACTAAACTGTGATGTACTATTTTTAAGTTCTCTTGAAAATAGTACATCATAAAAATTGATCAATTTTTAAAAGAACATTCTAATTTTAATAAAACCCGCGAGATTAAAATTTCTCCCTTAACCTATCAAACTGATGCTTTTTACGGGGCTGAATTAAAGAGATTAATCTAAGTTAATTTCTAAATCATAGATACAATTCATAAAAAATATTTTACTTCATAAAAATATTTGTCTATTAGTAATTACTAAACTTGAAAGAAATTAAAATAAAAAATAAGTATATTTATTTAACTTTGTTGTTTGCTTCAACAAATTATGGTCATGCTATTCTCATAGGAGATGAAGAGAGTTTAAAAGCTTCGAAAAATACGAAAAATACATCGGGTGCTGATGAGTCTTATACTGAATCTTTGTCTATCTCTAGTAAAGATGCAAAAATTAGTGAAGAAGGCAATGCGACGCTTTTTAAAATTGACGATGATAAAGTTATAGCGATTAGTGCAGCTCATTGTGTAAAAACATTAGACTTAGATTTAACAAAAGCTATTATTTTATCAAGAGAGAAAAAACAACCCAGTGGTTATAATATTTCATTGTATTCTTTACCCGGTATCAAAGTAGATCAAAGATTTTTTGATAAAGAAAATGACAATAAAAAACATATTTATGATTTTGCTATGTCTAATTTTTTGATGCCAGCACATTCACCTAATGGTGATCAGCCGGTTTTTAAAAATGGCTATTTTAACGGTGGTTTTTATAATATTCCCCTTCAACATCAAAAAGAATATGCTGTAAAGGTACGAAGCTTTGGCCCTTCCTTTGATAATCAATTAACGTCATATAGTAATTATATTTACCATGAAGTAAATATGATGATTACATATGATCAAGAAGGTTATTTTTACAAAAAACTACAATCCCGAGATTTTTATTTTAAATTTACGCCAAAAGTTGATGGTTCGTATGATTGGTATTGTGATCTTTTGCCAGGATCAGGTGATGTCATTACTGATAAGGGAGATAGCGGCAGTCTTATGACAACTCATGATGACAAAAAGCCATTGCTTTAGTAAGTACTAAAAATTTTAGTGAGTTTTATCATGATAACCAAGAATTAAGTTCTAAATTAACAAAATTTAGACAAGAGAATAAAGATAAATTTTTTGATGCAACTGCAATGGAAGATTTTATAAATTTTATTAATTCAGAGATCGCCATTCCTGAGATGACGAAAAAATTGGTAACAAACACCCAACAGCATATCTATCGTTTTGCGCTGAAAGATAATTTCAAAGATCTTATCTCAAAAGGGTGTTATACGCCTTTACAACCTTATGTATCTTTTATCAAAATGGCACCTTTTATGTCACCTTTTAATATAAATTATCCTAATTTTTTTGAATGAGATTGAAAAATATTTTATAATTGTGACAATCTTATCAGTAAACTATACTATCAGTATTTTACTTGTTCAATAAAACTTCATCATCTGTAAGCCATTTCTTATGTTTGAAAAGATGATGAAGTTGAAATTCTCCCAATTTTAAATCGACTGATGAATTTTCTGCAAATGTATATAAAAAACCTTTATAGCAAATATTTAAGTCTTTCATAATGGTTTCAACACTTTGAAGATTATCTTCTTGGTTATCGAAAAATATAACTTTATTAGGGTGCCATTCTGGATATACTTCTTTCAAATGGTCTAAAAAATGTTTGAGAACGAGACCTTTGGCATAACCGGTTGAGAAAAGACACCCTGATTTAAAAAGAGGTTTTTTATCTTTTTTAAAATCAGTTGCTTGAAGAGACAAATTATTAATTTTTGGAAAGGCTTGCTCAAAATCCATACCGTATCGTTTTAATTCTTTAATTCGCCATTCAGGCAACGATTCGATGGGTCCGCAAGCACCAGTTTGACAAGCCGTCAGCACAATAACTTTTGCACCTATTGTTTGCATTTTCTTAATAAGATGTACCACATCATCTTCAACCACTCGATGCTTGCTGGAAAGAAGAATTTTTGACTTTAGATCATCCCATTGTTCTAAATTTAAAGGCCCAAATTCTTTATCAAATTGAGCAAATAAAGATTTTAAATATGACTTAGCTTTTGAGTTGCCTCTTAAAATTTGATCTTCTTCCATCAAAAGAACATCGTCCACATCAAAGATCACCAAGGTATCGTCATTAAATTCTGTCGGATTTACAGAAAAGTTTTTAAAACTTGGTAGAGTTTCAATAGAGGCTTGGGATATCCCAAAGAAAAGTGATAGGTAGGGTAATACTGTTATTATATATAAAAATCTCTTATTAGAAAATTTGACTTTCGCCATATTTAAAAAATCCTTTTGAACAGATAAAATTTGGCTCAAAAATTTGTTACAATATTTCTGTATCATTATATAATTGTTATTTCCAACATTAAAAATATATCAATCAAAAAAGTTTCTTTTTTGATAGGGTTAAAATCATTAGAGTTATTTAGACAAATAAAATTAATATTTTCAGACGCCTATCTATTGAAAAGTTATTGATTTTAAACAATAATTTTAATAATCGTTTCTAAATTAATTTGTCTTCAGGAGTTTTAAGATGAGAAAAGTGGTTCAGTTAACCCTATTTATATTTCTTACAAATAGTCCAAATGTAAAAGCTTCGTATGTCAAAGATTTATGCGATGAATTTGCTCAGAAGCAAGTTTCTCAGGGAATACATTTAACCATTAATTATTTAAAAGATTCAGAAAATATAACCCGTACCTTACAAACGGCAGCAGAGTTAGAAGCTTGGTGTCGCAATAATTTTAGCTATATCGTCAACCCTGTAAGTATTCTGTCCATGCCTAATTTAAATGTCATATCTACAGGATGGGAGTTATATGGTATACCAGTAAGTAATATACTTACAAATGTAGCTGGTCTTGTTATAGCAGGAGCAGGCGTTTACTGGGGAATTAAGCAATTTAGAGAAGAGTCTATAAAAACTGAAATGGATACTAGAAATCAAAAAATATTAGAGGATATCCAAGAAAAAATTGAAATATTAGACGATATTCAACAAAGAGTTAGATTTTTAGAGAAGAAGAAATAATAATGATAATAAAAAAGTTGAGTACTATATATTTAATATTTAATTTATTAACTCTTTGTTCGTGTATCTTAAATGCGACTGAACAGTACAGTGAAGAAAAATCATCTTTTCTTCAAAATAATCAAAAAATTTTGGAACAAAGTTCATCACTTTTAACCTATCGAAAAACTAAAAAAATTTTAGAACAAGATAGTGACTCTCAAAAAAGCAAACTAGAATGGATAATAGAACCGAAAATAGAAGCACATGAAGTACAAATACAAACTTCGCCAACAATTCATATTATGCGTTCTATTATTACAAATACAATTGACTCTGTTGCTTCTTATTTTACAAGTTCTTCATTAAGTCAAAATCAACTAAAGTTTCATCCGCTTGAAGATTTAATGACGAAAGCTATGACCTTGTCGGATGATGAAATTGAATATTCTTTAAGAACATTGGCCAAAGATAAAACGTTTCAAAAAGATAAATGGGATATTATCTATAAACAGACCTCTAAAAATATTCATGCTGCTTACTTATGGGCATATATACACGAGCAGAATATTAGTAAAGTTCATAATGGTTTTATTTCTTTTTATCATGCGTATAGAGAAGCAACAAAATATTATACACGTATTTACGAAAAGATGAAAAAGCAAAATAATCAAGCAGGTGCCAACAAAGCAGATCAAGGCTTGGCGCGAGTGACAAAATTATTGAATTCGAGTTACGATTCTATAGGATATAAGTATTCTAAAAGTTCATTTATTCCTCAAATAACTAGTTCAGCACCCAAGTATTTTCTAAGCTATAGTTTAAATTCAGATTCAGAAAATTCTTTATCATCAAGCTTGATATCTAGACAATCTGATTTTCTTGAACCTTTAGATTTAGCTAAAAAAGAATTAAATGAATTAATTGATTCGATCAAAACTCGATTTATTTCTGCGGTGAATGAACCAAATAATCCATCAAATATAGATTTAAAAAATTCTTTGGCATTAGATCTAATATCTAAAGATATTGATGCCTCTCTTTGTTCATCTTCAAATTTATCTGATAAATTAAATAAAATAAAAAGTTCATTTGAAAGACTTTTAGAAGAAATAAGAGAACGACATAAAAATAATAATCCTCAATTTTCGGATTCAGAGTTGTCTCAAGAACCATTTGCTTTAATGATTGAAGAAATGGATAATAAAATTAAGAAAATTTTTGATCAGATACGTGAAGAAATACGTGATGCTAAAAATTCTAGCGAAAGCAAAAATTAATAATTTTTTAGAGTCGTCGAACTCTTAAATACTTATCATCAACGCCGATCACTTGGACGGATAGAATTTGTCCCAAGAATTGGTCAGGTTGATCTGTCTCATGATCATACATATCCACAAATTTAACGGGCGTAAAATGTTCGGTGTGTCCTTTATGGTCGCGTTCAACAAGCACGGATTTTGTTTGTCCGATGCAACTTTCAAGATGGGTTTTCAATTGTTGGTCGCCCAAAGCACGAAGACGTTGGGCGCGTTCTTTGATTATACTTTTGATCACCTGAGGCATTCTCGCTGCGGGTGTTCCTTGACGGGCCGAGTAAGGAAAAACATGCAGGTAAGTCAAATCGCATTCTTGGATAATATTCAGGCTTTGCTGAAACATATCTTCGGTTTCGGTTGGAAAACCCACAATGATATCGGCACCAAACACAACATCTGATCGAATGGCACGAATTCTTTGACACAAATCGATGGCGTCATGCCGCAAATGTCGCCGTTTCATGCGCTTTAAAATCATATCATCACCGGATTGAAGGCTTAAGTGAAAGTGCGGCATCAGGCGTGGCTCGTGAACCATCAAATCAAATAAGTCAGCATCAATTTCGACCGGATCAATGGAAGATAACCGCAGCCGCTTCAAGTCAGGCATCAAATTTAAAATGCGCCGCATCATCTGCCCCAGTGTCGGTGTGCCAGGCAGGTCACTGCCGTATCCTGTGATATCAACGCCGGTGAAGACAATTTCTTGGCATCCTTGATCCATGAAGGCACGAATGCGGGTTAAAATTTCACCCATAGGCACACTGCGGTTGTTGCCGCGACCAAAGGGAATTGTACAAAAAGTACAGCGGTGATCACAGCCGTTTTGAATTTCAATAAAGGCACGCACTTGGTTTTCAAAACCGGCAATCAAATGATGGGCTGTCTCTTTAAGTGACATAATATCGGCCACGTGAACAGCTTCAGATAACACAGGCGCAAAGCTATCGCGCTGCATCTTTTCTTGATTGCCCAACACCCGATCGACTTCGGCCATATCCGCATACTGTTGCGGGTTAATTTGGGCACTACAGCCCGTGACAATAATCGTAGCATTGGGATTGTCACGACGCAGTCGTCGGATACTTTGACGCCCCTGACGTTCAGCCCCGTTGGTGACCGCACATGTGTTGACGATGATGGCATCTTCTAGCCCTTGAGCGCGGGCGTGATCGCGCATGACTTCAGATTCATAATGATTGAGACGACATCCAAAGGTAACAACTTGTGGATTAAGGGAAGAAGGCGTTGAGGACATAGCAGTCAATTCTCAAGATTGCAAAAAAGAAGTGTCAAGATGACCTTGAAAAACCAAACTGACATGTCCGGTAATTTTGACTGTGTCTTGATAATCAACTTTTAACGTTCCACCATCTAATAACACAGTTATGGCAGATTTGGTCACAATGCCACGTTTTTGCGCCGCAATCACACTGGCAGCCGCTCCCGTGCCACACGCTGGTGTGATACCTGCACCCCGTTCATAGACGCGCATTTTTAAGGTTTGATCGTCAATTTTTTCAATAATTTCAATATTGATGCCTTCTGGAAACAACGGATGATGGGTTAGACTTTGGCCCACATGCAACAGATCGATACTATCAACATCATAGACAAAGAAAACCAAATGCGGATTGCCCACGCTCAAAGCTACCGGATCTTTCAGGCTTTCAAATTGTAGAGGGAGATGCAAGGGATCAACTTCTTGGGCCAAAGGAATTTTATCCCAATTAAATTGAGGACGGCCCAAATCCACCGTTACTTGATGTGATGCATTGGTTTCAGTGGCTAATATACCTGCTTGGGTTTCAACCTTATGACAAGGGCGATTGTTTTCTTGAGAGAGAAGGGCACCAATACAACGGGTTGCATTGCCACATGCGCCCACTTCTTGACCATCAGCATTAAAAATTCTGATAAAAACATCGGCATCGGGGTGCGTCTTTGATTGTAAAATAATCAATTGATCACATCCCACACCCAAACGTCGATCACTGATTTTTTGAATCATGTCAGGCGAATAATCATAGATTTGCGCGCGTTGATCTAAAATCACAAAATCATTGCCGAGGCTGTGCATTTTTATAAAAGGTATCGTCATAAAACTTTTATAATGCATTTTTATATTTGCTGTCCAGTTTTTGGTTTGCGTTTCCATTTATGATCAAAGGATAAACTTAAACTACTGATCATAATAATAGCAGCCCCAATCCATAGACTAAAGGATGTGATGCTTTCTCCAAAAGCCATAAAACCAATGGCTGCACTAAAGATAAGACGAGCAAATCCAAAAGGTGCCAAAAAGGTGACTTCGGCAATGCGATAAGCATGAGACGTGGTATAATGAGCCGCAGCACTAAGAATACCCAAAAGGATAATCCATAACCATTGAACGGATGTAGGCGATGTCCAATTGAAAAGAGCCGGAATCAAAGACAAAGGTGCCATAAAAAACAAAAGATAAAAGGTTAAATTTTGAGCACTCTCTCCCTTGGCACCTAGTTCACGGCCTAAAAGTTTGGCAACGGCGATGGCGACCGCGGACGCAATAGGAAAGAGTGTGGCCCAGGAAAAATTATGTCCACCATTCATAAAAGCGTGATCAGGACGTGTGATGACAAAGGCACCGGCAAAGCCTAGAAAAATACCAATATATCGATAAAAGCCAATTTCTTCCTTTAGATACATGCGCGCGCCGATTACGGTAAAGATAGGACCTGTGAAACACAAAGCAACGGCTTCAGCAATCGGCATATGATAAAGTGCCATGTACCACAATAAAATCCCTAAAAAAGCCGCGATAACGCGGTAGATATGTAAAGGCAGGGAAACGACTTTTAACGATTTTTTGCCGTGAGGCACGATAAAAGGTACCATTAACATAAAGCCAATGAAATTTTGTAAAAAAGCAATTTGATAGGAAGAAAGACCTGGTCCAATATCAGAGGTTTTGGATAAAAGCTTGACCACACCATTGTTGGCCGCAAAAAAGAAACATGCAAAAATCTTCCAAAGTGCTCCTTGCCAATGAGGCGTGAGATAAGAAGGTACAATATTATATGTCATAAATGGTTTTCTATAATTGGGTCGTGAGACTCTTTAAATTTAGTGTCAATAACTTAGGCACAGTTTCATTTTATTGCAAATAATTTTCTAATTTTAATTTTATAAATGATCATAATTCACAAAAGATAAAATTGATAAGACTTTCTGATTAAAAAAATAAATCAATTTTCTGAAATTATAAATATATAATTTTTGACAATAAAAGATCAAATTTGTTTGCTATTTAATGTCTAATAGTATAAATTTTTTTTATTAATAATATTTTAGAAAGTTAAAAAATGATTATACATAAAAAATTAAACGTTTTATTATTCTCTGTTTTTTTATATCAAAGATCGCCAATATAAATGCAGTTGAACTTGCAGATTATGACTCTAATGCGAAAAGTGCTGTGGTTATTCCTTATGGTAAATCACAAGATGGCGAAACTTATGTGTTATTTGCTCATGAAATTGCAAGAGCAGGATGGACACCACCAGGAGGAAAAAGAGAAGCATCCCATAAAACTATTCTTGATACGGCCGCCTCTGAACTTTATGAAGAAACAGCTGCGTTTCCAAGCTTTGATCCAACATACATTAAATCTTTACTAATGAAACAAGATGCATCGTGTGTCTTTAATTTAAAATCATCAAATACAGATATGTTTGCTTTAAATATTGGTGATAAAATTGATCAATGTAACGATATTGGTGTGAATTATAAACAACGTATTGCTGGAAAACCTCGCTGTTTTAACGAGATGGATCAATGGAAACGCGTTAATGTGAAAGATTTGTATAGAATATTAAATGCTCATCAACAGCCTATCAACAATCGTTTAAATATACCGAATATTGGCAATGTCAGAGGGTATGTTTTTAATGGCTTATGGCACTTTTATCAAGCTGGATTGAAACAAGTTATTGATGCCTCTATTGCTAAGCCTAATATTGTTGTAGTTGCCCCCGCTCCTGCTCCCGTCATACCTGCATCAACGCCGCTGACAAAGTTCGGTAATGTTCAACCAATGGTTGTAATAACGGTTGTAAATAAACCGACCGCGTCAACATCGTTTACAGGATTTGGTAATTTTTTTATAGGATTTGGTAATCAACAGACAACCGTTGTAACTAAACCAGCTACATCAACATCGTTTACAAGATTTGGTAATTTTTTTGCGGGATTTGGTAATCAACAGACAACCGTTGTAACTAAACCAGCTACATCAACACCGTTTATAGGATTTGGTAATTTTTTTGCGGGATTTGGTAATCATCAAGCACCTTTGTCAACAAATTCAGGTCTTATATTAACTCAACAAAACAACATTTTTCACAATTTTTTTAAACTTTGGCATAAATAAAAATATATTTAAAGTCGCAATTATAAGTATTTAAATTGCGACTTTAAATATAATTATACAGATAAATGTCAAAATAATAAAAATGATAGTAGCTCTTTTTATTTTTATAAATTTGGAAAGCTTATTATCATTAACAGCCGATCGATACCGCAAGCGAAATTCTTTAGCCAAAAAAGAAGGTCGCTTACGTTTTTGATTTATCATCTTACTATTTGTCGAATAATTATCATTTAATAAAATTTATCGGCGTTCCAAAGGAATATACGACCGATGTTGTTGACCCATATAGCGTTGACGCGGACGTCCAATTTTTTGAATGGGATCTTCTATCATCTCTCGCCATTGTGCCACCCATCCTACAGTCCTTGCTAGGGCAAATAAAACCGTAAACATGCTGGTAGGGATGCCCATGGCTTTTAAAATAATACCAGAGTAAAAGTCTACATTAGGAAAGAGTTTCTTCTCAATAAAATAATCATCATTTAAAGCAATTTTTTCAAGTTCTATGGCAATATCAAGTAAAGGATCGTTTTGAATACCTAATTCTGCCAATACTTCATGACAACTACCACGAAGTACTTGAGCGCGTGGATCGTGGTTTTTATAAATGCGGTGACCAAATCCCATCAAACGGAAAGAATCATTTTTATCTTTAGCACGTTTAATAAATTCAGGAATGCGCTCTTTGCTGCCAATTTCAATCAGCATATTTAAAACAGCTTCGTTGGCACCGCCATGAGCCGGTCCCCATAAGGACGCAATACCCGCGGCAATACAGGCAAAAGGATTGGCGCCGCTTGAGCTGGCTAACCTAACGGTCGATGTTGAGGCATTTTGCTCGTGATCGGCATGAAGCACTAAAATTCTGTTCATAGCATGAGCCAATACGGGATTCACCTTGTAATCATAACTTGGCACCGCAAACATCATATGCAAAAAGTTTTCTGCATATCCCAAATCATTTTTGGGATACATAAAAGGTTGACCGATGGAATATTTATAGGCCATGGCTGCAATGGATGGCATTTTGGCAATCAATCGACTGGATGCCAATTCTCGTTGCTGAGGATCGTGCAAATCAAGACTGTCGTGATAAAAAGCAGACAAGGCACCGACCACACCCACCATAATTGCCATGGGATGGGCATCACGACGGAAGCCTTTGTAAAAATTGATCAGTTGCTCATGCAACATTGTATGAATACTGATTTCATGCTGATAGGTGGAAAGTTGAGCAGAGGTGGGCAATTCTTTATGCAAAAGCAAATAAGCGACTTCTAAAAAATCACTTTTCTCCGCCAACTCTTCAATGGTGTAACCACGATGCAATAAAATACCTTTGTCACCGTCGATATAGGTAATGGCTGAATCACAGCTGGCAGTTGACGTAAACCCAGGGTCATAGGTGAAATAACCTGTTTTGGCATACAGCTCCCGTATATCAACAACTTTTGGTCCCAATTTACTCGTTAAAAGGGGAAGAGAACAGGTTTTTGTTTGTCCATCTTGGATAAAATTAAGCGTAATGGTCTCTGAATTTTCAAGCTCAAGTTTGGTTATCTGTGCGCCACTGGTTGTCGCCATCTAAGCCTCCTATGTGTTTATTGTTCTTATCAGCTAGATCTTCATGAGCCTATCACATCTTTAAGTCTTTCCAAAGTTTCTTTGGCCCCCAAGGCCATCATGACCTCAAAGATACCAGGAGAGACACCTTTGCCAGTTAAAGCGGCTCTTAAGGGTTGTGCCAAGGCACCCATTTTAACTCCTAAATGCTCGGACAGTTGTCTTAAGGTTTGTTCCAGATCCGCCTCTTGCCAATTTGAAGCATTCTCCAATGAATCTTTAACTTTCCCAAGTAATTCTAGGCTTTGAGGGGTCAGGACGGCTTTGGCTTTGTCATCAAAAGATATAGGCCTTGGTTGAATTAAAAAGAGGGCACTTTCAGCCAATTCAACCAAGGTCCGTGCTCGTTGTTTTAACCCTGGCATAGCGGTGCGAAGACGTTGTTGATAGATTGAATTTTCTTTCAAAGGCGTACCAATATGCGATTGTAAAAAAGGCAAAACCAATTGAACAAGTTCTTCATCAGCACGTTGACGCAGATAATGAGCATTAAGTGATGTTAATTTATTAATATCAAACCGTGAAGCCGCGCGTCCCACGTCTTTAATATCAAACCAATCGATAGCTTGAGGGCGTGTGATTATTTCTTCATCTCCATGGCCCCAACCTAACCGAATGAGATAATTGCACAATGCTTCTGGTAAAAATCCCATATCCTGATAGGCTTCAGCCCCGAGTGCTCCGTGCCTTTTAGAAAGTTTGGCACCATCAGCCCCATGAATGAGAGGGACATGGGAGTAGATAGGCATTTTAGCCTTCAAGGCCTGATAAATTTGAAGTTGACGAAAAGTATTGGTCAGATGATCATCACCCCGGATGATGTGGCTGACGTTCATATCAATATCATCGACCACGACCGCCAACATATAGGTGGGCGTGCCATCTGCCCGCAATAAAATCATGTCATCCAATTGGGCATTTTGGACACATACTTCGCCTTGAACCAAATCCTGAAGACGCGTTTCACCCGCTTGGGTGACCTTGAGACGCACTACAGGTTTGCGATCAGAAGGTGCATCTTGAGGATCGCGATCTCGCCAAGTACCATCATAACGGGGCTGACGTCCTTCTTGACGTGCTTTCTCGCGCATGGCTTCAAGTTCTTCAGGACTTGAATAACAATAATAGGCTGTCCCTGTATCCAATAACTGTTGAACAATGTCTTGGTGACGTTTGATACGGGAAAATTGATAGACAACATCCCCGTCCCAATCAAGACCCAACCATTTTAAACCGTTAAGAATGGCTTCAACCGCGGGTTCTGTCGATCTTTCCCGATCGGTATCTTCAATGCGCAGTAAAAACTGACCACCGCAATGACGGGCATAAAGCCAATTAAACAAAGCAGTACGTGCACTACCAATGTGTAAAAAACCGGTGGGAGAAGGTGCAAAACGAGTGACAATCGACATAAGGCAAGATACTCTGCAAAAATTTAACAATATTGCCACATTTACCATAAAACGAGAATCGTTTCATTGATTAAGTTAGATATTTTTTATCGCCTGCACCTATGCCAGCAAAAATTACGAGAACAACAACAACGCTGGATTCTTTGGCTGCCTGTCCTTATGGGCATCGGCATTGTAAGCTATTTTCAACTGAACTTTGAACCTTGGATTGGCACCGGTTTCATGTCTTTGAGTATGGGGGCAGCCCTTTTATATTTTATAAAAAACAAAAATTGTTTTTGGTTCATTTTATTTATTAAACTAGTTTTGTTGATTGCTCTGGGATTTTCTTCAGCTCAATTTAAAACGTGGCGAATGGCAACGTTCATGGTGTGTGATGCCTTGCCGCCTATGGCTGTTGAAGGAACACTGATTAAAATCGAAAAGATGACTGGTCGCGTTCGATTGACCTTAAGCCAAGTTAAACTAGAAGATAAAGTTTTATCAAATTCGATCAATCTAGTGCGTATTTCTTGCCGAGGCGCGGCTGCAAAAGTGGCTGATTCATGGGTTCCTGGTCAAAGAATTTCCCTCAGGGCAAAGCTATTACCGCCCAATGAACCCATTGCACCTGGAAGTTATGATTTCAGACGGCGGGCTTACTTTGAAGGAATTTCAGCCGTCGGTTATGGCGTCACAACACCCAAAATTATTTCAAAAGCATCATCACAATCTAAGAATTATATTGATATTGAAGAGGTATATAAACTGGCTCAAGTTCGTCATCATATCACTGAACAATTGAGTCAAAAAATTGCAGGGCCTGAGGGGGCGATTGCCGCAAGTCTTGTCACGGGTGATCGCTCAGGTATCCCCGAACATATTCGCCAAGCTTTTGCGGATTCGGGACTTGCTCATATTCTGGCGATTTCTGGCCTACATTTATCTATTGCGGCGGGTCTTGCTTTTTTCTTTGTGCGCAAAACCCTTAGCCTTGTGCCTTCCATTGCCCTGTATTATCCCATTAAAAAATGGGCAGCAGGAGCTGCGATCGTTTTCACTCTGGGATATCTTTTTATCTCAGGTCTCACAATCCCAGCACAGCGTGCTTTTGTCATGACGTGTATGGTTTTAATGGGGATTATCGTTGACCGTACCGTTCTGACCTTACGTAATGTTACCCTAACGGCCACCTTAATTCTTTTGATATCGCCAGATTCTTTGATGTCGCCTAGTTTTCAAATGTCATTTGCGGCTGTTACGGCTTTGGTATCTGGATATGAAATTTTGCATCAACCTCTTATGAGATGGCGATGTGAAAGTCATTCTAGACTTAAAAAGATTTTGTTTTATCTCTTGGGAATTTCCCTTTCTACGATTTTGGCAACCATTGCAACCACACCTTACATTATTTACACCTTTAATCGATTAACATTGCATGCCATCCCCGCCAATTTAGTGGCCATCCCTTTATTATCTTTTGTTGTCATGCCCTTGTTGGTTTTGTTTATTTTCACCATAAGCGTTGGATCCACCCAATTTATCGGTTATCTTTTGAAGCTATCGATCGGTGTCATGGTTAAGATTGCCACTTGGATTTCAATGTGGCCTGGGTCTGTTATTTTGATTCCCACGATGCCCCCGGAAGCTTTAGCCTTTTTTACGCTCGGCGCTGTTTGGATCATCATTTGGAAAGATCGTTGGCGGTGGCAGGGCCTCTGGGGTGTTGGTATCGGTTTAATTTTAATGATTTTTCATCAACCACCTGATATTTATATCAATGCCGATAAAAGCCTTGTGATTTTTCGCAATTCACAAGAACATTTGGAGCACAATTTGATTGTCAATTCCATGAGAGCAGGGCGTTTTGCGCGCGAGTCGTGGATGAAACGTACGGCAAGTCTCGACTGTCTTAAATTAAAAGATTGTATCAAACAAAAAAAACAAGGACTTGATCAAGATTTTATCACGGCAAATTCAGATCATGTCATCTTACATTTCAAAAAATCAGATGTTTTGTTTCAAGAACAAGAAAAATGTTTTCACAGCGATTGGGAATGTCAATTGATCCATCAAAAAACAGGCCAAACATTAAAATTTTTAAGCACCAATGGTAACGATCAAGGCGGATGTCTTTTATGGATTACACCGTCAGGATTTTATGAAAAAACTGTGGCTCAAGAAATTGGCACGCGTCCTTGGAGTTCAAGGGCATCAAATAGTAAGACTTGATGCCCTTGAAATTACTTTGCAAGTCCTTCTAAAACTTTGTTGTTGTATTCAACGGGGAAGATCTTACGTAAAGATGTCACATATTGAACAAACAAGTCGTTAAAGAGTTCGCCTTGAACTTGATCTTTATATTCTTTGATCCGATCTTCTGGTATCGGTGTCTCTAAAGGTTCAACTTTTTCGACATAACCTACGATATAATCTTGTTGATTATCATCATTTAAGTAAGAACTGGCTTTTGCACCACCCACTTTGACATGATATAAATTCTCAATAAAATTATCAGGAAGATAGACAGCCGACGGACCTAAAGGACCCTTACGCGTGACACGAACTTGTGTTGTCTTAAGACCTCGTTCTTGAGCCGCATTTGTCAACAAGCCACCTTGATTCACAACAGATTCAAATTCTTGAGCTATCTTCTTGGCTTGTTCACTTTTAAGATCTTGAATCAAAAAATCCTTGGCATTTTTTTGACTCTCTTCATAAGTTAAGGGATGCGCCCTGTAAATTTTATTGATATGAGAGACAAAAAACTTACCTTCGCTGTATTCAATAACCTTAGAAGAGTCATTTTCTTTTTCATTAAATGCTTCACTGATCAAGCGCAATTGCAAGGGATCACTGACAGATGCATCTACAGAATCATTTGCTTTATGTTGAGGATCATAAGTACCCTCAGCCGACACATGGGAAAAGGATGTTACCTCAATGCTATAATTTTTGGCAATTTCTTCAAGGCTTGCACCGCCTGCTAGAGCATCATCAATTTTATTAGTGAGAGTGAAAAGTTTTTCATTAGCATCTCTTTTTTCCAGTTCTTTTTTGATGTCATCTTTAACTTGATCAAATTTTCGATCCTTGAACTCATCCTCATGACGATCAAAGTAATCTTTTAGTTGATTTTCATCAATTTTGACATCTTTTAACGTTAAAGCTCGGGTTAAGATCAACGCCGTGATGTCCCGGTATTCAGGAGCCGTAAATTTTGCAGGATTTTTATTATAGTAGTCCAAAATTTCAGGCTCTGTCGGATCTTTAGCCAGTTTTAATTGATGGCTTTCAATCGCCACCACTTGCAAAAGGCGTCGTTGATGTTCGTAACTATAAAGGCGTGTTGTCAAAATTTGAGAAGAATTGATACCACCGCCCAAGGTCTTCATCAACATATTGCGTCTTAATTCTTTTCGAATCATATCAATAAAATCTTTTTCCGACATTTGTATGTTGGTCAAATAATTATTAAATAGATTTTGATCAAAGGTTCCCTCTGATGTTTTAAAGTCTTTATTTTCAGAAATGACATATCGAATTTGATCATCTGTCACACGAAGACCCAAGCGATCTGCTTCGCGCTCGAGCAGCAAATTATTAATCATGTTTTCCAAAACATAAGGATATAGCTGCTTTTGTTGTTGTTCTGATAAATCGCTTTTAAAATTTATTTTGATGCGACTTATCTCGCGTGACAGTTCTCGGGCAAATTGATTGACATTAATCTTTGTACCACCCACCGATGCCAAATTGCGGCTTGTGGTGCCTGATCCGGTAATCATGCCGTGAAAACCCCACTGATAAATAAATAAACATGCCAAAAGCAAAAGAAAAGCACGGAACCACCAAGTTTCGGCTTGTTTACGCATGGCTTCAATTAACATACAGAGATCCTTAAATTTTAAAAATAAATATATCGCATAATATTATAGACCTGAATTAAATCAAGCAATCAGATTGTGAAAGATTGATTATTTTGTTCGCAACGAGGTCAGCGCATGGGAAAATGTTTTATAAACCGAGGGAAGTCGATTAATTTGATTATTTTTAGACGATTCGTTGACATAAATTTGATAATCATGAGGCTTGAGATAAGGAAAATCTTTGGCATTTTTACCGTTTATAATTTGAGAGGCAAGTTTTGCAGCTTCTTCACCTTGACTGAAAGGCGATGAAACAATTGACATATCGCCGCCATTTTTAAAAAAAGAAATGGACGTTCCAATGATAGGTAAAGAGGTATTATTTAAGGTCCATTGAATTAAATCACGAGAATTTTTTAAAATGGTCAAATTATCGTCTACAAAAATGCGTTCATATCCTGCAACAATCACTAAATCAGCACGTTCGCCACTGGTGGCGATGGCGGATTTCCAATCTTCAAAAGTATTGACTGTGATCAAATCAATCAGTCGATGGGGTGTCCAATCATAGGTTGTTAAAATTTGTTTTAATTTTTTTGATTTTTCTGAATTGTCACCAAGAAGAATAATTTTTACAGGATTTTCGATAGAAACTGGTTTGATAGACATTAAAGAAGCTACCTCTTTAACAGCATTTAATGGAAAAATATCAAAAACACCTGTTACGTTGTGGGCTTCGTTATAACCATAATCTTGAGGGTTATCTTTGACGCCACAAAAAACAATATCTTTATCGGATGTATTTACATAATTTCGTCCTACCAATTCTTGTGCGAGGGGATCGCATAAAATCATTAAATTGGGGTTCACACGATCAATAATTTGACGGGCTAATATGCCTATTTTAAGTTTATAAATTTCGCTTAAATTTGATTGGGTATCAAGATACTGATAAATGATAGATGCTTGATTGTTTTTGGCAAAAAAGTATTGAACGCCGGCATTCATTTCTTGAACTCTGGGATCGTCTTTATGAGAGCTATAGATCACCATAATGCGTGGCTTAAGACTTATGAAAAAGATAAGCGTTAATAAGAAAATAAAGATAAAACTTAATTTAGCCCAAAAAATATTTCTGATGTCATTGGTTTGCGGAGATTTATTCATTTTTATACCAAGCTCATGCCTTTCCAAAAAGAAATAGAGAAATAAACGGCTGGAAATTTAATCAAATTGATCATGATATGATATTTCCACAAAAGTGTGCGCTGTTTTTCCAAGTCTTGAACAAAGCTTGCCATAAAATATTGTAAAGAGCTTGATGTTGTGGGGATCAAGCTTTCTTTGGAAAAAAGCAAAATTAAAAATCCCACCAACCAGCCATTGAACCCTTGTTGTTGGGCAAAGGGAATCAGCAAAGTGGCGGCCATCACCACAACCAAACCGTAAGGTAGAAAGATGCGAAATATCATGAGGATAAGGCCCAAAAGCATGGCAAATATAGTAAAATCACGATGGATATATTGTCCAAATATATCAAGAAACGGCAAAATTTTTGCCGGCAATTCTAGAGCATTAAATAAAGCAACAATGCCGCCTAAAAAAGCAAATAAAAATAAAGAAGGCCAATTTAAATGATCTCTTAAACGCTCTGACGAAATAAAATTGAACATAATTAAACAAATCATCATAATAAGCGAAATGCAAACCGCTGAAATACCATGATAATTGATGCTGATAAGTCCAAAAAGGTAGGCAAGTGTTAAAAATATTAAACCTCGATCTTTATTTTGAACATGGCCCAATAATTGAAGTTGAGTTTCAACACGTTCTCGAAAGGGAACAGGTTTTTCATCTTCTTTAAAAAATAAGCTTAAAGCCAGCGTTAACCCAAGCAATAAAAAAATTGTTGTGGGTACGGCAGATAAAAACCATTCAACCCATCTAAATTGTTCTTGATTGATATTTAATAAATTTAAAATAAAAAAATTATAAAGGGAGCTGGTTAGAAATACCGGACTGAGTAACGTAACGCCAGTGTACGCGGTCAACGCAATTTTTGTGGCGGTTACACTCGAGGGTGAGAGAGATAATTGATAAATTAAACTTTTTGTAAATTTTTGAAACATGGTTTGACGGGTATGTGCCGAGGGAATGAGTGGCGTACATACAGCGCCCAAAATAAAGACCGATGTATTAGTCCAAAAATGAGTAGGGGGCATGAATTTTAAAATAAGCAACATCATGCGATATAAAATACCCGATTGTGCCAAAGCAGAGCCAAGGGCAAAGACCGAAAATAACATTAAAAAATAATCGGTGGCAAAACTTGATAAAACAATTTCTTTGGGCGCCAGTTCAAGGGCCAAAGAAGATGCAATCACCAAAAGGGTTGAAATATAAGGGGGCACCAAAGCAAATGACCATAGGCAAAAAGCAGAACTGAGGATTGTTAAAAAAAGTCGTGCATTTTGATCGATGAGTGTTTTGGATAGTATTACATAAACAAAAAGTGGAATAACCAGGCTTAAAATCCATCCAAGTGTTGATGAAGAATCTGAGGTAGAGACTGTTTTTGAATTATTTGACGAAGATTTTTCAGGATTCAGGCCAGATCGATCAGGGTTAATTTTATGGGTAAAACTTGCAATAACTTGACGTTGAAGTTCACTATTTTGGTGGAGCAAAGTCTGAAAATCTTGGGCTGAGAATTGGATGATTTGTGTGTTTTCACGGGCCACAGCTTTGCTGATGTAAGAATCAAGGCCCAATGCGGCTTCTTCACCCAAATACTGACCTGCAGATACAATGGTTGTTTGTCCATCTGCTCGTTCCAAACTGAGGCTGCCTTGTGTGACAAAATAATAGGCTTGCGCAGATGTCTTATGACTGTAAAGTGTCTCATCCATACCCAATGTCAACAGTTTTAAAGAGGCAATAATGCCCGCACGTTCATTGGGTTGAATTTTATGTTTATAAGGATCAGCATCAAGATAATAATTAAGAGCTTTGGTATAGCTCATGAAATAACCCCTGTTTTTATTTTTATTATAAAAATTCTAACAAGCTTGAGATGAAACACAAGAAGATTCTGAAAAGAGATTTTAACTTTAAAATTTAACAACAAAAATAAGATTTAAAAAAAATTGGGACATTGAGAAAAATAATCAACTTTAGTAAAAAATTTTTCCCAATATTTGTATATTCTAATTTTTAAATTGAGATAAAACCTGTTCTACCAAAAAGTTTTGTTTATCTGATTTGGCTGGAATATGTTTTTCCATGTACTCTTCAATATCCATATTTATGGAAGTCGTTGGAAAAAGACGATCAACGAAACCATGAATTAAATAACGACCAAATATATTTTTTTGTTCGGGATCTAATTGATGAATCTTTTCAACACCAAAGTTTTTTAAATCTTGCTGAGGCACATCTTCTGTGGCCAGTATTTTTGATAACTCTTGAGCCACAATCTCTCGAATTTCTTTGCAAGAATTTTCTATAAATCTTTGCTCTCTCGCTTTTTTATCTGCAAGACCATCGTTCATTATAAAGCCGCCATTTCCTTCAACAGCGACAACATTTCTTTGACGAAAAAGTCTTTCCAGATGAAGTGAATCTTTAAAGACATTATTATAAGCTTTCCAATAATGCTTATCATCAGAATTATATATAAAATGACCAATTTCATTAATAAGTCGCTCTTGATTATGAATTTTTAATTGGTAAAATAACATACCAAAAAGCATTTTATAGTCATTATCTTTTCTATTTAGATAAGATTTAGAAATTTCCCAGGCTTTTTTATAATATTCAGAAAATTTAATAGGATCATTAATAATTTTTGGATCTATATTACATAAGACTGAAATATAATTATAGTCTAAGTCTTCTAAAGAAAATTGAAATTGTTGCCGATGTTCCCAGGTAGCAGTTAAAAAAGGCAAAGCATTAAAATAATCATTCATATCTGATAAAATTTTACCGCATAAACCCAGAGTACTATAGTTTTCTTGTTCAGATAATATTAAATAAATATGATTTATATATGAAATATAATCAGATTTATCTTGAGATTCATTTTTTATATGACATATTATTTTGAAAGCATTCCAATCTCCTTGTTCAGATAAATCTTCAATTTTTACATATCCTCTAAGGCAAGTATGCATATGATTTGCATTTAGCTCATGAACAGCCGTAAGCAATTCTTCAGACTCTTCACCAGAGGGTGTATAATTAAATTTTGCTCGACCCGCCCAACTGTCTGACAATCCTAAATTCAGTAAGATAATCAAACTTAGGCATAATTTTTTTATAAACAATTTGATGCTTTCTTTAAAAAATAAACGAGAAATTTCATATGTTAAGTTTTATAAATTATAAAAATGTTGATTACAAACAAATTGAGAAAAATTTGTTATAATTTTTGATAAATAAAAATTGTGTGAGATCCGAACAAACATTGTCCTTAGGTTAAATATCTGAGATGATAGGCCCGGACTTAATTTGGATCATTATAATAATCCAAAAGTCTTTGTTGATTAATTTTAATTTTAGGAGATTATTGCGTATACCATGGACATTTCCTTGTTCGCATCAGCTTTACTTATCATTGGTTTAATTACTTTGTCAGGTGTTCTTTCAGCCACAGAAACAGGCATGTTATCGTCTTCTTTAGGAAAGCTGCATCGCTTGAGCAAAAGTGGAGATGTCCGTGCCGTCTTGGCCAAAAAGCTCTGTCATTCCATGAAAAAGGTTTTAGGGTCTTTATTGCTGGTTAACATTTTGGTCAACAATTTGGCGACGTCACTGACGGCCGATATTTTTATTAGAGAATTTGGTGAAAATGGTGTGTTTTATGCAACATCCGTGATGACAATACTAATTGTCACCTACGCCGAAGTATTGCCCAAACTTTTGGCATTGAACAATCCTGAAAAGATGACGCTTAAATTTGTTCGTATCATTCATTACATTGTAAAAATATTCTCACCAGGTGCGAGATTGCTGCAAGCTGCGGCTGAAGGATCTCTGCGTATCATAGGAATTGATTACGATCCTCATGCTCGAAAAAATAGCTCGCTTGAAGAATTGCGGGGGGCTATTGATCTACACAATCCCCATGATTTAGAGGCGGTCGAAGAACGTGCCATGCTTCATAGCATTTTAGATTTGGGAGACGTTGAGGTTGGTGAAGTTATGATTCACAGGCGCAACGTTCAAATGATTGATATGACCTTGCCCTTGGACGAAATTATTGATCAAGTGATTTCAAGTCCTTACACCCGTATTCCTCTATGGCGAGATAATAAAGATAATATCGTGGGCATACTCCATGCAAAAGCATTACTTCGTGCGTTAAATTCAGCCCAAAAAACATCTCAGCCCATTGACATTTTGGCGCTCACCAGTAAACCTTGGTTCATTCCTGAATCCACAACCTTGCAAGAACAGCTTGAGATGTTCAGACGTCGTAAAGAACACTTTGCGATGGTGGTTGATGAATATGGCGCTCTTCAAGGAGTGGTCACCCTTGAAGACATCTTGGAAGAAATTGTTGGTGAAATTTCAGATGAAACTGATGAACCTTTGGAAGGTGTTTGGCAAGGCCGCGATGGCAGTGTGGTTTCTGTGGGAACCACCACATTGCGTGATTTAAATCGAAAATTTCAATGGGAATTACCCGATGAAGAGGCGGCCACAATTGCAGGTCTTATTTTACATGAAGCACAGATTATTCCTGAAATTGGGCAAATATTTGTCATTCATGGCTTTCGTTTGCGTGTTTTGCGCCGTGTTCGAAATCAATTGACATTGATACGTATTGTCCCCCCTAAAGTGAAAAATAATGACCATCATTAAACAAGAAATTATCTTAAGATTGACACAAATTTTTGCACCATTGATATTGGATGTGATCGATGATTCTGCCAAACATCGAGGTCATCGAGAATCCGGCACCGGCCAAGAAACTCATTTTCGCATTATGATAGTGTCTGATTTATTTGCTGAGCAAAATTCTGTAAAACGTCACCGTGCCGTTTATGATGTTCTAGATGATTTGATGAAAACATCAGTTCACGCACTTTCTTTAACTTTACGCACCCCAAAAGAACATGAGACAATAAAAGCTTAAAAAAACTTATTTGCCCTTAAGATAATGACAAAAAAATATAAATTACATCCTTTCTTTAATGAAGTGACACCTCTTGAACGACAATGTGAGTATGAGGGATGCCTTAACAAAGGTGAGTTTAAAGCACCACGTAGCCGGGAAAATTTGCGTAATTATCGCTGGTTTTGTCTGGAACATGTTCGCCTGTATAACGAGAGTTGGAATTATTATCAAGGGATGGATCCTTCAGAAATTGACCATGAACAGAGATGGGACGAAACTTGGCAACGCCCAACTTGGCCTTTTACTCAACGTGTTGCCAAAAATAGTCACGTTGAACAATTTGAAAAAGATTTTTTAAATTTTGAGGGTGATATACCTGTTGAAAAGCAACCAAAGTTTAGTGTTAAATTTGCACCTGGGTCTAAAGAAAGCCGTGCATTGACCCGTATGGATATGCAATATCCCTATACCCAAAAACAATTGAAAATACGATATTTAGAACTGGCTAAAAAATATCATCCCGATATGAATCAAGGATCACGGGAAGCTGAAGAACAGTTAAAAGAAATTAATTTAGCCTATGAATTTTTAAAAACGCTTATAATGCCGAAAATTTAAAATTTTTATCTTAACAACTGAATCTATTGTCAGAATTTTTTTTTAATTATATTGTTTTAAGTGTCTCTATAAAAATAAATTATAAAACAGGAAAAATAGATATGTTAAGAAAATTCTTAAAATCTTTACTTTTAAGCACGGTTGTCTTAGGAAGTTTGTTACAAGCAACTCAGACGCCAACACCAAATGCTTCTAATGGTCAAGTAGCAAATGCACCTAGATTAGCTATGGGTTATTTAGGTGTTGTTACTAAATATAAATCTAAAGAGGATGGCGCACTTATCAAAATTGTCAAAGTGAACCCGGCTTCACGAGGTCTGACCGCCTATTTAAATGCCATTGTGTTCTTGGATAAATCACGTATTAAGTTGATGGCTGAAAAAGACGTGAAAGTCGGTGATTATATTGAATTTCAAATTGTTACACAACAATTGTTGCCCAATCCTTATGCACCATTTGCAAAACCTAAAGAGGGCAGCACGTCCGCTCAAAGTGGTCAAGCGCAAGGCGGAGCAACCACTCAAAATAACCAGATGCAAACATCAACAGGCCAGGTTAACAATCAAGGCGGACAGATGAATGCATCGGGCACTCAAACAGCCACAGGGCAAACACCACCACCCCTTGAATTTACGATCAACGGTGATCCTAAGTTGGGCAATCAAATGGTTGTCAGTGTTCCCAAAATTATTCCTAATGGCCAAACTTTACTGCAAGCAGCCGGTTAATATATCAAAGTAGTTGTACCTTTTTAAAAATAGAAAGGCACACACCCTCTTATATCTATCGTACTTCTATTTTTTATTAACCCCTTCTTAAGAGATTATTGCGAAGCTGAGGTATGTCTTTAAAAAAGATAAGGTGAACTTAAATGGATGAACTTTTGGGCGAGTTTTTAATCGAGTCAATGGAAAATATCTCAGCCCTTGATGATGATATTATCACACTTGAGACCCATCCTGATAATCCAACACTTTTAGGTAAAATATTCAGAACCATGCACACGATAAAAGGAACGTGTGGTTTCTTGTCTTTGCCTAAATTAGAAGCACTGGCCCATGCCGGTGAAAATATACTTTGTAAGTTGCGAGAAAATAAATTAAGTGTCACCCCAGAAGTCGTCACCTTAATTTTAATATGTGTTGATCGCATCAAAGAAATTTTAAAATTTATTGAGAAGAATCAACGCGAGCCTGATGAAGATAATACAAACCTAATTAAAAAACTTGATAATTTTTATCATTCAAATTTTGAGGATTTAAATTGTAGTATTGATCTAAATTCTCAAGACAACGATAATTTAGGACAAGAAGATTTTGTTGAAAAAGCTCTAGAAGAATCGAGAAGTTATCTAGAAGATGAAGGATCTATCTCAAGAAAAACCATTTGTCTGAATGTTTCAATGCTCGAAAATTTAATGACAATGGTATCAGAATTGGTGCTGACACGAAACCAATTGATGCAAATGACACGTGACAATGAAAATCCATTGCTGATGCAATCGATGCAAAGATTAAATATTGTGACATCAGAATTGCAAGATGGTATCATGAAAACGCGTATGCAACCCATTGAAAACGCATGGAATAAATTGCCCCGTTTGGTTCGTGATTTAAGTAATGAGCTGGGCAAAAAAATAGAGCTTGAACTTATTGGATCCGATACTGAACTAGACCGTCAAGTCCTTGAGATGATCAAGGATCCACTGACACATATGATCCGGAACGCCGCTGATCACGGTATTGAAAGTCCAGCTGATCGTCTTCTTAAAGGAAAATCAGAGACAGGTAAAATTACCTTGCATGCTTATCATGAAGGCGGTCACATTGTGGTCAACATTAAAGATGATGGTAAAGGTCTTAATTTTGAGCGTATTAAAAAGCGGTTGATTGAGAAAAATCTTGTAGGTGCAGATGAAATTGATCATTTATCGACCTCTCAAATCAGTCAATATATTTTCTTGCCTGGATTTTCTACTGCGAGTGAAGTGACAAATATATCGGGCCGCGGTGTTGGTATGGATGTGGTTCATTCAAATATTGAAAAAATTGGCGGATCCATTGAACTTAAATCAATTGAGGGGAAGGGCACTAATATTTACATAAAAATTCCTCTGACTTTGGCTATCATTTCAGGTTTGATTGTCGATGTTAAAGGAGAAAGTTTTGCCATTCCGCAAATATCAATTATTGAACTTGTACAAATTTCCCCTCGCTCACCTGCTCGAATTAAAACAATTCACGGGGCGTCATTCATGGCTTTACGAGATCAACTTTTACCTTTGGTGTATTTAGATGAAATTTTGAAATTAACAGAGCCTCGAAATTTTAATGAATATTGCGATTTTGCCCAACGCTATGTGGTGGTGACACAGGTGGGAACTCAAGTATTCGGCATTGTGGTTGATCAAGTTTATGAAACACAAGAAATTGTTGTAAAACCTGTGGCTTCAATTTTAAAAAATATTCCCTTTTATTCTGGCAATACAATCCTTGGAAATGGTCGCGTTATCATGATTTTGGATCCCAATAGCATTGTCAGTCAAGTTGTACAAATGTCTTCTCATGAAACTATTCCAGAAAAAATTTCTGAAATGGAAGATAGTACGGAATTGGATAAAATTTCATTTTTGATTTTTAAAGCAGGCAATGAAATTCTTAAAGCGGTTCCTCTGGGTCTTATCTCAAGGCTGGAAGAATTTAACACATCCGATATTGAATCAATTGAAAGTGGCTATGTTATTCAATATCGTAATCATTTAATGCCTTTAATTGCCATGAACGAGGCTCATTATGGGCTTAGATCTTCCAAACAAACAGTCATTGTTTTTTCAGAACGAGATCAATTCATTGGTTTTTTAATCGATGAGATTGTAGATATTGTTCATACATCCATCGATATAAAAATGAAATCTAATCTCCCTGGTATTTTGGGGAATGTCATTATTGCAAATCACACAACAGAAATTCTGAATGTCGATTATTTTATCAGAAAAACTTGTCCTAATTGGTTTTTAGAAGATGATTATGATCTTGATGAAGCCCACGATCATCCCAAAAATATTCTTTTAATTGATGACAGCATATTCTTCCGAAATTTAATGATGCCTCTTTTAAATGTTGAAGGATATCATGTTAAAGCGGTGGGAAGTGCGGAAGAAGCCTTGGATTTATACCAACATAATAAAATCTATGATGCGATCATTTGTGACATTGAATTGCCAAAGATGAATGGCTTCATTTTTGTTAGCGAAGTCAGGACCCTTGAGCTTTGGAAGGACACGCCTTTGATTGGCATTTCGACCCATTTCAATGCGCAAAATCAGAAAAAGAGTCAAGAATATGGCTTTGATGCCTGTTTTTCAAAGACAGATCGTACAGGCATGATGACTATGTTAAAAGAATTTCTCTCTAAAATTAAAAAGAGGGCCGCATGAAGCTTCAAAAAAATGATAGTATTGCTTTGGAATCAAAAAAAGATTACGTCTCTGTAATTATTGCGGGACAACTATTTGGTATTCCCGTGTCTCAAGTCCGTGAAATTTTAAGTGTTCAAACAATTACACCTATTCCATTAGCTCCCAAAAAAGTGGCAGGTGCTTTAAATCTCCGTGGCCGCGTGGTCACAGCCATCAATTTACATTCAATGTTAAATTTATCGTATTATTCCGATGAACTACCACCCATAAATGTTGTGGTTGAACATAAAGATGAGCTTTACAGCTTGATGATTGAATCCGTGATAGATGTGATTCAAGTACCTTGTCATAAAATTGAAAAAATACCGCAAACATTGGATGATGTTTGGAAAAATATAGCAGATGGCGTTTTTTATGATGACGGAAAGATAATGGTTATGATGAACATCAATGCTTTGTTAACAAACGATAATTTATAAATTTATTAAGTATGTTTATCTTTGGGCATTATTTATCTGTTAAGGTGAATTAAGTGATGACGTATTCGTCAACATTAGAAATTAAAAAAATTAAAGTTGTAATCGTTGATGATTCTGCTGTCATTCGTGGTCTGATTTTAAATTCACTTGATTCACATGAGCAAATTCAGATTTTAGGCGTTGCTGTCAATGGCCAAGAGTTATTAAATCTTTTGGCAACAATACAACAACCCGATGTTATTTTATTAGACATTGTGATGCCGATTTTAGACGGTCTAGAGACGCTCCCTCTGATTGTTGAGAATTTTCCCAATGTAAAAATTATCATAGTATCGACCCAGGCCAAATTTTTTTTTAATTTAACCCTAAAGGCCATGAAATTAGGGGCTTGTGATTATTTAACAAAGCCATCATGTACCAAAGGCTTGTTGAACAACGAAAATTTTCGACAAGAACTTATTGAAAAAATTATATTACATGGCAGTTCTTCTCTTTTTTTCAAAAAAATTAGGTCTGACATTTCAATACCTTTAAAAGAGACAGACGTAAAAAAGACAGCATCTGATTTAAAAGGTATAAAATTAAGACCTTGGCCTTTAAATCCTTTTGAAATTGTGGCAATTGGTGCCTCGACAGGTGGACCTCAAGTTTTGTTAAAAATTTTTGATAATTTTCCATTGAATTTTCAGTATCCCATTTTAATTGTTCAACACATGCCGGCTCAATTTATAAATGTTTTTGCCAAATATCTTCAAAAAAAATCGGGGATCAAAGTTTACGAGGCAATAGACGGTCAAGAAATTTTGCCAGGATGTATTTATCTGGCATCTGGAAATTATCATATGGTTGTTGAAACAACACCAAAGTTGCATATCCGTATCGTAGATAGCCCGCCTGAAAATTTCTATCGTCCATCAATTGACATTTTGTATAAAAGCTTGGCGCCCTTAAAAAATGTATTGGCCATTATTTTAACTGGTATGGGATGCGATGGTTTAAAGGGATGTGCTGAAATTGTCAAAAAAGGGGGAACTGTTATTGTTCAAGATCCACAATTAAGTGTGATTGCAGAAATGCCAGAATCTATTGTGGCAGAAAATCTATGCAGTGCCATTGAAACACCTCAGGGCATTCGTAAAATTTTACAACAGCTTTAAAACAATTAAGATCATATTATTCACATAAAATTTAATTAAAAAAAAATTTTTTCAAGGCATAATAGAAATGTAGAGCAATTTTAAAAAAAAGTGTCAGCGATGCTTCAAAGGAATTATCTTAAAATTTGGATTGGCTTGGCCTTTTGTATGATTTTAATCTTTGGATTTTTACTTACAGAATTCAAGCTGAATTTATATTTCAATTCAGGTACCCTAAAATTTGTACAAATTGTTCTAATCGCATGCGTGGGATTGTTTGTTAAACGTACGATTAATTTGATTTTGACCACATCGTCGTATGGGTCACATCATATCAATTCATCCCCCTTATTTATTCATTTAATTAATTTTTTGATTATTTTAGGGACATTTTTGACCATTTTTTTGTTCGCATTAAAACAAAATTTTTCTGACATTTTAACCGCCGGGACCATCATCAGTGCATCTCTCGTCTTTGCGTTAAAATCTATCATCATGGACGCTGCTTCCGGCTTTATTTTGGATGCAGATCACCGTTTTAAAATTGGTGATTGGATTGAAGGCCGCGGAAAAAAGCGTGGTCAAATTATCAAAGTAACTTGGCGCACGACAATTTTGCAAAATGAATACGGCTATCACTATCATGTGCCCAATGGTGATTTGATTCGTAATGGTTATATGTTTATTCCTGAATATTGCGTTGATATTTTAAAGGTTGAAATCAGTCAAAAAATTCCCTTTGAACGGGTTGATCGTATTTTAACATCGGCTTTGATGACACTACCCGAAACTCGTTATCAATATAATCAGGTGCTAGCTCATAATATGGATGACGATAACATTGTGTATGAAGTCAGCTTTGGCGTTGAACATTACACTCAAAGAGAGCTTATCAGACATAAAGTGTTGCAATCACTGGCCCATTATTTGTCCCTGTATGATCTTAAAAATTCTGAAGATAATATGCCTGAAAAAATTTTGAAGATGGTTGATATTTTTCAACCTTTATCGCCAGAAAGTTTGTCAAAACTCGCCTCTTCCATGACACAAAAGTCCTATGCTCAAGGCGCGATCATTGTTCAGCAAGGGAGCCAAGAAAGTTCAATGTACTTGATTTACGAAGGGGCCGCCACGGTTGAGGCTAATAAAGATAACGAGACAGATGCGAAAGACATTGCAACACTGGGCCCCGGGCAATTTTTTGGCGATATTGCCCTTTTAATGGGGCAGGCGCGCACAGCCACTGTTAGAGCTTTGACTGATATGATTTTGTTTGAAATTAAAAAAGAAGATCTGCAGCCCATATTTTATGAAAATCCTGATGTGGTTGAATCCCTCAGTCAAATCATTGCAGAAAGGTTAAGCGGTAAAGAAAAGATATTGCAAAATGCTTCAATGCCACAAGAAAAGCTAAGTCAAAAGACAATTATTTTGAATGAAATCAAAAATTTCTTTAGTTTACTTTAGCATATATCAAAAATTAATATAAAATTTTACATAAATTAATTAATTTGACAATAAAATTCTTATTTATATTATTAAATTTATCAAAAAAATAGGAAATGTAATGTCAAAAATTAAGTCAATGTTATTGTTATGCACATCTTTGAGTGTTTTAATAGATGTCAATATTAAAGCCAAAGATCATGAAGAAGAAGATTTATATAAAAACTCTACACCTGTTACGGAAACAGAACGTCTTAAATTGGACCAATTTTTTATTGTAATGAACTTTAAATATGGACAGGCTTTATCAAAATTTAATGCAAGTGATTTTACAAAAAAATCAAATTTTGATCTTGATGATTTTATCCAGGAATCAAAATTTAAAAATCCAGAAGTCAGCTATGAAGGAATTATATCAGATTTTTTGAAAAAATTTATTAACCATCAAATGCAAAAAACTTATGGTGATATAAGAAAAGCTCAACCTTTATTTGCGCTCTATAGTTCATATAGTCGACCTTTACAAACAGAAATTTCAAGACTAGAACAGTTTGTAGATTTTTTTAATTTTCATGCGGCAACAATTTATCCTGAAATTAAAGAAATTACACGCTTTGTTGCGATAAATAAAGTTAATGAAGTACACGGGATCCTTAGTGAAAATCCTAGTGCTTCAAATTCGGAAATTATGGTTGAACTTTTAGATAACGTGGTGGCAAGTTTACTAGAATGTCCTGAATATCAAAAGAAGGATCCTGAAATTCTATGGTGGGCAGAAAGATTTAGAATTATTGAATGCGAATTCTTACATTATTTAAAAAAGCCAACACGTGTTCAAGATTTTGAACATTTTTTTAAATATCAACTTGAGCTGTATCCCTCAATTACAAACCTAAATTCAAAAGAAGTCATTGAAAGTATTTTAAAAGATCATTCTGATTTATCAAATGATACAATTTTTAAAAACCCAGAAAATAGTAAAATTGTGCAGGAGTTAATTCCAATTTATCGTAATTTTAGAAATTTTATGGATGCACCGGATGAATCCAGAGATCTAGACGTATTTTATAATCTTTTGGCAGATCATACTTATCCGGTTCTTAAGTATTTAGATAAGCGTTTTAAACGTCTTTGGACTCAAGAAACTTATTTTGTAACATGTCCAGATTTAAAACCTCACCAGCATCTTCAAAATCATCTTAATGGCTCGATCTCAAAATTGGCAGAAAATTATTCTTCCAAACCAAAGCTTGTGGGTAAGCTTTTAGATAATTTATTGCCTGTCTTCAGTCACATGTCGCGTTTTCCAAACTGGCCTTCACCGCAAGAAAAGTTTATGGATTATTTTACCTTTTTTGGCCAGGCTTTTTATCCTGAACTGATAAAAATTTGTCAAAATGATGATTATGCATGGATTGATAGGGATATTTTCAGTAAAAAAGATATAGATAAATTAAGTAGTTTAGATTTAATGAAAGAATATATATCTATAGCATCTACAGAAATCATTGAATCTGACGGTTATAAAATGAAGGAAAAAGAGTTTGAGTATTTGCCAAATTTGGTCAAAGCACAAACGCATTTTAAAAACTATCCAACATTACCTACAACAGGACAAGTGTTTGATCATTATTATCAATTGCATGCCGATAAATTATTTCCAGAGCTTAAAGAACTGTCCGAATATATTGATATCCAAAAGCTATCTACACAAATTTTGAAAAAGAATCCTGACTTAAATGTTAAACAATTGATGCGTAAAACAATTCAAAGAGGAGTAAATACAGTTAAAGAAAATTTAGGTTTTAAATTACATGAAACATTAGAAGAATTTATAGAATTTTTTAGAAATTAAATTAGTAATTTTTTAGGCACAAGTTCTTTATAAAGAACTTGTGTAATTTTTGTATAAATTTTGATTCTTAATTGATAATTTGAAATTATTATAGCTCTTAAAATTTAGTGTGTTTAGAGCTTTATTCAAAGCATTTAAACCATCTTGGTTTATACAGTTATAATCCAAATTTAAATAAGTTAATTTTGAACAATCAACAATTTTATTTGCAAGAGATATAGCACCCTCATCAGTCATATAATTAAGATGAGAATTTAAAGAATTAATACCTAATCCTATACGAAGATAAATAGATTCAATATTTGGAATATGACATAGGTTATCTGCAATAATTTGTGCGCCTTCATCTCCAACACCATTGCAAGGTAAAGATAAAAATTTCAACTTGGGAAGAAATTGAATGATTCGACAAATATCAGAAATGCATGTTACTTCTGCAATACCTGAAATACTTAATTTAGTCAAATTTGATAAAAGAATTATACTTTGACAAAATATTTTTGCTGATGCAGATGTCACTGAATTTTTTATTGAAAAATTTTCTAAAGATTGCATTTTTTTTATAAGAGTCGCAAATATTAAATTATTGGAATCTTGTCGTTGCTTTGTTTTTTTATTTGTCATGATATCTAATTCTTTTAAATGAATCATAGATTTTGAAATTTCCTCAAGTTGCAAATTATCAGGATCTAAATTCCAATCTCCACGAATCCAAACTTGAGTTGTTAAAGACATGCAATCTAAAGGTTGATATAAAGAAGAACTATTACGTAAAGAAGTTTGAAATCGAAAATATTTTTTTGGTGTTAATGTAATAAAAGATTTTTCATGACGAATAATATAACTTGTCATGGCATCTCTAAATGCACGATCCACGAGTCGCAATTTATAAAGGTTTTGGTTTTTATACTTTCTAGAATCTCTAATATCTTCATCTTCAGAAAGAATAATTTCTTCAGGTTTCAAAATTGTAAGATTGCCACTTAAATCGAAAATATCTTGGGGTATTATAATTTCACAAGATTGAGTCGTTGATATTTCGCAATCATCTTGATCATCATCACATGTCTTTAAACTTATGCTAAAAGCAAAATTTATTATCCACAAGCAAAGGCACATGCCTATAATTTTATTAAATTTCATCTCAAACCTTTTAAAAAATTAATTTAATTTTTAATCAGTTTTATGACAAATGAAACAAAATTGCTAACAAATTATGACAGATATGAATAATATTATATATTAATATTACATATCAATTACTTAGCAAAAAAATAATTTGTAGTTTGACAAAATTTCAAAATTAAACCTTTAAAATATAAAGGCAGCTGCAATAGGGACAAATGGTACGGCCGGTTTTTTCAAGATTTAAATAAACACGGGGGTGGGATGAGGCAGGATTGTGGCCGTCACAGGCGATAGTTAAGGTGTCAACATAGACAATTGATTCAGACATGACATCTCCTTAGCATATTTTATACAATATTATGATTCAAATCTTACTTAAGATGAAGGTTTTTGAAAAGAATAAAACAAAGGTTCTTGTAAAGTGCGGGCAAGATACCACACCATGATAAGTACGGGGATATTGCTTAACACGCTTAGGGTAAAAAAAGGCCCCCATCCAAATGATTCAACCAAAAGACCTGAAGGGGCCGAGCAAATCACCCGTCCCAAATGAACTAGTGACGTCAGTAGTGCCATTTGAGTGGCACTGTGGGCAAAATTACAGCATGTCATTTGATAGGCAAATAGCGCAGTAATTCGTAGACCACTGGTAAAATCTTCCAGTGCCACCGTGCCATAAAGCGCCCATACATTATAACCGTAATATAAAATAATTAGGTATCCCAACATGGCAATACCGTGGATAAGAGCCGCATAGAAAAGACTTTTGATTATCCCCCAGCGTAAAATCATGACACCGCCGACAAAACCACCAAATACAGATGTCCACATACCAAAAATTTTAGAGACATTGGCAACTTCAATTTTGCTGAATCCCAATTCAAAATAGAGTAAATTGTGCATATTCCCGATTAAATTATCGCCCAATTTATAGAAAAACATAATCAGTAAGGTCAATATCCAACCGCGCCTTTGCATAAAATCAAAAAAAGGATTTACAATGATGTGAAGAAACCAACGACCGGAAGTGCGTGTGAAATAAATTGTTTCAGACGTTGGCACGTCAGGTTCTTGACAAATGAGTGTGGTAACAATGCCGATGCTGATGCATCCCGCCATGATTAAATATATATTTTCCCAAGATATAAATTCTGCCATGTACAAGGCGCCTGCACCCGATAGCAACATTCCCAACCGGTAACCAAAAATACCGCTAGCCTCTCCCGCACCATATTGGGTTGATTGTAAACGCTCGACTTGATACGCCATGGTCACAATATCTTGGGTGGCTGAGAAAAAAGCGATACCAAAGCCCCACAATGCCACAAATTCTAAATTTTTGGCTGGATCTACTTGACTAAGACCCATAAGACAAATCATTAAGCCCAATTGACTTAAAAGTATCCAAGAACGGCGACGCCCAAGCCAATGCGTCAAATAAGGAATTTTAAAATGATCAACAAAAGGTGCCCAAACAAATTTAAAGCTGTAGGGCAGCATAGTGATCGCCATGTATCCGATAAAGCTGTAATCTATACCCTCATGCTTCAGCCAAATACTGAGGGTTGATCCCGTAAGTAAAAAAGGAACACCACAAGAGAAGCCTAGAAAAAAAATGATAAAAATACGTGGATCTAGATAAAGTCGAAGAAACTGAGACCAAATATTTTCAGAAATGAAGATAATATATCCTTTTAAAAAGTTCTTTAAACTTTCTTTTGCAACACTTACACCCCCAGAATTAACGGGTCAAGTTATTTTTAATTTTTAAAAATCTTTATTCTTTTGGGGTTGTTTTGAGACCCAGAATGCATAAACTAAAAAATAAAATAAAATAAAATAAAAAAAGGGAAAAGAAATGTCACATGTCGTCGTCGTCTATCACAGTGGATGGGGTCATACCAAAGCGCAAGCCGAGGCTGTTCTAAGGGGCGTGCAACAAGTGGGTAATGTCACAGGACAATTGGTCTCTGTTGATGACTTTCAAACGTACGAACAAGATTTTGAAAGAGCGGATGCGATCGTCTTTGGATGCCCCACCTATATGGGCAGTACGTCAGCCGCCTTTAAAACATTTATGGATGCCACCTCAAAAATTTGGCACAATCAAAAATGGGCCAACAAAATTGCCGCTGGTTTCACCAATTCTGGATCGCAAAATGGCGACAAATTGATGACACTCACACAACTCTTTACCTTTGCCATGCAACACAGCATGGTGTGGATTGGCCTAGGACTGATGCCGGGAAATAATTCAAGTCACGGTAGTGTTGACGATTTAAATCGACTCGGCAGTTTTATGGGGGCGATAGCGCAATCAAATATTGATCAAAGTGCTGATCAAGCACCACCTGAGGCTGATTTAAAAACCGCTGAACATTTGGGCACGCGTGTGGCTAAAGCAACGTTGAATTGGAAAAAAATTTAAATGGTACAAGAATCTGACTTTGCTAAAGAGCAACCTGAAACTTTAGGAGGACAAGGTCAATCTGAGGGAGAAGGGGCGGCGTCAAAAGGATACTATGACGCCGAAACGCCCGAAAAATGTAAAGAAGTCACTAAATTACACGGAGAATTTTATCAAGATTTAACCGCGCGCCATACCAAAGCTAAAGAAGATTTCCAAGCCTATAGCACGCGTCTTAAAGAACTTATCAGCAACCAACAAGCCAAAGTCTCACACCACAGTGGTAAATTAAACGTCGGCTGGAGTACCGTGTCGAAGAGTTGATTTAATTAGTTTTGCAATTATCTTTACAATACAAAAATTGATAATTTATGTATTGAATTATAAATAATTTTAAATAAAATTTGCTGATTTCACTTCTTCATTGTGATGATTTTAAATATTTGTTATAAAAATTAATTGTTTAATTTAAAATATAATAAAAATAATGAATACGCCTTTAAAGCTCAAAAGACCAGGACCTGCCGACAGTTATTTGGCCATGATTATATTTTCAAGCCGTTGGCTGCAAGCACCCCTGTATTTTGGTTTGATTGTGGCCCAAGGTTTGTACGTCTACTTGTTTTTAGTCGAGTTGTTTCATCTGATTACCGAAGTGCGTCGGATTGGCGAAAATGAAATTATGTTGATTGTATTGGGATTGATTGATGTCGTGATGATTTCAAATCTTTTGATTATGGTGATCATTGGGGGCTATGAAACCTTTGTCTCGCGCCTTCGCATGGATGATCATCCTGATATTCCTGAATGGTTGTCTCATGTCAATGCCAACACCATGAAGATTAAATTGGCCTTGGCACTGATTGGGATTTCGTCCATTCACCTTTTAAAAACATTTATCAATATCGATCATTTGTCGGAAAAAAATGTCATGTGGCAAGTCATCATTCATATTTCTTTCTTACTTTCTGCCCTTGCCATGGCGTACACCTCAAAAATTGCCAAGATCGTCAGCGAAGACGATCATTAACCGACAAAAGTAAAATCGTTGACAATCATGCCAGGCACCTTAGTGGATCCTAGGTTTCGTTGATAATAGGTATCTAAATTGGGAAAAGTATAGGATGTACTGGTCAAACTATCGAGTCCTTGGCCCCAAAAATGATACAAAGATTCATCAAAACGCATATCTTTAACCGGTGCCTGAATTTCACCATTTTCAACCCAAAAGCATCCAAATCGGGTCATACCGGTAATGCGTCCTTCTTGAACATTGCTCCAGTTTAAATAATGTAGATTAGAGACAAACAATCCGGTGCCAAGTTCTTTTAAAATATTTTCTTGAGACAATTGACCTGCTAAAATTTCAGGAGACCGCATGCTTTCTTGTTGAGAGGCAAAATTCGTTGAAATTTTATATTCTTGCGCGGTGCGCGATGAACATAGCAAAGATCGATACTCGCCATTTTCAATCAAAGCCAAAATAGGCGCGCCAATTTCACCACATTCATTAAAAGGTGGTGTCTCGCCCGAGGTAAAATTTTCTTGAAGCGTGAAATGTGGCGACAATTTGGCTTCACCATCGACCAGTTTTTTAAGGGCACAACTGCCCCGCTGATAAGCATCTTGGCTGACGCCCAATCGCCATCCTAGGCTATCGATTAAACCTTTGACGGCTTCGGGGGCAAAATAAACCCGATATTTACCCTTTTCAATAGTTTTCAAAGGTGAGTTTAAATGCTCAAGTTGACGGCGTTTTTCTTGTAAAATTTGAGAAAACTGCTGATTATCCCAATGCAGACCGCCATAAATACCTTTAACCGCTTGCTGATTTGAGGTGTACAAAGAAAAATCAACAGCAAAAGTTGAAGATTCAAACCATTGATTAAGGCCCACTGAATTAAAATTAGCCCGAATCATTTCACCCACGGTCAAAAGACCAACAAAATCAAGCCCTTGGGTCGATTCTAAACATTGATCAAGCAAATCAAGACGATTTAGTTTATGGCTAGCCGTGCGATGATAGGGTTCTTGAAATACAGGGATCTGTGCCAAAGGATCGTCGGGGACGCCTTCAATATCAAGACGACATTGCGTTAAACCTTGTTGAAATTTTTTCACGTCATGGTCAAGATTTCCAGTATAGGGCAAAATAAGTTTAAGGTTTCTTTTGCCTTTAAAAAAATGGATTTCGACAAATCCTTGTTTAATGTCGGAAGTTTGACGAATTTTACCCTGGGTCATACGAACGTAAAGAGTATCTTCCGCAGTCAAAGATAAGCTAATAACTTCATCCAATTGAAGACATGATGTCAGGGTGTGGCCGAGAGCTTGCCAAGAATCTTGGTTCATATTTTTCCGCCTCCAAAAACTTCGACATTGGTAAAAAGACAAGGGGGTGTTGCATGACCCACGCGAATGATTTGATTTGGCTCGCCTTTGCCACAGGTCAGCGCCCCGTGAACTTCAAAGGTTGAAGGATTCCCAACCATCTTTAGGCTTTTCCAAAAAGGTGTTGAAACACCTCGATAATTGGGATTTTTGATCGTTTTTGTCAATTTGCCGCCTTCAATTAATTGACCATATTCACAGCCAAATTGAAATTTATTGCGGTAATCATCTATGGACCAGGATTTGTTGGTTTTCATTAAAATCCCTTTTTCTGTTGACGAAATCATGTCTTCAAGGGTTGATGTACCCGGCTCAAGATTGATGTTGGCCATACGGTCAATGGGGGGACGATTCCAAGAACTTGCCCGCGTTGAGGCAACGCCCGGGACACCACTTCGTCTTTGGCTTTCAAGGCTTCCTAGACCCCTAAGGAGAACGCCGTCTTTGATCAAATAATGGCGCTCAGCCGGTGCACCTGTGTCATCAAATTGATAACTGGCGAACTCGTGTTTCAAATGAGGATCAAAGGTGATATTAAGCAGTGGCGAGCCATATTGAAAATGGCCAAAATCTTCAAGCTTGATATAGCTCCACCCAGCATAATTTCGTTCATCACCAAGAATACGGTCCAATTCAATAGGATGTCCAATGGATTCATGAATTTGAAGATACAATTGATCAGGCATTAAAATAACATCGAAAACACCTTCTGGGCATTCTTCGGCCTCGGTCAATTCGATGGCTTCGCGCGCGACTTGTTCTGCTTCATCAAACCATTTTGATTCTTGAAAAAATTCATCACCATTTTGTACCAAAGGAAGGCCGTTAGATCTGGTTTGAATAACGGACCCTTTTTGTGCTGTGGCTGACAAATGTAAGGCACGTTGATGAATATTTTGACTAAATTCAGCGCCATTTGAGCTGATGAATGCCGTGTGTTGATCAATTGAGATCAACAGGGCGCTGGTGCTGATGATTTGATTATTTAATTTTAATTTTTGAGACAGACTGACCGGCAAATCATTTAGCTCTTGGCTGTGCAATGAATCTAAAAACTGTTTGCCAGGGCTTTGATAGTGTCCTTGAGAGGGGGGACGCACCGAAGGATCAAAGGGATATAATTGATATTTTTTTAAATGTTTAGCATGTGTAAGCGCACATTTTGCGGCTTGTTGAACACCAAATACAGAAATATCATGTGTGCCGGCCGAGGCAAATTGTCCTTCATACAACACTTCAACCATCATGCCTTCATCCATTAAGGTGGTCACTGGATCAAGCTGACCCTGGCGAGCCAGTCGCGTCTTCGCCTGTTCGCGAACATACCTCAGTCCAATCCAATCAGCTTTAGTATCAAGAGAATTCAGTAGAAAATTCATATCAATCATGTAGATAACCTAAGATAAATAATTTTATTTATTTTTAACGATTTCATAGCTTTTAAGCAAGGGGCAAATCTGTAAATGTTGTAAAATAAATGTATTAACAAAGTAATATTTAATATTATTTTAATAATACCACTTTCGAGATTTAAAATTTATGTTATATTGTATCTAGACATTAAGTTGTCTCAATAAAAATAATGAGGAGAGATATATGATTCGCTATGTTATACCTGTAATTACAGCTTTAAGTTTTTCAAATGTGAGTATTGCAGAATCCGATGCAAGTAAAACTTATCCAAGTCAAGGACTTGTTCAAGAGACAAATCATACGTCAACAGATACCACCCATAGTGGTGGCATGGCAAATGATAGCAGCACTATGCACGATAAGATGAATACTGATTCCATGCCAAGTTCTGGAGATATAAACAATCATTCAAGCATTAACGATACAACGAACAGTGGTATGAAGACACCAATCAATACTCAATCCATCAACAAATCAAGACCCAGCCAATTTAGATGGTGCGACACTTCCTAAAAATGGTGCGATGGAAGGCCAAAATTCAATGGCACACGGAAAATAAATTTTCGTTGAATTGACTTATATCAAGATCTTAGAATTTAATTCTAAGATCTTTTTTTATGTTTTTCATGATCTAAAAAAAAATTAAAATTTTTCTTGCAAAAGTCTTTTTGTCGTCTATTATCCCACTCATACCTTATGGATATTAAGCGGGCGTAGCTCAGGGGTAGAGCACAACCTTGCCAAGGTTGGGGTCGAGGGTTCGAATCCCTTCGCCCGCTCCAATATCGTTAAATTCTGTATAAAACTTCATTTATTTTCTTTTCTCAAAATGCATGTCTCAGACTTGAAGATCTTTTTAAATCCATTCATACTCGTGTCAGTGAATATCACCAAAATCAGTGAGGCGGAGTCGTGAAGTTAGAACAAAAAATAGAAAAAAATCAACTTCTTGATCAACTTATGAGCATCGTCTTTGATCATGTTCCTTCTGGCGAACACTCTGTGATTGAAAAATTTATTCGTCAATTCAGTGTCAATCCCACTTATCAAGATTTAAAAAAGATTCCCTTGGATCGTTTAGCTTTGGGCCTGGTTGATCTTTGGCAATTTACCAAACAGCGTCAGCAAAATGTACCAAAAATTCAAGTTTATTATTGGAAGCCCGATTTTCAGACAACCTTATGTGATCGCATTGTCATTAACATTGTTAACGATGATATGCCGTTCTTGGTCGATTCTTTAACTGAACTTCTTCACAGTTTTGATATTAAACCTCGCCGTATTATTCATCCGGTATTCAAAGTGATTCGAGATGATTTAGGAAATTTAACCGAAATTTTGTCTCAAGATCAAGAAGTCGCAAATAGCTATGATGAATCGATGATTCATTGTGAAATTATTGAAAATATATCACCTGAAATGGTGGATAAAATCAAGCAAGAGTTACCCAAAGTTTTAAAACATGTACGTTATGCGACCCAAAACTGGCAAGAAATGCGGTCTCAGACAGATGTAGTGATCGAAGAAATTTGTCAAAATAAAAAAATTGTTGAGAACAATCAAAACTTAGATGAAATTGTCAATTTTTTAAATTGGGTTAAGCAAGATCATTTTACCTATCTTGGCTATGGTAGTTTCGATTTTATCTCTAAAGGCGGTAAAATGTTGCGTCATTTTCAATGCCATAATATTATGGGCATTTTAAATGATGAAAATTTACAAGATTTAGCAAAAATATTTCAAGGGGTTACTTTTAATCGGAAAACCCGTCAATATCTGATGGATCTTCAAGTCCTGTTGATCAATAAAGCAAGTATTATTTCTTATGTGCATCGCGGCGTGGCTTTAGATGCGCTTTGCCTTAAAAAAGTTAATGATCAAGGACAAATTACTGGAATTCATGTTTTTTTGGGTCTTTTTACCTCAATTGCTTATGACAGTAGTGCCCGTGATATTCCCTTGTTGCGTCATAAAATTAGTTTGATTTCTGCAAAAGCAGGTCTATCACCCAATTGGCATGATGGAAAATCATTGATTCATATCTTGGATTCTTTGCCAAGAGATGATTTGTTTCAAGCCTCAATTGATGAACTGACCACGATCGGCATTGCCATTTTAAAATTACAGGAACGCCCGCGCGTGGCCTTGTTCATGCGACGTGATCAATTTAATCGATTTCTATCGTGTCTTGTCTATATACCTCGGGACCGATTTGATTCAGATTTATGTGACCGGCTTGGTGAAGTGTTGGCTCAAGAATTAAAAGGCCGTGTTAGCGATTATAAAGCACAATTTGGCTCATTGGCTTTAGCGCGCGTTCATTACATTGTCTATTTAAATCATGAAAATCGCGGCGAAATTAATCTTGAAGAGATTGAGCAAAAACTTATTGTGGTCGGTCAATCATGGTTAGATGATTTAAAAATTACCCTTTTGGATTCTTTTGGCGATCATGAAGGGGCTCAGCTTTACCGGAAATATAAAGCCTCTTTTTCTAAAGGATATCAAGAAAAATTTCAGTCTCAAGAAATTATTCAAGATATTAAAATGCTGGAAAAAATACAGACAAATCAAACCTTGGAAGCACGGCTCTATTGCAGCGATGAAGATCATGAAAGTGCCATTTCTTTAAAAGTTTACCATCCTAAAACATCGTTGCCTTTGTCTGATATTCTACCCATTTTAGAAAACCTTGATCTGCGTATTTTGCGTGAAAATTCATTTCGGATCAAATATGACAATCAACCTGATAGTTGGATTCATGATTTTAAACTAGAAAGTCGCAGCCAGCAAACTATCAATCTAGACCGTGATACCAATCGTTTTATTGAAGCTTTTCACGCTGTACGAAATGAATCTATTGAAAACGATGGTTTTAATCGATTGGTATTGCGGGCGCAACTTACCATTCGTCAATGTCTTTTGCTTCGTATTTATTTTAAATATTTGAAACAAATACGTCTGACTTACAGCCGAGATTATATCGAATCGACATTGTTGAAATATCCTGAAATTACCGCCAAAGTAGTCCGGTTTTTCGAAGAAAAATTCGATCCTTCTCAAGCCATAGACGACACGCTATTGCGTGGTCAAATTTTGGAAGATTTAAAAAGTGTTGAAAGTCCCGATGAAGATAAAATTCTCAGGCATTATCTAAATCTTGTGGTGGCTTCTCTAAGAACCAATTTTTATCAAACAACCAAGGGAAAATTTAAAAATTATGTGTCGATTAAATTTGATTCACATCAAATAGACGAACTACCACTGCCCAAACCGAAATATGAAATTTACGTCTATTCCACACGCTTTGAAGCTATTCATTTGCGTGGTGGACTGGTTGCACGTGGTGGCATTCGTTGGTCTGACCGCTTTGAAGATTTCAGGACTGAAATTTTGGGTTTGATGAAAGCTCAAACAGTAAAAAATACTGTGATTGTACCTGTGGGATCAAAGGGGGGATTTGTGGTCAAGTCACACTTAATCAATCCTATTCGTGATCAAATTATGGCCGAGGGAATTGAATGTTATCAAGATTTTATTCGTGGTCTTTTGGATGTAACAGATAATCTAGTGAAAGGGAAATCTGTCTCCCCTGAACATGTTGTATGTTGGGATGACGCTGATTCTTATCTTGTTGTGGCCGCCGACAAAGGAACTGCAACCTTTTCAGATTATGCCAATGCTGTATCACGTGAATATCAGTTTTGGCTTGATGATGCTTTTGCCTCAGGGGGATCGGCTGGCTATGATCACAAAAAAATGGCGATCACAGCAAGAGGTGCTTGGGTATCGGTGAAAAGACACTTTTCAGAACTTGGCACTAACATCAACACAACACCTTTTAGCGTATTGGGCATTGGCGATATGGCAGGTGATGTCTTTGGCAATGGCATGTTGTTGTCTGATAAAATTCAACTTGTGGCAGCTTTTAATCATCAGCATATTTTTATCGACCCAAAGCCGGACATGGCTTTAAGTTTTGTAGAACGTCAACGGCTTTTTGATCTACCGCGGTCAACCTGGCAAGATTATGATCCTGCGTTAATTTCTGAAGGCGGCGGCGTTTTTGAAAGAAAATTAAAGATCATCACTCTATCGCCGCAAATTCAAACGCTTTTAAAAGCAAAATTATTTGAAATTACCCCTTCCGAATTGATCAAAAAATTACTGACGTTGAATGTAGATCTTTTGTGGTTTGGGGGCATTGGGACTTTTATTAAATCTTCTAAAGAATCTCAAGGCGATGTGGGCGATCGTAATAACGATAATGTACGTATTAATGCCAAAGATTTACAATGTCGCGTCATTGGGGAAGGAGCTAATTTAGGGGTCACACAATTGGGCCGCATTGAATTTGCTCAAAAAGGTGGATTTATTAACACGGATGCCATTGATAATTCGGCAGGTGTTGATTGTTCCGACCATGAAGTTAATCTTAAAATATTATTCAACACCTTGATCCACCGTCATGAATTAAGTATGGAAGAGCGTAATAATTTATTGATTAAAATGACATCTGAAGTCGCTGATTTGGTTCTTCAAGATAATTTTTTGCAAACCCAAGCCATTTCTTTAATCGATGCACAAGGAATTAAAGTTCTAGACGAGCAAATTAAACTAATTCGGTATTTGGAAGGAAAAGGAAAACTTAATCGCACAATTGAATATTTACCAGATGACGCGACATTTGCTGAAATGCTTTCAGCACAAAAATCACTAACACGCCCTGAAATTGCTGTGCTATTGGCCTATGCCAAGATTGATTATTATGAACAGATCCTCAATTCTTCTGCTTTGGATGATTTTGCTCTAGAAGAAGAAGTTAAAAGTTACTTTCCAAAACTTATTCAAGAAAATTACAAAGAAAATATTTTGATGCATCCCCTGAAACGGGAAATTGTGGCGACCTTGATTATCAATGAATTGGTCAATTATCTAGGCCCCAGTTATCTCTATGATATGATGAGTAAAACAGGGTGCCAAATTGAAGAAGCTGTAAAATCTTATTTAGTGGTGCGTAATGCATTTGAATTGCCCACCTTATGGTCTCAAATTGAAAGCCTAGAAGATCGTATTTTGCCCACTCATCAGATGAAAGTTATGTTGGATGTGTTGGTCATTGTCAGACGCATCATGCCTTGGTTAATTAAACATTATCATATGAACGAAGGTATTTTAACCACCACCAATGTCTTAAAAGTTGGCAGTGATGCTTTTTTAGAAAATCTTAATCAATGTTTAGATGATCAAACCAAAAAAACACTGGAAGAATCGATTGCGTCTTACGAGATGTTAAATATTGGCGCTGATCTTTCTCAAAGAATTGCCGTGTTGCAAATTGCGGCATCATCGCCGGACATTATTTTAATTGCCGCCCGTATCGGCGCCAATATTCCAGAAGTTGCCAAAATATATTTTGAAGTCGGCGTCAGATTTTCTTTAGCAACTTTAAGAAAACGTATTAATGAAATTAAAACAGGATCATCTTGGCAGCGTATGGCTCTTAATGGCGCCATTGAAGATTTATATGGATTACAAACTGAGTTGGTCGAACAAATTTTGAATTTGATGAAACAAGAAAATTTCTTATTCAGCGATGCTGTTGTGGTTTGGATTGCTGAAAATCAAGAAAAGGTCAACCGCATTGATCAATTGAATCAAGATATTCTCTCACTTCCCACCCTTGATTTGGCCATTGTCAGCGTTATTTTAAGAGAGTACCGAAACTTTTAAACGACTTCTGTAGAAAAAAATAACATAAGAATGGCAAAAAATAAGTAACCACCTAAAAATAAACAGGGAACTAAAATTTGAGTGATGGTCAGTTTGGATTTTCCTGTGTGGCTTTGATTATATAAAAGATTAGTAAACAAAGGAATTGGAAAGAATTTTTCCAATTTTATAAGTAATTCATTACGTTTTTCAATAGATTGTTGAATGGTTCTTAAATAGACAATCCAGCTGAAGCACATGCCAAAACCAATTATGATAATAAGCCATACCAGGATTTGTTTGTGAAAAGTTGCAACTTTATCCATTTCTCTGACATAAGAAATGGCAGATATGGCGCCAACATTAACAGGAATCCAAAAAAAATTAGAGCTTTCACGAATGGTGTGAAGATGATTTAAAGTTTCAACTAATATGCGATATTGTTCAAAGGCAAGTTTTTTATCATCATCATTTTTAAAGGATGCGGGAAATAAAGTATCAGCCTTGGGAATATGCATTTGATCTTTAGCCTATGATTATAAAATTACGTCATAAAATTTAGAAGATATATCATATATATTAAAAATAAATCTTTATCATAAAAAAAGCCCGCAGAGGCGAGCTTTTTTTATGGTTAAATTTAAGAATATTATCCCCAAATTTTTGATTTTAACCAGCCACCCCAACCTTCTTTTTTAGCACCGGCTGAAGGTTGAACAAGTTCAACTGCTTTTTTTGTCTTGATTTCAGAAGGTGCCACCACTTTAAAAACGGGTTTCAATTGCTCAGACGCTACTTTCGTAAAAGGAATTGGGTTTCCTGCACTTTCACTTTTTGGCGTAATTGTATCTTCAGCATTATAAGGTGCAACTACTGGTGTTGCTTGATTATAAGGTGTTGCTGAAAAATTCAAAAAATTGTATTTTGATACCAATTCTTTCTGAATTTCTGACATATCACGTGTGATGTTTGAAGAACCATAACCTGCAGGCATTGCCGTATAATTAATATAACCTTTTTGCCACATTGCTGTATTCTTTATTCGAACACCAGCATTCCAAAGTCCTCGCAGAAGAGGATTTCCGCGTCCTGTATCACCTTTTCCGGTATATATATTTCCCATATCATCTTTAAGGACAAGATTATTATCCAACAAGATATTCATGAAATTTAAGCCTGCTATATAGTCTGAGATAAAATGCATGCCGGACATACGAGGCACATAAAGTCGATTTGTGTCAGATATATGTTTGTAACCTATGAATCCTGCAGCGCCTGCTGGGACAATATCGTAACTTTGCACAACGGAAACAGTATTTTCTGGATCTATAGTTGAATGTGATTATGTTTTGACATACACAATTCTCTTTTCGTTAGGCAAACCAATATTTTAATATTCCTCTAATGACAAAACATAACCTTATTCAGCTATAATTGTTCATTGAATACATTAGCACCAGCGTGATTCATAGAACGCGCCGCCGCAAACGTAATATTTCTGATATTTTTATTCTCATAATAATAGTTTAATAAAATGGCTGCATCTTGTGCAATTGCGCCACCTTTACTGTGTCCTGTGATTGTCAAAGGAAGATCTTTAACATCTTGGCCTCTACCAGTTGCAATCTTATTTAAAATACTGTTGATTTCATCAAATGTACTTTCAAAACGGTTTAAAAAACCACTGTGAAAATAAACAGCATTGCCATCTTTATCTTTTAAATCTGGTGCAATTTTGGAAGTTCTTTTATTAGCATTAAGATTGTTACCCCAATCTTCAAGTTCACCTATGGTGCCGCGATAAGAAACATAAATTTTACCGTCGGTATCTTCAATGATAGCGCCATCTTTTTGACCATTTTGACCAAAGAAATGAATTTTAGAACGCGCTTCTTGCATACCGTCTAAATTAAATTTTCCATCTTCAAACTGACCTGATGCTTGAAAATGTGCTCTCATCAATTCTTTTGATTTTTCACCCATTTCATGAACTTTAGCATTCAAAGGCATGGCATAACCTTCGTAAGCAATGTCTGCCATGTAGGCTGCACGTTTCACGTCGTCGAGAGAAATATTTTTGGTCACCTTATGGGTGCGTGCAGGTTGATCTAACTCAGATTTAACGGCTGCAGGTTGTCCAAGATAATCTTCATCAATATCTAGGCCAAATCCAAAACCTTTAGCTTGATGACCGGCTGGCATAACATTATCGCGAGATTCAGCGATAAAATCCGAATGACCAAAGTCATTATTATGGGCTTGAACTATACTATAGAACGAAGCCCCTAATGCCAATGTTGTCAGTAATAAACTTTTTTTACTTAATTTCATTTAGTAACTCCTTGTCAAAATTAATATATCCAATATATAGGGACATAATAAGAAATTATCAAGTGTTACTTCAGAATAAAGGGGATGCATTTTCTGCAATTAAAATGAATTTATGACCAATAAGAATTATTATTATTATAAATCTGTTGCTTACATTTTAATAATAAATTAGAAATTTTTAATATAATATATATTTTTGACATTAAAAATATAAAATTTACTAATATATAGATATTAATCTATGTAATATTCTATAAAAATTATGAGTAGTAGACAATAAATTTAAAACTGAGAGACGACATAAACATAAAACTAGCACATCAGTCAATAAAATAAATTCATGATGATTTACATATTTGGGTAACGGGGACCACCACCGCCTTCAGGAGTATGCCAAGTGATGTTTTGGCGTGGATCTTTAATGTCACACGTTTTGCAATGAACACAATTTTGGGCATTGATTTGAAGATAGGGACGATTGGTTTGACTGTGTCGTAAAATCTCGTAGACACCCGCCGGACAATATCGTTGTTCAGGCGAATCAAAATAGCGAAGATTATAATCAATCGCGAGTGTTGGATTTTTCAAAACCAGGTGACAGGGTTGATTTTCGGCATGATCTGTATTGGACAAATAAACCGATGAAAGGCGATCAAAGGTAATTTTTTGATCTGGTTTGGGATAGTCAATTTTTTGTGATTCCGATGCCAAATGTAAGGTTTGATGATCATGGGCATGGGACCAAGTCCAAGGTGTTTTTCCTTTAAATAGATAAGTCTCAAGGGCAGCATTCATCATGCCAGCCCAAAATCCCATCCGAAATCCTGGACGAATGTTGCGTACCTGATGCAGCTCCTCATAAACCCAACTTTGACGCAACCTTTGATCATAGAGGCCCAGACGTGGTTTGCTATCTTTTAAAAGAGCATCAACCACGACATCAGCTGCGAGCATCGCTGATTTCATGGCGGTATGTGTACCTTTGATTTGAGGAACATTTAAAAATCCAGCCGCACAACCAATGAGAGATCCCCCTGGAAAACTGAGTTGAGGGATGGATTGCCATCCCCCTTCGTTTAAAGCGCGTGCGCCATAAGAAAGACGTTGACCATCTGTAAAAAGGGGTTTGAAGATAGGGTGAAGTTTGAATCGTTGCATTTCCTCAAAAAGATTCAGATGAGGATTTTTATAATCCAATCCAATCACCATGCCATAGGCAAGTTGATTATCTTCCATATGATAGATAAAACTACCGCCATAGGTCTTTCGGTCGAGTGGCCAACCGACCGTATGCATGACACGACCTTGATGATGATGCTTGGGATCTATTTGCCACAATTCTTTGATGCCTAAAGCATAGGTCTGGGGCTGACAATATTTGGTCAATTGATATTTGTTGATCAATTCTTTGGTCAAAGAGCCGCGGCATCCTTCACCAATTAAGGTGTGACGGGCCAAAATTTGAACACCAGGTTCATACCGATCCGTCGGTTGATACTCTTTATCGAGTCCTGTGGCCTTGGTTTGAATACCCATAAGTTGGCCCTTGTCATCAAAAAGACATTGATCAGCAGCAAACCCAGGATAAATTTCAACCCCTAAGGATTCGGCTTGACTGGCAAGCCAACGACAGAAATTGGCCAAGCTGATAATATAATGACCTTGATTGTCCATCTGAGGCGGTGTGGGAAGACGATAAGCCCGTTGTTTGGTCATGAACATAAATTGATCATCGGTGACTTGATTGGTGATAGGTGCCTCTAAATCATGCCAATTAGGAATGAGTTCGTCTAAAGACTTGGTGTTTAAAACATTGCCTGAGAGAATATGTGCGCCAACTTCCGCGCCTTTTTCCAAGACACAAACTTGCAAATCTTGACCTTTTTGCAAGCATAATTGTTTTATTTTAATGGCAGCCGTCAGCCCCGCCGGTCCCGCACCCACAATAAGGACGTCAAAAGATAAAGTGTCGGTCATGAAGTCTCTCTGTTTATTATTTTTATAATAAAATTATTTATTATTTTAACTTTATCTTTTTTATGGAGTAAATTCAAAACCTTTTAATGTTTTATAAATACAGTAATATTTTATAAACTTTTTGATTTCAGGCGATCTAATAATCCTTGAAGAATAAAGCTTGCGGCCATTTTATCGACCACTTCACCTTGTCGTTTGCGCGAGATATCAGCCTCAATCATAATGCGAGACACCGCTACTGTTGACAGGCGCTCGTCCCAAAAGCAAATGGGGATGTCATGATAGTCGATGAAATTTTGAGCAAATTGACGAACCGATTGACACTTTGGCCCCTCAGTTCCGTTCATATTGATGGGCAGTCCAATCACAAATCCAATAACATTAAATTCCTTAAAAATTTTTTGAAATTCAAGGATGTCTCTGGAAAATTTTTGACGTACTAACGTTTTAAAAGGCGAGGCGATCATCCAGTAATGATCCGATAAGGCAAGCCCCAGTGTTTTGGTGCCCAAATCCAAACCCAAAAGACGCGATTGTGGTTTTTTATAGGTTAAAAGGTCAAGGGGACGCTCAAGAATCAAAAGGTGTCTCTTGAGGGTAAACGGTATCCGATATATTAAAAATTTGGGGTGAAAATTCAACTGCCCAAGTAGGTTCTATGGCGATAAATTCGTGAAAAAGTCCTGGTTGAATGGTAATGAGATGTCCCGGACCATGGTCAAAAACATAACCTTGGTTGGGATTATGATCGTGCCAATAACGGCCTTGCATCTTACCGGTGATAATATAAAAAATTTCTTTTTTGTGTAAATGCATGTGCCGGCCGCGAGGACCTAGCTCGGGCCTGATTTCTAAAACACCCAAGGTTGATAAACGTTCCTCGCAATTCAGATAAATCATGTCACCTCGAGGTGCCTTTGATGTGCCAAGGGGATGCGCGCTTTGTATGTCTGGTGTCAATTGAGATAAATCTTGAACTGTTAAAAAATCTTCAAGAGGAGCTGTGGAAATCATCGTCATAATTTTAAAAATAACAGGTAAGATCTTCACTTACCTGTTTAAATGAATTAAGGTGCCAAATAATGCGCTCGTAGCTCAGTCGGATAGAGCACAGGATTCCTAATCCTGGGGCCGTGGGTTCAAATCCCGCCGAGCGCACCAGTTTAATCAATCTCTTCTTCATGCTTGATGACCGTGTGTACATCTTCATCTTCGAGTTCTGCCACATCTTCGATTAAATCTTCATCTTCTAAATCAGTATCAATGACCACATCAATGTCTTCATCTTCAAGTGGATCTTCAATAGCAAAAGGCGTTAACTTTTTACGCAAATCTTTTTTAAGATTGGCATCAGATGATTTATTTGTCTTTACAACATAATCTGCTGGCGTAAAGTCAGCCCCACATTTTGGACATTGAAATTCTGATTTGTTTAAATCATAAAAATAAGCGGCACACTTTTGACAGGCGCGCTTTGATCCCCATTCTGGTTTCATGGTTTGATGTCTCCTTCATTATCTTATCATAAGGCATTTGCCATGAAGTGTTGCTTGAGTCAAAGGTTTTTTTAATCTCTTCGATTGCTTTGTTATTTAAATTTACAAATTATTCTATTATAACTTTTTTGAAAGATTTTAAAACAAAGTAATATAATCGTGTTTACAATTACAATTGATGGCCCTGCAGGTGTTGGTAAAGGGACGCTGGCGCGCCATTTGTCGGCGCATTACAATCTTGCACTTCTTGAAACAGGTCTTCTTTATCGCTGTGTGGGGATGATTGCTTTGAAAAATCAAGTGGCCTTAGATGATGAGGAAAAACTAGCGCGTATTGCGTCTCAGCTGACGCCTTCAGATCTTGCGCAAGAGGGGCTGCGTCTTAATGAGGTCAGTCAAGCCGCATCACAAATTGCGGTCTTTCATGACGTCCGCCAGGCATTGTTTCATTTTCAACGAGAATTTTCAGCCGCTCCACCCTTAAATTTTTCAGGTACAATCCTTGATGGTCGTGACACAGGAACCGTGATATGTCCCGATGCGCCCATCAAATTTTTTATTCATGCTCAAGTTGAAATTCGTGCCCAAAGACGTTTCAAAGAGTTGCAGAATCAGGGAATTGAGAGTATATATACCACTGTCCTTCAGGATATGATTGAACGTGACACAAGAGATCAGCAACGTGCAGAAGCGCCCTTAAAAGCAGCATCTGACGCCTTGGTGATCGATACGTCCTTTTGTACTCCTGAAGACGTTCTCAACCAAGCAATTGATTATGTTGAGATGCGCCGACGTTCTGAAGAGTGGCAATTTTTTGCTGATAAACATTGACAGACGCGGTAGCTTTGTATTCTAGAAAGGTTCTATTAAAAGAATGTCTAATGAATTAAATAACCCCGAAGGCGAATTTGAAGATTTCGCCAAAATGCTGGAAGAAACCCCAGAAGGATCAGCTGATATTATTGGTAAAGTCGTTAAAGGCTCTGTCATCAGTATCGATAAAGAATCTGTGCTTATCGACGTTGGATTAAAGTCCGAAGGCCGTGTGTCTTTAAAAGAATTTATGGTCGGCAATCGCGAATCAGGTTTAAAACCCGGCGATCGCGTTGAAGTTTTCATTGAAAAAATGGAAGATAAAGATGGCTTGATCGTCCTAAGTCACGAAAAAGCACGTCGTGAAGCGTCATGGCAAGAATTAGATCGTGCCTTTAAAATTTCCAAAACTGTCAATGGTGTCATTTTTGCCATCGTCAAAGGTGGATATTCCGTTGATATTAACGGTGCCATGGCCTTCCTTCCCGGAAGTCATCTTGATATTCGTCCGATCAAACCACGTGATTCAGCCCCATTTATGAATATTGAACAACCTTTCCGTATTCTGAAGATGGACCGCAAAAGAGGCAACATCGTTGTGTCTCGTCGCGTTATTTTAGAAGAATCTCGTTTTGAGGCACGTTCTGAATTGCTTTCCAATATTGAAGAGGGTGCAATTCGTGAGGGTATCGTTAAAAACGTCCTCGATTACGGCGCATTTATCGACTTAGGCGGTATCGATGGACTTTTGCATGTCACAGACATTTCATGGCGTCGTATCACTAATCCTGATGAAGTTTTGACCCAAGGTCAGACAGTCAAGGTACAAATCATTCGATTCAATCCTGAGACACAACGTATTTCATTGGGCATGAAGCAACTTGAGAGCGATCCATGGCAAGATGTTGGTGCACGTTACAGTGTTGGTATGAAAGCACGAGGAACCGTGACAAATATTGCTGATTATGGTGCGTTTGTGGAACTTCAATCTGGTATCGAAGGTCTTGTTCACGTCTCTGAAATGAGTTGGACCAAGAAAAATATTCATCCCAATAAGTTCATCTCCATTGGTCAAGAAGTTGATGTGATGATTTTGGAAGTTGATTTGACCAAACGTCGTATTGCCTTGGGTATTAAGCAATGTATTGAAAATCCTTGGTCAACCGTTGCCACCAATCATCCTGTAGGAACAGAATTTGAAGGCGAAGTTCGTAATATTACTGAATTTGGTCTTTTCGTGGCTGTATCAGATGAACTTGATGGTATGGTTCATATGTCAGATCTATCTTGGACAGATTCACCTGAAGAAACCATCAAGAAATATTCAAAAGGTGAAAAAATACAGGTTAAAGTTCTGGAAGTTGATCCAGGCAAGGAACGTATTTCATTGGGTGTCAAGCAATTAACCCCAGATCCTTATGCTTCAGGTTTGTCTGAGATCAAAAAAGGCAGTATTGTGACGTGTGAAATTACAGCCATCACAGAACAAGGCCTTGATGTGTTAACAAGCGAAGGTATTCCAGGATTCATTCGTAAAGTTGAGCTTTCTAAAGAGCGCAATGAACAACGAACAGATCGATTTGCAATTGGTGAAAAGGTTGACGCAAAAGTCACCAACGTTGATCATTCAACACGCAAGTTGACTCTTTCGATCAAGGGCCGTGAAATTCACGAAGAAAAAGAAGCTATGGCAACTTATGGATCAACCGATAGCGGCGCAAGCCTTGGTGATATCTTGGGGGCTGCTTTTGATAAAGTGAAAGAAAAGAAGAAAAACGCGTCTGAAGACGGACAGTAAAGTCGTAAAAAAAGGTACCTTAATTTTAAGGTACCTTTTCTTCTTAAGTCTAAATAATATTTGTTTATTAAAACTTTGTTGATATACCTGTAAAGGTTGTGTTGACTTTACCACCAAAGGTTTTAACAGCAGCAACGGACACAGCAGCAATAAGGGCAACAAGTATGCCATATTCGGCAGCTGATGCACCGCTCTCATCTTTCAAAAAGTTTATTAAAGTTTTCATTTTCTTCTCCCTATTTGTCACTTCATAATAATCAACTCACAAATTTATAATGCCTCATGTAAATTAAATAATCATTAAAAAAATATAGGTATTTTAAATGAATTTTTGATGATAAAAAATATAAGTTTTTTAATAAATTTAATATTGATAATCTTTTGTAAGTCTTTGAAAAAAAATAACTTATTAATTTTTATTTAAAAGTTTTATATATTTCATATACTGTAAAAAATTACAAAATAACAAATAACACTGGATAAATTAAAAATTATTTTTGATTTATTTTGTTTATTTTGACCTCTTTTAATATTGTTTTAAAGGTGGCCGTGATCATTGGTTTTAATAAAAAATTTAAACCTAATTTTTTAATATTATTTCCTCATATTTCTAAAAAAACGCATCAATTGTGTTTGCCCATAAAGCATGATATTTTGTGAAGTATAAAAAATAAAAATTTTGCTATAAATTGGCCATACAGGGAATTAAGAGTAATGAGAAAAAAAGTAGCTCGTTCATGTTTTAAAAAGAGATTTTATTTTTATAAAAAAGACGAGGGAACCACACTCCTTGAATTTGCAATTCTAGCCCCTGTTTTCATTCTTTTGATGTTTGGCACCATTCATATGGGTATGATGATGGTGATTCAAAATGCGCTTGAAGCTGCGGTGCGAGAGGCATCTCGCTATGGTGTGACGGGTGCATCACAAACAAATATGACAAGAGGCGACAGTATTCTACAAGTCATTAGGAATACTGCCATTCAATACAGTGGGGGAATCATTAAAACCAATGACTTGGTGGTCACTGTATCAGCTTATCCAAATCTTGTGAATGTGAGTGCTGATAACGGACAAACAGGATCATATGGCACAGGGGGACAGGCTGTCTTATACAAATTAAGTTATACTTGGGATACCTTATTTACCATATTTGGTAATAGTAATTTGGTGACACTTCATGCGCAAACTCCTGTGGTTAATGAACTTTTTACCTCAAGTTAATAAGGATATAAGTTTAATGTTAAACTTAACAAAAAAGTATATAAGGTCCACCAAAGGATCTGTTCTTGTAGAATTTGCCCTTATTGTTCCCGTCATGGTTTTGTTATTTGTAGGAATTTTTGAGTTGTCGAATTATATTCTTTTAAATAATAAATTGGTGCGTGCCGCGGGTGTCATTGGCGATATGATCACACGGCAAAATATGACGCGCAGTTTACTTGTAAATAATTTAAAAACCGCAAATGATGTTTTAAAACCTTTCGATTTTAATAAATATGGCTCAATTGTGTCAACTCAGGTGCAAAATATTGGCATGACCACAGATCCTACAAAGATGATTATTTCATGGCAGCAAAATTATAATGGTGGCATCAGTCTTCTTGGAGCTATTGGAAATATACCAAAAAATTTGCCAGGTGACGTCAGTGTTATCAAAGATCAAACAATCATTGTGACAGAGATTTTTTACCAATACAAACCCCTTGTATTTGAAAGTTTTTTTCCAACCAAAACATTATATCGCGCCTCAGTTTTCGTACCACGTAGTGGAAGCATGAATGTTTTAATCGGTGAGTAAGAAACAGAACGCGGTGACCCAAAAGGATTGTGAGACGTCTGAATTCGAGAGCGTCCCCGTGTTTCTTGATCTTCTTTAACAGTTTCAGTTGTTGCTTGTTCAAGTTGAGGGACCGGTTGTTCCGTAACAGGTTCAGATGCCGGAGCAGCTGGTTGTTCCGCAACAGGTTCAGATACTGGAGTTGTAGGTTGTTCTGCGACAGGGGCAGGTAGTGGAGTGACTGGTTGCTCAGCTACGGGTTAATTAATACTTATGAATACTATATTTGATCAGAAAGGTAGTAGAAAATTGAGATAATTTTTATTGAGTCATTTTATCTAATTTTATAGCTGATTCATTGATTAACTTTGACAATCCTAAAGATGTTTCTTCATCAAAAGAAAAAGTTTCATATAATAATTTATGGTTAAAATATATTAATGTTTCTAGCATGATAATATCAAAATCTTTTAATTTCACAACTAAACCTATAGGCCCTAATTTAATATTTTTATTGTAAATTGACTTTCTATTTAACCATTTAAGATTTTTTTCCATTAATGCAATATGTTCTGGAGAAATTTTTTCAATAATTCTATCTAAATGATTTTTTATAAGCCTAAATTCTACGTATTCAAATTTATAATGCTTCGTTGCATTTTTTAAAAAGTTTAGCGAATTATCTATAAGACCAATGTCAAAACGTAACTTACTGACGATATCTTTTTTTCTTTTGATTTTTTATAAAATTTTATGAAATTATTTCTCATTGCAAAAGCATAAAATATAGCTTCATCAAAACAAACATTAGAGTTTCTAACTTTGCAGGCCAATCTAAATCTTTTGGTATATTCGCTCATTCCTTGTGTTAAAGGAACCGAGTATAATTTTTTAATTTCTTCTATAATTTTATCAGTATATAAGCACGTTGCTGTTATATCGTTAATTTCTTGAGTCAGACAACTCTTTAATCTTTCTGAACCTGCGTAAAGTTTGGATATAGATAAAATGAGATATAAAACAAGATATTTCATATTGATTCCTAAGTAATCAAAATATTTAGTGTTTTTAAAACTTTTAAAAAACTATCATTTTAGAGAAATTAAAAGATTTTAAAAATTCATTTATATAATATATTAAGTTGACTTAAAGAATTGTGAAACGTCTAAATTCGAGAACGTCCGCGTGTTTTTTGTGCTTGTTGAACAGTCTCATTAGAAGGTAGTTCCGCAGCAGATTGAGGCTAAAAAATAAAATATCTTTTAATTTACTTTTTATTTTCAAATCCATATTTTTCTTTAAATTGCTGAACAATTTCTGGCTTAATAAATTTTGTTAAATCAGGATTTTCAACAAGAACTGGTCTTTGATCTCTGGGAATATCAAGAGCAATAGTCATTGCTCTATAAACATCTTGTTTAGTATCTACATCGTAAATATCTTGATCAATGACATTGCAAAAATAACAAAAAATTTCTTTTTTTATTTGATCATCTGCTTTGTCAATAATAAATCCTAAACCTTTTACAGCCAGACATCTGACGCCACTATCTTCATCGTCTTGCGCCATTTTAAGACCAACTTTGGCATATTCTGGGAGCTTCAAAATAGTCAACAAATCACCTATTAGAAGTTCACGTATGTAATCATCTTCATGATCCAAATGTTTTGCCATCAAAGGCACAAATTGCATAAGACGTGCATCTGTTACAAGGCTTATGGCGCGACATAATTTGTCCTCATCTTCTCCTTCAAGATGTTTTTTGAGATCCTCTAAGGATTCTTTTGAAATCTGTCCAGTTTCAGAATCACACCATTCATCTCTAATTTTTTTAACGCTTTTTAATTTCATTTTACATTCCTTGGTACAAACCCTTCCGTATGATCAAGAAGTTTACTGGCTTTTGCTAATTCTTTTTCAAGTACTTCTCTCTCAGCATTCGGAAGATCAGGATAACCCAAACGATTTTTTATTCTTTTTATATGTTTAAGCAAACCTTCCTGTGCATTTTCAACTTTTTCAACATGATCATAAGTTCTACCTCTTTGTTTGGCGAGATCTATTTGATTTCCTTTTAATTCCTGCTCAGCTGCCTTGAGCGTTGTATTTTCTTTTGGTGCATTTTTTCTAGCAAGTAATTGAGGCTTATACTTTTTATTTGTTCTTCCGACAAGTTTTTGTGTTTCTTTGGAAAAAGTTTTCAGTAATTTCTGAAGTGCCTCTTTTGCTAAATCTCCCTTCCATCCAACTTGAACAATTTCAGCCCCCTGAAACTGTTGATTTATAATCGGTTGAGCGACTGGTTGTTCTGCAGCAGGTTCAGATACTGGAGCGACTGGTTGTTCCGCAACGGGTTAAGGTTCTATTAATGTTCAGAATCTTACGTAAAGTAAGCAGGATTATTTAAGATTTAAAAAAGATAATTCCAAGTATTATGATATTTAGAATCGACATTTAAAATTTTCAGCATAAAAAATCTTAAATTATTTACACCCAACCTTGATCTTTTAATAGTCTATAGAAATTATCTTTTTCTATCGAATTGAACTCTGCATATTGTGGACCTAATAAACATTGATCAATAAATTCCTCTAGGCTGTCGGCATGCACTTCAGGATTTTCCCATTCTTCATCATCAAGAGAAAAAAGGAGAACTTTATTTTGCCTGTCAAACACATAAATACTTCCTGAAGGATCCTTGCCAAAAGGCAGATATTGATCCTTGGCTTGATCTTTCCAGTAATCAATTTCTTCCCATATTGGAATGACATCGCAATTGCGAGAGCCATAGAACACAACCCAAGCAACACCAACTGCATCAAATTCAGCAATAAAATCTAAATAAAATTGAGATAACCAAGGATATTGTTGTTGAAGCTCATCAATCTCTCCAGGTTGCCATCTGTTTTCCTCAACAGAAATATCTATAAAATATTTATCAAGATATAACTTGTTCCATTTAATCTCTTTTAAAAACCTTACTTTTTCTAAAGCTGTCAATGTTGAGGTCCTTTAATTTCTATTTTATCAATCTTTGTACCAATGGGTAAATCTTTCATTTGATGACGCACTTGTGATCCAACTGACCGATTTACTTGTTTTTCCAGCATTGTTAATATTGCTTGATGATCACTGCCACCTAATTGTAACTCATGCAAATGATCAACATCCATTTTTTTCAGATTTTTTTCAATCTTAGCCAACATCTCTGGATTTGATTGTCCAAACTTTTCCTGAGCAGCTTCTAAAATATTTTTACGGTACCCCTTTGTAATTTCAGGATCTCTATCAGGCTGTGTTTTAACTAATTTTCCACGCTCAGCTAAATCTTGCAAGGCTTTTGTCTTACGGTTAAAATCTCGAATATCCATTCCTTCTTTGTATTCTATAGCTGATTGCATATATAATTACTCAATGTTATAAATAGGGATGAGTTACGGATATAGTACAGATTTACGGTCTCGTGTTGTTGAGTATTTGT